>PMBV01000123.1 GCA_003153055.1 Myxococcales bacterium
GTGCTGGTGGCCAGCTCGCAGCTCGCCCGCGTCGAGGCTGAGTTGTCCAGCATCGAGGCCCGCCAGCGGCGCCTGCGCCAGCACTCGCTCCCTCTCGCCCAGTCGGTGGTCGAGCGGCTCAACGCCGCCGTCACTCGCGGGGCCGCGCCGATTCAAGAGCTGCTCCTCGCCCGCCGGACGTACGCCGAGCTCTTGCTCACCGCCAACGACCTCGATCGCGCCTCCTTCCGCCTGCGGGTGGCTCGGGCACGTGTCACCGGCGTGGGCTTCACCCTGCCCAAGGAACTCGACCAATGAGAACNNGCCAAGAAGGCCCCGCCCCTGGCGCCGCTGCCGGTGCCGGCCCGAGTCGACCTCGACGAGAAGCGAACCTCGAACATCGGGGTGCCGCTCTCGGGCCGCGTGGAGTCGGTGATGGTGCGCCCCGGCACCCGGGTCAAGGCGGGGGACAAGCTGTTCTCGGTGCGCAGCGGCGCCTTCGCTGACCTCGACCGAGAGACCGAAGGCGCGCGGGCTCAGGTAGCGGTGCGCCAACGGGTGCTCGAGCGCGTCAAGGAGCTCTTCGACCTCAAGGCCGCCGCCCAGAAGGACCTCCTCACCTCTGAGGCCGAGCTGCACGAATCGGAGCTCTCGCTCAAGGCCGCCGAGGCCAAGCAGCGCAGCCTCCAGGTGTTGGCCGCGGGAGACAACCTCTTCTGGGTCAAGGCCGCGCGGGCCGGCACGGTGGTGGACCTCGACGTGTACGCCGGTCAGGAGGTGACGTCGGAGCGTGACAAGCCGCTGCTCCGCCTGTCGGACCTCGAGGAGGTCCTCGTCATCGCCGACATGCCCGAGTCCGACGTCATCGACCTGAAGATTGGCGAGGCCATCACGATTCGGCTCCAGTCGAGTGACCGCGTCCAGAGCGGTGTCATCGAGTACATCAGCGAGGTCGTCGACGCGCGGCGCCGCACCGTCGAGGTCCGGGCGAGGGCCAAGAATGGGGAGCACCTGCTCAGGCCCAACGCCTTCGTCGAGGTGGTGGTGACGCCCGACGCCGGCACCACGGTCGTGCGGGTGCCTGACTCGGCCATCGTGACCCAGGGCGCCAACTCGGTCGTCTTCGTGGCCACCAAGCCCGGCCGCCTCGAGCCGGTGCGGGTGACGCTGGGCCGTCGCTCGGGGGGCGAGACCGAGATTCGCGCTGGGCTCGAGGAGGGCGCGCGCTACGTCGCCCACGGGGCCCTGCTGCTCCTCAACCAGGTGGCGCTGTCGGCGGAGCGCTGAGCCCATGTTCGAACGCATCGTCAGCTTCAGCCTGAAGAATCGCACCGCCGTGCTGTTCGTCGCCGCCGTGGTGCTCGTGGTGGGCTACATCTCGTTTCGCGACCTGACCATCGAGGCCTTCCCCGACCCGACGGACACGCAGGTCAGCATCATCACCTTGTTCGACGGTCAGCCCGCCGAAGAGGTGGAGCGGCAGATCGGCCTGCCCCTCGAGCGCGGGCTCAACGGCACGCCCAACATGACGCACCTGCGGAACCTGTCGATGTTCGGCCTCTCGCAGGTGACGCTCACCTTCCGCGACGGCACCGACGGCCTCTGGGCCCGGCAGCAGGTGCTCGAGCGGCTGCGTGACGTCGACCTGCCCCAGGGCGTGACGCCGAGCCTCGGGCCCTTCGCCACCCCCATCGGCGAGGTCTACCGCTACACCCTCCGCGGGGCCAAGGGCGACCCGATGGAGCTGCGCACGCTCCAAGACTGGGTGGTGCGCCCGATGCTGCTCCGGGTCAACGGCGTGGCCGATGTGGTGAGCTACGGCGGGCTCCAGAAGGTGATTCAGGTCGAGCCCAAGTCGCAGCTCTTGGCCAGCTACGGCCTCACGCTGCAGAACCTCGAGGAGGCGGTCGACAAGGGCTCGCAGAACGCGTCGGGCGGGGTGCTCGAGCGCGGCTCGGAGCAGTTCGTCATTCGCAGCGAGGGGTTGTTCAAGTCGCTCGACGACATTCGCAGCGTCACCATCACCGAGCGCGAAGGCACTCCCATCACCGTGAAGGACGTGGCCACCGTCAACGAGGGGTGGGCGCCGCGGCAGGGCGTGGTGAGCGAGGGGGCGAACTTCGACGCCGTTCAGGGCATCGTGTTGATGCGCCGAGGCGAGAACCCGTCGGTGGTGCTCGAGCGACTCAAGGAGCAGGTCGCGCTCGTCAACCAGCGCCTGGCCGAAGACGGAGCCCAACTTGAGCCCTTCTACGACCGCACCGAGCTGGTCGATGCCACGCTGAGGACCGTCGGGCGCAACATGGTGGAGGGCGCGCTGCTGGTGATGCTGGTGCTGTTCGTCTTTCTCCTCGACCTGAGGGCAGCCCTCATCGTCACCGCGCTCATTCCCCTCTCGCTGGCGACGGCCTTCATCTACCTGAAGCAGCGGGGCATGTCGGCGAACCTGCTCTCGATGGGCGCGGTGGACTTCGGCGTCATCGTCGACGGTGGTGTCGTCATCATCGAGGCCATCTTGGTGGCGCTGGTGGCCAAGAGCCACGTGCCTCAGTCGCAGACCGAGCGCATCCGCAAGGCCTCGGCGTCGGTGGTGCGCCCGACGGTGTTCGCGCTGCTCATCATCATCGCGGCGTACTTGCCCATCTTCCTCCTCGAGCGGGTCGAGGGGCGCATGTTCTCTCCCATGGCGAACACCGTGGCGGCGGCGCTCATGGGCGCGCTGTTCTTCTCGGTCACGCTGGTGCCGGTGCTGGCGTCGTTCCTCTACCAGCACGAGGTGCACCACCGCGTGAGCCCGGTGCTGACGCTCGCCCAGCGGCTGTACGAGCCAGCGCTGAAGTTCGGCCTGCGGCGGCCGTGGGCGGTGCTGGGCTTCGCAGGCGCGCTCCTCGCCATTACCGTCTTCACGTTGCCCAAGCTCGGGTCCGAGTTTCTCCCCGAGCTCAACGAGGGCGGGCTGTACATGACGTTCACGCTCCCCACCAACTCGTCTCTGACCGAGGGGCGCAAGCTGGTGCCCGAGGTGGTGAAGAAGGTCGACCATCACCCGGCCGTGGCGGCGGTGCTGACGCAGCTGGGCCGGCCGGAAGACGGCACTGACCCGAAGCTGCCCAACAACCTGGAGATTTTCGTGAAGCTGAAGCCCGCCGAGGAGTGGCCCAAGGACATGCGAGCGCTGGGTGATGTGCTCAAGAGTCTGGAGGCGGCGGTCGATGAGATTCCCGGGGTCGAGGTGAACTTCAGTCAGCCCATCCGAGACAACGTCAACGAATCCATCTCGGGTCAGCAGGGGCAAGTGGCGGTCAAGCTGTACGGCGATGACCTCGTCACGCTCCAGGCTCAGGCCGAGAAGACGAAGAAGGTGCTCTCGACGGTGCGAGGGGTGGCCGACCTGGCGCTGGTGAAGAGCGGAACCGTGGAGCAGATTCACGTGCAGCCTGACCGCACCGCGCTCGGGCGCTACGGCATGACGCTGGGAGACTTCCAGCACGTGTTTCAGACGGCCGTCGGTGGCCGCCCGGTCGACGAGTACTGGGAAGGCGAGCGGAGGTTCGACGTCGTGCTCCGGCTGCCGCGGGTCGAACGTGACGACGTGGAGAAGCTGAAGAAGCTGAGGGTCCCGGTGGAGGGTGGGGCGCTGGTGCCGCTGGAGGCCCTGGCGCATGTGACGACGGGCCAGGGTCGGGCCGCCATCAACCGCGAGAACGGTCGGCGCTACATCGGGGTGCGCATGAACGTGCGCGACCGAGACCTGGGCGGCTTCGTCGACGAGGCTCGGGCCAGGGTGCAGGCCGAAGCGCCGCTGCAGGTTGGGCAGCGCCTCGAGTGGGGCGGGGAGTTCGAGAACAAGGAACGCGCGATGAATCGCCTGCTCCAGGTCGTCCCCATCGCGCTGTTGTTGACGCTGCTGCTCTTGTTCAAGGCATTCAACTCCTTCCCCCGCGCGGTGCTGACGCTGCTCAACGTGCCGTTCGCGCTGACCGGTGGCGTCTTCGGGCTCTGGCTGGCCGATATGCCACTGTCGGTCTCGGCCGCGGTCGGCTTCATCGCCCTCATCGGCCAGGCGTCGCTCAACGGGGTGCTCGTCACCTCGAGCATCGTGGAGAAGCGGCACCAAGGCATGCTCCTCGACCACGCCGTGCTCGAGGGCGCGAGAGACCGACTTCGGCCGGTGTTGATGACCGCGGCGCTCGCGGCGCTCGGGTTGGTGCCGGCAGCCATGAGCCGGTCCATGGGCAGCGAGACCCAGCGCCCCCTCGCCGTCGTCATCGTCTTTGGCACCTTGTCGGCCTGCGCCCTGACGTTGGTGCTCTTGCCGGTGATGTACCGGATGTACGCCCAACGCTTCGAGAAGGCAGTCTCGGTGCATCGGCCGCCGCACGAGCCAGCGGCGCACGTCGGCTGACTGGGGGGAGGAGGGGTAGCTCCTCCAACCGGGGCTCGGTCCCGGCCTCTATTGGCTGACCGGACCGTTGGCGATCCACCTGCCGGCCGTGTTGACGTAGGTGATTGACTTGCCGCAGCCCGTCATTCCATACATGCCGTTGCCGAGGTAGGTGCGCTTGAGCTCGTTGGGCGCCGGGCACTGGAGGTCGAAGGCAGCTCGCTGATCGGGCGGCTCGATCCATACGCAGTCTCTCAGGCAATGCAGCATCGCTTCATAATGTCCATTGCAGCCGTCCACAGCGTAGACATGGACGTTCCACTCGATCGATTCCTTGAACTGCGCGACCATGTTCTCGCTCGTGCAGTTGAGGTCCTTCGCCGCGAGCTGCAGCAGGTTCGCCTCTCGCTTCGCATTCATCCGGGGGCCGGAGATGCTGTGGGCACAGCCAGCGGCGAGGGCGACGATGAGGCCGATGAGGGCAGTTCGCATGCCGCCAGGCTTAGCAGCGACCGTCCTCTCAGGCGAGCGCTCGCAGACTCGCATCGCGTCTGGCTCGTGGTCGGTGGCTGCCCACCAGAAGCCACGACACGCGCCATAGCAGGTTCCCCACCCAAGCGACGAAACGTCCGCGCACTCGGCGGCTCGCCTCGCCGCAGCCGGGGTGCGACCAGTCGCCGACGCGGCCATCGGAGCATCCATCTGTCGAGCGTTGAGCCTGCGAGGCGGCGTGGGCCGGGCGGCTGCTGGGACCGCATCATCGGAGGGCCGGTGGGCGGCGGTGTCGGGTCATCGCGAGCCGCGCGGGAGGCGGAGCGGCAGGCGCTCACGTGAGGCTCCGCCAGCCGAGTTGGGGCGTTATGCCTCGCTCGGGCGCTATTGGGGAGAAATGCCGCTGGGCTGAGCCACGGAGGGCTAGAAGTCGCCCCCAGCGAAGCGTGTCGAAATGCCACGGCTCCGCGGACACGTGAGCATTCATGTTCGAGCGCATCGTCAGCTTCAGCCTGAAGAACCGCACCGCGGTTCTCTTCTTCGCCGGCGTCGTCGGCATCGTCGGGTACCTCTCGTTCCGCGACCTCACCATCGAGGCGTTCCCCGACCCGACGGACACGCAGGTGACGGTCATCACGCTGTTCGAGGGTCAGCCCGCCGAAGAGGTGGAGCGGCAGATTGGCCTGCCGCTGGAGCGGGCCCTCAACGGCACCCCAAGCATGACTCGGCTGCGAAATCTGTCGATGTTTGGTCTGTCGCAGGTGACGCTCACCTTTCGTGACGGCACCGACGGGCTGTGGGTGCGCCAGCAGGTGCTCGAGCGCCTGAGGGAGGCCGAGCTGCCCGAGGGCGTGAAGGCCGAGCTCGGGCCCTACGCGACGCCCATCGGCGAGGTGTACCGCTACACGCTCAAAGGAGCCAAGGGCGACCCGATGAAGCTGCGCACGCTGCAAGACTGGGTGGTGCGCCCGATGATGCTGAGGGTCAACGGCGTGGCCGACGTGGTGAGCTACGGCGGGCTCCAGAAGGTGATTCAGGTCGAGCCCCGGCCGCAGCTCTTGGCGAGCTATGGCCTGACGCTCCAGGACCTGGAAGACGCGGTGAACAAGGGCTCACAGAACGCGTCGGGCGGCGTCATGGAGCGGGGCGCCGAGCAATTCGTCATTCGGAGCCAGGGCCTGTTCAAGTCGCTCGACGACATCCGCAACGTCGGCGTCACCGAGCGTGAGGGCACTCCGATTCTGGTGAAAGACGTGGCTCGCGTGGCCGAATCGTGGGCGCCCCGCCAGGGCGTGGTGAGCTCGGGGACCGAGTACGACGCCGTCGAGGGCATCGTGCTGATGCGGCGGGGAGAGAACCCGTCGGTGGTGCTCGAGCGGGTGCGGGAGCAGGTCGAGCTCATCAACCACCGCCTGGCTGACGATGGCGCCCAGGTGAGCCCGTTCTACGACCGCACCGAGCTGGTCAACGCCACCTTGGAGACCGTGGGCCGCAACCTCCTCGAGGGGGCGCTCTTGGTGATGTTCGTGCTGTTCATCTTTCTCCTCGACCTCCGCGCCGCGGTCATCGTGGCCTCGCTCATTCCCCTCTCGCTGGCGACGTCCTTCATCTACCTGAAGCAGCGGGGCATGTCGGCCAACCTGCTCTCGATGGGCGCGGTGGACTTCGGCGTCATCGTCGACGGCGGCGTCGTCATCATCGAGGCCATCTTGGTGGC
>PMBV01000345.1 GCA_003153055.1 Myxococcales bacterium
CCGTGCACCGAGTCGTACTTGAGCTGATAGGCGAAGTAGTCGGCCTGGGTCGACACGTCGACCACCGCCACGACGTTGACCTCGCGACCGAGCACTCCCTTTTCGTGCATGGCGCTGAGGACGAGACGGCCGATTCGGCCAAATCCGTTGATTGCGACGTTGATCATCTTTTTGACCTCGAAGTGAAGTGTGTCTGGTGCGCGGTTCCGGGTCTTTGGAGAGGCACTTTCCGGGCCACCACGGGCCTCGGACGCTTCACAGTCTGCGCTGCGCCGGAGCGCAAGGCAAATCCATCAGTGGGCTCGCGGTCAGTCGGCGCTGGGTGGCACCTGGGCGACCCACGGCGTTACCACTGAAATGCATGGACACGTACGAGCCCGTCGCCTCGCTGGCCATCGCGCTCGTCGCGGGCCTGCTGGTGGGCTTCGAGCGAGAGCAGGCCTCAGACGAGGAGGGCGGCGATCGCGCGACCTTCCTCGGCGGGGCGCGCACCTATCCGCTCTTCTCGCTCCTCGGAGCGACCGCCGCTCTGCTGAGTCGGCAGATGGGCATCGGCCCGCTCCTGCTCGCCTTCGGAGGGACCCTCGGGTTCCTCCTGGTGTCCTACGCCGACGACGTGAAGCGTGCCCGCGGCCACGGGCTGACGACCGAAGGCGCCTTTCTGCTCACGTTCTTCCTCGGCGCGCTCGCGGCGAGCCAGGGCGTGCTCGAGCCGTTGGGGGAGCGGGCGCTGGTGGTGTCGTCTCTGGCCGTGGTGGCGACGCTGCTCCTCTCGGTGAAGCCGGCGCTCCACGGGTTGGTCCACCGGGCCTCCAAGCAAGACGTCTTCGCGACCCTCAAGTTCTTGATGGTGGCGGTGGTGGCGCTGCCCCTGCTGCCCGACCGGGCCATGGGGCCGCTCGAGGCGCTCAACCCTCATCAACTGGGCCTGATGGTCGTGTTCATCGCCGGCATCGGCTTCGCCGGGTACCTGGCCATCAGGCTCCTCGGCGCTGGCCGGGGCCTGTTGCTCACCGGGCTCATCGGCGGGCTGGTCAGCTCCACCGCCGTCACGCTCACCTTCTCGGGTCGAGCTCGCGAGGAGCCGCGGCTGGCCCCCAGCTGCGCGCGGGCGGTGACGCTGGCGAGCGCCATNNCCGTCCCGCTGGGGGTGATGTTCGCGGTGGGCCTGTTCATCAGCTGGTTTCAGCTCAGGGGGGCGAAGAGCACCGAGCGCGCCGCGCCCGAGGTGACGTTCGCCAACCCCTTCGAGCTGTCGCAGGCCGTGAAGTTCGGCGTCCTCTTCGCCGCCGTCCTCCTCGCCTCCAAGGGCGCGGTGACGTTCCTGGGAGACGGCGCCACCTACGTGACTGGCGTGGTCGCGGGCTCCACCGACGTCGACGCCATCGCCCTCTCGATGGCCAGGCTCGCCCAGACCGGCCTCGACGAGAACGTGGCCGCCACGACGATTCTGCTCGGGGTCGCGAGCAACACCATCGCCAAGGCGGTGATGGCCGTGGTCGTCGGAGGTTGGGCCTTTGGCAAGCAGATCGCTCCGGCGTTCGCAGCCATGCTGGGCACCGGGGCCGTCGGAGTCGCTGCCCTCTGGCTCAGGTGAGACGGTGGTGATGTAGGCGATTGGGCGCCACGCCAGTCGTGGAGATTGGATTGCTTTCCGTCATTCCCAGTTTAGGCTTCATGGACGGGGGGCTTCTCACCTGCCGAGGGCGCTGATCGACCTCTCTCTGTAGGAGTATGCATGTCGCTCGGAATCGGCCCTGCCAGCCCCGTTCAGCTCGAGGTCTCCTATCGGTCGACTGATGCACTGGTCACGGCCTATACGNNCGTTCATGACCGACAAGCCACTGGTGCAGGGCACTCGCTTCGATTTCCGTCTGCGCGTGGAGAAGAGCCCAGAGCCGGTGACGCTGCTCGGGCTTGTGGTCCGCTCGAAACCTCGGGGGGAGCAGTATGAGGTCGCGGTGCAGTACCTGCCGACGCCACTGAGCCGGGCGTCTCTGGGGCGCCTGCTCGGGGAAATGCACGCCAACCTGTCACCCGCTCCGGTGCGCATCGAGCCGCGAATCCCCGTCAACCTCATCGCTCGTGATGCGCTCCTCGCCACCCGCACCTACGTCGTCGAGAACCTCTCGCACACGGGCATGGGCGTCTCCTTCGCCCGCGGCTCCGAGCTCAGTCAGGTCGAGACCGTCAGCCCGTGCGGTCTCGAGGTGAGGCTCCACGAGGGCTCGGGGGTGATCCTTCGGGGGACGGTGGTGTGGGTCAGCCGGGCAGCGCGAACCTCGGGGGCCCGCTTTGGGGTCAAGTTCCTTGGCCTCCACGAGACGGAGCATCTCCTCATCGCGGGAATGATGCAGCTGTATCGGCCCCAAACGCTGCTCCTCGCCGTGGGAGAAGAGTGCATCGCGCTCCTCTCGCAACCCTCAGGCCCCGGCGTGCACTTCGACCCAGAGAGTTTGATCGGGCTCTTGTCGGCCGAATTGGCGCGGTCGCTGAGGGCCCTCACGAATCTCCCCTGCCTCGTCCAGCAGTACTCCGAGGAGTGCGAACCAGACGCTCTGCCTTCGCTCACGTTCAGCACCGATCTCTCGGGCGATGTCGACATCGAGCTGACGCTCTTCGCTGAGGAGTCCTCCATCGAGGAGCTCGCGCGGGGGGCGGGGTTCGACGAGGCCAACCTCGATGTTCGCGACTCGGGGCTCGAGCTGTTGACGACGCTCGCGGGCCACATGGCAGATCAGATGGAGACGCTGGATCTCAGGGAGGAAGTGGTCCCCCACCGCGCGCCTGAACCGCTCGGCGCCCGTCGCCCATTCGACCGGAGAGTCCTGTTCAATGTGCGCGTGGGTGCGCAGGTGATGCTGCTCGAGGCGCTGCTCCGTCTCCAAACGCTCGCCTGAGTGATTCTTCGGCTGCACGACTGACGCCCCTCAACAAATCGAACTGCATTGTCCGTTCGCGGTCATTACAAAGACCAGGGGGAATCGCGTATGGATCGCGTCGAGCTTGATGCTGAGCAGCCATCGAAGACGCCTTCGAATTCCACCATGGCATCCGAGGTCTGGGTCGACGCGCTCGAGTGCGTCATCGGGAAGGCCCACGCAGTGTTGCTCGCCTCGTACGTTCGAAGCGTGCTCGAGCTCGAGCTCTCGGCTCCGCCGCCCCTGGGGCGGAAGTGGGTTGGCGGTCTGGGGGCTCACCAGGGTCGAGTGGTGGTCTGCATCAATCTGGCGAAGACCGGCCCCGCGACGCCCCGAGTCGGAAAGGGCATTCTCTGCGCGCTGCCTGAGTCAGACATCGGGTGGATGATCGAGGTGTCGAAGGTGATGTCGCTCCTCAAGGTACGCCGGGTCCCTCGGCCGATGACGCCCGGCACGCCTCCGTGGGTCACCGCGGCGCAGACCGTCGAGGGCAGACTGGTTGCCTTTGTCGATGTCGAGCGAATGGTGAGGGAACTTGCAGCAACCTCCTGAAAGCGCAGCCGTCTGGATCGACGGTGGTCGAATTCGCGACGCGCTTCTGGCGGTCACCGCTCGAGCCGCGGCCGACGCGCGAGCGGAGCCGATCGAATGGGCTGCCGGCGCCGAGCCCTCGCGTCGCGCGCCCCTCCTGCTCTCGGCCCTGGCTCCCGGAGAGCGCCGCATTCCCGAAGAGGTGGTGCTGGAGATGACTCGGGATCCAGCGCTTCAACTCCTCCTGCTGTGCACCGACGAGCTCCTTCGACCCTCCGAGACCCTCCACGGAGGACGAGTGGTCTTGGTCGGCCCGCCGCTGACCGAGCAGCGCATCGCCGCCCGGCTCAGGGTTCAGCTCGCCGACCGCCCCCAAGGGCCCTCGTTGGTGACCGATGGTGACGGCGGGGTGAAGGTGTCGTGTGCCGAGACGTCGACGCCGCACGCGTACTACGCGCTCGTCGGCGCCCGTGGCCGGGGCCAGTCTCCCGAGGCCCTGCTTCCCGTCGTCGCGCCGCTCGCCTCCGGGCTCGTCTTCACGCTGCACACCGGGGGCCCAGCCGTCGCGAGTCACGCGGCCCGGGTGCTGGAGGCGCTCGGCAGAGAAGCGGCCCACGACGAGACGGCCAGCGAGATCCTCCAGCGGGTCGGCGCCGAGGTCGCGGTGGTGCACCTCTCCGCCCGTCGTGAATGGGTGGTGCACTGGCCGAACCCCGGCGCGGGCCTGTTCCTCGTGTCGCCGCTGAGGCTGCCCCCGGCCTGGCGCATGACGACGTCGCGCCCCTCTCTCTTCGTGCGCCAATCGGCGGCCTCGGGTGACGTGCTCCTCGCCGTATGGGGCGCAGCGTGGGCTGGGAGGCCCGGCCGGGCGCTCAGCGAGTTTCTGGCCCAGCTGGCCGAGGTGGCAACCACCGGGGGGCCAGGCGTGCTCGACCTGCTGCTCGAACGGCTCAGAGGGGGCTCCGGGGCGCCAACATCGGCCCTCGTCCTCGAGGTGCGGTGATGTCGCGCCGACTGCTCGTCATCGATGACAGCCAGACCATTCGGAAGCTGGTCGAGCTCAGTTGTCGTGCGTCGTCTTTCTCCATCGAGTTCGCCGCGAGCGGGGCCGAGGGTTTGTCTCGGGCGAAGGTCAACCCACCCGACGTCGTCTTGCTCGACCTGGTGCTCCCCGACATGAAGGGGCTCGAGGTCTGCCAGCAGTTGCTGCAGGGTCCAGGCACCTCTCAGTCGGCGGTGGTGCTCATGTCTGCGAAGGAGGAGGCCGCGATTCGTTCGCAGATCCCCGGGCGAGTCGCCGGTTTCCTGCAAAAGCCATTCACAGCCAAGGACCTGGTGCACAAGCTCGAGCTCGCCCACGGTCGCGCGAGCCCTCAGGTTGGCCCCAAGGAGCCTCAGGCCGTCTCCTTCGAGCGGAAGGAGCGTCTCGCCCAGCTCCTCTACACGCGCCTCAAAGGCCCGCTCGGTTTCATCCCCCAGTGGGTGTCGGAGCTCGGCACGGCTCCCCCCGCCAGCTTCTTCGCCCGGCGGCTCCTCACCCCGGAGCTGATGGAGACCCTCGCCAAGGACCTCGCTGGCGTGGTGGGCCCCAAGGCCGCTCCCGAAGTGGTTGGCGGCGGGCGGGCGGCGTTGGCGGGGAGCACCGAGGGCTTTCCGATGCTCGACCTGTTGCGTGCGATCGCGGGGCGCGCGCGCACCGGCGTGCTCGAGCTCTCTGGCCAGGGGCAGCGCGTGTGGCTCTCGTGGCGCCGGGGGGTGCTGCTCCTCGTCACGACCGACGCCGTCCAACGCTACCTGCGAGGTGCCGACGGCGAGCTCTCCCATGTTCCCGCGGAGGACCTGAGCCGAGCCGTCGCCGAGCAAGCCAGCAGCGGGAAGCCCGTCTTCGTCTCCCTGGCCGAGTCGGGCCGGCTCCCAACAGGCAACCTCTCGCACCTCTTGTACGCCCACGGAAAGCGAGCGCTGACAGAGATGCTCGATGAGCCGCGGTGCACCTTCACGTGGAGCGAGGTCCCTGCGCTCCCGCTCTACGTCGAAGCGCAGGGGAGAGAGCTGACCCTGGCCCAGCTCCAGCTCGAGCGGCTGCGGCGGGACCAAGCGACGGGCTCGGAGCCGGGCCCCGAGGTGCTCCAGTGGGTCTTCGAGCGGATCCCCGGCTTTTCGCGACGGGTCCGGCAGGTCGAGCTGACCTCCGAAGAGCGGCGCGTGCTGACGCTGATCGACGGCCGCCAGCCAGTGGCGCGAGTCGTTCACCGCGGCTCGATGGGCCCGGCGCTCGTCTCGGCCATCTTGCTCCGGCTCGCCTCGGTCGAGCTCATTCGCCGGGTCGACGCGAAGCCGAGCGGCAGGCGCCGAGTCGTGCTCATCGACCCCGACGACAGCGGCGTTCGCTCCCCCCTCGAGCGGCTCCTGGGTCAACGGCGAGAACCGGTCGACCTCGTGGCCCTCACGCACGACGAGCCCCAGTTGGCGACCACCGTGGTGAAGCAGCGGCCTGCGCTGGTGATCGCCAACGCCACCGTGCTGGGCGACGCGGCGCACGCCCTGGCTCGAGAGCTCGTCAACTCGACTCAGGGGTTCGAGGGCGCGCTGGTCGCGGTTCTCGAGGAGCGAGACCCCGAGGCGGGCGACCAATTGCTTGCAGCGGGCTTCGACGCGGTCCTGGCGAAGCCGGTGTGGTTTGGAGACCTGGACCAATTCCTGAACGGGTGACCTATGGCCAATGTTCTGATTGTCGATGACATGCGAACCGATCGAGAGCTTCTCGGCAAGGTCGTGAGCCATGCCGGGCACACCCCCGTCTACGCCACTGACGGTGACGAGGTCGCCGCGCGGTTCGCCGAGACGTCGCCGGCGTTGGTGTTTCTCGACGTGGTGATGCCCCGCGTGAACGGGTACGCCGCCTGCCGAGCCCTCAAGCAGAGCGCCGCCTCCAAGAGCGTGCCGGTGGTGTTGGTGACCTCGAAGAGCGCGGAGTCGGATCGCTTCTGGGCGCAGCGTCAAGGCGCCGATGACGTGGTCGGCAAGCCCTTCACCGCCGACGCGATCCTCGAAGTGGTGCAGCGGTACCTCTGAGCCATGGCGAGCGCCTCCACCACCTCCTCGTCGTCGGCCGCGTCGCTGGGGCTGCTCAACGCAGACCAGGCGGGCGTGTGTCTCTTCAGTACCGAGGGATACCGCTTCGCGGTCGACACCGCGGCCGTTGGTGAGGTGACGACCGCGGCGACCATGCTGTTCGTGCCGATGGTCCCCACCCCGGTCGTCGGGCTGTTCAACCTCCGCGGCACGCCGGTGGCGGTGGTCGACCTCCTGGCCCTGTTGGGTGAGCGGCAGATCGCTGGTCCCGTGGGACGTGGTGGCGTCACGATCCTGGTTCTGAGAACCGACCACCCGGTCGCGGCGCTGCGCATCGATCGACTCGAGACGGTGCTGCCACACGGGAGTGGGCGGCGAGTCTTGCTGGAGGAGCGAGGCGTGCACCCGGCCCGGGTCGGGCTGTTCGAGCCCCCGGCCGATCGACCCGCCGTCATCTTGCTCGGGGCGCGACCGCTCATCGACGCCCTGTTGAAGCTTGGCCCGGGCGAGAGCCCAAGGGGAGACCATGAGCTCACTCCATGAAGCCGTGCGGAAGGTCGAAGAGCTCCTCAGACAGGCTGGGAAGAGCGAAAAAGAATGCATACAGGCTCGCGGGCAGATCTCCATCAAAGCGGGCTTCATGCTCGCCGCCATCACTGCACAGACGCCTGATGACCCGACGAAGCTGGCCGCGCTCAGGGCGGCCGTTCGTGCCGTTCTCGGGAAGGAACTCTAGAGGAACTCATGAAAGCACTATCGATTCGTGCACAAGTCATTGCGTTGATCCTGTTCGGGATCACGGCGGTCACGGCGGTCATCGCCATCTACGTGTCATGGGCGTTCGAGCGCAACACCCAGACCATGGCCCGGGAGTCGCTCACGACCGCCCAGGCCGCCTTCGCCAGCCTGCAGAAGGGCGACATCGCCAAGCTCGGCGTGGCCGGCGAGTTGGTGCTCGACTCCAAGTCGCGGGCGCAGGCCTACCTCGATCGCGATCGCGCCCGGCTCATCGCCGAGCTCCGGCAGCCCTATGCGAGGCTCGTTCAGGACTACGGAGTCACGCACCTCAACTACATCACACCCGATCGAAAGATCTTCGTGCGAATGAGCAAGCCGACCACGTTTGGCGAGGTCATCGACCGAATCAGCCTCACCGACGCGATCAAGACCAACAAGCCGACCTCGGGCCTCGAGCTCGGGAGGACCGGCTTCGTGCTCCGCTTCGTTCGGCCGTTGATCGACGAAAGCGGCACCATCGGCTTCCTCGAGATCGGTGAGGAGGTCGGAGCGTTCTCGGCCCGTTTGAAGGAGCAGACGGGCTTCGACCTCGGCTTGCTCTTGCTGAAGAAGAACCTCAAGGGAACGGGCTTGGGCGGCGAAGATGACTGGGGGAACTTGCGCACGCAGGCCGGTCTCCGCAACAACTGGAACGATCACCCCGACGTCGTGGTGGCCCAGACGACCACCGACGACGAGAAGCTGCTCGATTACCAGGGTGACATCGAGGCGCTCCCCGCCGAGGGGAAGGTGCTCGAGCGGTTCAAGCACGGTGACCAGACGCTGATGCGCGGCCTGTTCCGGGTTCAGGACGGCGCCGGCCAGACCGTCGGCGCGATCTTCGTCCTCCGAGACATCACCGAGATGAGCTCGGCCGTCGACTCCGCCCGCACCGGGTCGTTGCTCATCACCATCGTGCTCGGGCTGCTCTTCTCGGCGGCGGCGTGGTTTGGGCTCGACCGCCTGGTGTTTCGGCGCCTCAACATCGTGGGCCAGCGGCTGGAGGACCTGTCACTTCGCGTGGCCGGCGGCGACTTCGACATCGCGTCGGCGATGAGCGACAAGGTCCGCAACGACGAGATCGGTCGCATGGAGCAGTTCCTCGGTCAGTTCCTGGTGCTCATCGGCAATACCCTCAAGTCTCTCTTCGCCAACGGGAGGAAGGTCGAGGATGACAACCGCGAGCTCCAGACGAACATCAAGGACCTGCTGGGGGTCGTGTCGCAGGCGTCGGACGGCGACCTGACCATTCGAGCCAAGGTGACGGTCGGGGCGCTGGGCAACGTCGCCGACGCCTTCAATCAGCTGATCGAGTCGTTGCAGGGCCTCATCGGAGAGATCCTCGCGCAGCAGAACCGCACCAACATGGTGGTGACCAGCATTCGCACTGCGGCCGAGTCGATGGCCCACGGCGCGACCCAGCAGGCCGGCGAGCTCGTCTCGGCCACCGAGTTGGTGGAGCGGATGAACGTGGAGATCGAGCGGGTCTCGCACAACGCCCAGAACGCCGCCGATTCCTCTCGGCACACCGAGGCCTCGGCGGTCGACGGCGTGAAGGCGGTGGGGAACATCATCACCGGCATGGAGCAGCTCCGCGCCAACGTGCAGGCGGGCGCGAAGAAGGTGAAGTCGCTCGGCGAGCGCTCGATGGAGATTACCTCCATCGTCAGCGCCATCAACCGCGTCTCGGAGCAGACCAACATGCTGGCCCTCAACGCAGCCATCGAGGCCGCCCGCGCCGGCGAGCATGGCCGAGGCTTCTCGGTCGTCGCCGAGGAGGTTCGCAAGCTCGCTGAGCGCACCGCCAACTCGACGCTGGAGATCGACAAGCTGGTCAAGTCGATTCAGTCAGAGACCAACGAGACGGTGTCGGCCATCGAGGTCCAGACCGACGTCGTGGAGCGCGAGTCGGCCATGGTCGGGCAGGCGGGCTCCTCGCTCGCTCGCATTCGCGAGGTGTCGACGACCTCGGCCACCCTGGTGAACGAGATCTCCACCGTCGCCCGGCAGCAGGTGGAGTCGACCCGCTCAGTGGTGAGGGTGATGGAGCAGGTGTCTGCCATTGCGCAGAAGACCCAGAACGAGGCCCAGAACACGGCGGTGAACGTGGCCGAGCTGGTGAAGGCCAGCGACTCGTTGGCCGGCTCCATTCGCCGCTTCAGACTGTCCTGAGCGAGCCAGACCGAGGAAGCGCCCATGGCTGACTTCACGCTCGACGACGTTCGGGAGAGCTTCACCGCCGACATGTCGGCGCTCATCGGCTCCATTCAGGAGGCAAGCCGGTCGCTCCTGGGGACGCAAGCCCTGAGGCTCCCGGTGCTTCGGAGCGAGAGGGGGAGGTCGCCTTTCGAGGAGGTGGAGGCGCACGCCCACGCCATCTACGGGTCGAGCTCGCTCATCTCCATCACCTCGATGAGCCGTACCGCCCAGGCCCTCGAGCACCTGGCCCATCGGGGGCATGAGGCCCTGCTCGAGCTCGAGCGACAGGTGAGCGAGGTGCGGGGGCTCGCCGGCCAGTGCGACCACGCCGCCCAGCAGCTGGGCGCGATGCTCTCGAACGAGCTCGAAGGGCACTCGGAGGTGGCGGGTGCCATCGCCGAACGGCTGGCGCCGTCGTTGGGGGCTGGCCCCCCGGCGCCGCCGCCTCCCGCTGCTCCAGCCGCCCCCGAACCTCGGGAGTTCGCCTTCGACGACGAGCCAGCGCCGGCCACCGGTCCGCACCGCGATGAGCTCCTCGAGGTGTTCCAGCACGAGGCGCGGGAGTACCTGGTCGGGTTGCAAGGCCACCTCCAGGCACTGGGCGCGCGGCCGAATGATCTCTCGGTGGCCGCTCAGGCCGAGCGCATCTACCACACCATCAAAGGGGCGGCGGCGACCGTCGGCCTCACCGAAGTGAGCGCGCTCGCCGCGACGCTCCAGGCTCGGTTCGAGGCGCTCGCGGAGGCCGTGGAGCCGCTGACGCCGCCGCTCTTGGGAGACATGCTCCGCACCACCAACCGAATGCTGCGGGCCGCGAGCCTCCCCGAGATCTCCCTCGATCTGCTCAAACCGACGGAGCCGACGGTGGAGGGCGATCGCATTCGAGCCTTCTTCATCGAGGAGGCGGGCCAGACGTGCCGGGAGGCCGCGGCGCTCATCGAGGCCGTGTCGACCGCGGGCGTGGATCGGCGGCCGGTGCTCCTTCGCCAAGTGGGCGCGCTGTTCCACCGCCTCAAGGGTTCAGCGCTGCTGCTGGGCGATCAGCCGGTGGCCGACATGTCTTCCCGCCTCGAGCAAGACTGCGCCCGGGGTGCGCACGCCGACGAGCTTCGAGCCGGGTTGACGCAGTTGGAGCGCTCGATTCAAGCCGACCTCGAAGCCGCGGCCAGCGCCTCGTCGATCGGCCGGAGCGATGCCTCGGAGGGAGGCGCGAGCGCGCTGCCCGAGCGCCGGGCAGAGCTGGTGACCGTTTCTGATGAGCCCGAGCTCTGGGAGGCCTTCACCCAGGAGTGCCAGGAGCTCCTCGAGGCGCTCGATCGTGACACCTTCGCCCTGGAGCAGAGCACCCAGCCGCAACGCGAGCTCGAGGCCCTGATGCGGCAGATGCACACGCTCAAGGGCGCGGTGAACTCGGTGGGCATGGCTCCGACCGGCAAGCTCTTGCACGAAGTCGAGACGGTGTTGGAGTCGCTGGTGGCGGCGCCTCGGCTCCCCTCGGTCAAGGAGATCGCGCGAGTGCTCTTGGCCGCGCAGCAAGAGGTTCGCCTCAACTTGAGCCAAGCCCTGACGGGGACGCTGGAGTCGTCGAACGGAACCTGGGCTGCGTGGGCCGCCGAGTGCCTCAAGCC
Organism: Myxococcales bacterium; assembly: GCA_003153055.1. The sequence goes on from PMBV01000345.1 coordinate 11,132, forward strand.
CGGCGCGCGGCAGGTGGCCGAGCCCTCGCGACCGGGAGCGCCGGAGAGCGAGGCCCACCTGAGCACCGAGCGGCACCTCATTCGCGTCACCACCGAGCGGTTGGACGAGCTGATGAACCTCTCGGGCGAGATGGTGGTCAGTCGCTCGCGGCTGGTGAGCCGGGTGGCCACGCTGCGGAGCTTGCAGGGCGAGCTGGGGCGGAGCCGGCGGGCGCTGGTGGGCCGGGTGGACGAGTTCCGCGAGCGCTACGAATACGCGGATCTCGACGGCAAGGCGCGCCGTCGTCCTCGGGCCGAGGGTCTGGGCGCGGCTCCCAGCGGCACCGCGAGCGCGTGGGAGCGCTTCAGCGAGCTCGAGCTCGATCGCTACGAGGACGTTCACATTCTGTCGCGGAGCCTGGGGGAAATCACCGACGACCTCGCCGAGATGGACGCGCAGCTCGCGCGAGAGCTGGGCCAGATCGCCGAAGACTCGGAGGGCTTTGGCTCGCTCATCTCGAGGATCCAGGGCGAGGTCACGCGGGCCCGCATGGTGCCGGTGGAGTCGCTGTTCGCTCGGCTCCGGCTCCCGGTGCGTGACGCGGCTGAGCGCGCCGGACGAGAGGTCGTGCTCCGGCTCGAAGGCGAGACGGTGAATATCGACAAGACAATCATCGACGCCCTCTACAAGCCCATGCTGCATCTGGTGCGAAACGCGGTGTTTCACGGCATCGAGAGCCCCGAGGAGCGCGAGCAGGTGGGCAAGCCTCGGCTCGGTGTGTTGACGCTGCGCGCCCGCCAAGACTCGGGGCAGGTCGTCATCGAGCTGAGCGACGACGGCAGGGGCCTCGATCTCGAGAAGCTCAAAGCGAAGGGGGTCGCCGCTGGGCTGGTGAGCCCGGCCGAGCCCCTCGGTTCGGTGCTGGTGCGAGACCTGGTCTTCGCCCATGGCATCAGCACCTCAGCCACGGTGTCTTCGGTGGCGGGGCGCGGGGTGGGCGGCGAGGTGGTGAAGCGGTCCATCGAGCGGCTCAACGGCGAGGTGCGGCCCGAGACGGCGCCGGGTCGGGGGACCACCTTTGTCATCACCTTGCCCCTCACGCTGATCATCACCCAGGCGCTGTTGGTGCGCTCAGCGTCGCGGGTGTTGGCGCTGCCGCTGTTCTTCGCCGAGCGTATCGTCGAGCTTGAGCATGCTCCTCCGGCGAGCGCGCTCTCCATCGCTCAAATCAAGGTCGGCGACCAGTACCTGCCGCTGCGCCGCGTGGAGGCGCTGTTCGGTGAGCCGGCGCAGGTGTCGCAAGGGCCAGTGGTGGTGCTGCGGCTGGGCGATCGTCGTCTCGCCATTCAGGTCGACCAGCTCATGGCGCGGGAGGAGATCGTCGTGAAGAGCCTGGGCGACGTGCTCACTGGGCACCCAGCCTTCGCCGGCGTCACGATGCGCGGCAATGGCGAGCTGGTGTTGGTCTTGGATGTCCCCGGCATCATGGACGGCCTGGGGGTCCGCGGGCGCCCCGAGGCCCTGTCGCGCCCCACGCCGACCCCGGCGGCCCAACCCGAGCCAGACGCTCCACCCTCATCGTGGAGCGAGCCATCGTCGGGCAGCCTGGTGCCCGCGCCCAATCCAACGGCTGCGCTGAGTCACCCGAGTGGTCAATTTAGTCGTCCGAGTGCGCAGTTTAGTCATCTGGGCGCTCAGTCGAGTCATCCGAGCGCTCAGGTCAGCTCGGTCGTGACTCGACGAATGCGGGTGCTGGTCGTAGACGACTCCTTGTCGGTGCGCAAAGTGGCCGAGAAGGTGCTGGTGGGGCTCGGGGTCGACGTCACCTTGGCCGTCGATGGCGTCGACGCCCTGGCGCGCCTGCGAGCGGAGTCCTTCGACCTCGTCTTCACCGACCTCGAGATGCCCCGGCTCCACGGCTACGAGCTCATTCGCGAGATTCGCTTCCTGCCCAAGCTGAAGACGCTCCCCGTCGTGGTGGTGTCGAGTCGCTCGGGAGCCAAGTACCAGGAGCAGGCGCGCTCCCTGGGGGCGACCGACTACGTCACCAAGCCCTTCACCGCGCAGATACTCGACGTCATCCTCAAGCGGTACGTGAAGCTCGACGGAGCCCAGAATGGGTGAGGCTGGCGCTGACCTGTCGGTGTTCCTCGACTGCCATGGCGTCGTGCTCGCCATGCCAGTTCGGCAAATTGAGCGTCTGGTCCTCAGTGAGGAGGTCGAGGTCACTCCGCGGAGCGAGGGCGTGCCGATCGCCGTCGCGGGGTCCACCCGGTACGCCGCCTGGAGCCTCGGGCGGCTCCTCGAGGTGGGGCCTCTGGAGACGGCGTGGGTGTTGTTGCGCCTTCCCCATGAGGGCGGAGAGCTGCCGCTGGCGCTGAGCACTGGTCGGTGTCTCCTCGTCGCGCCCCTGACACAGGAGGTCTCGGCGCTGCCACCGGGGCTGTTCCGAGGGCGGCAGGCAGCCCTGTGGGGGACGTTTCCCGTCAGCCGCGTCAAGGGCTCGAAGCTGACGGGTGTCATGGGGCTGTGCCTCGACCCGCTGCACCTGTGGAGCAGCCACGAGCTCGAGCTCTCGGCCTTGGCGCTCGCCTCGGCCCACGACTCATGAGCGCGTCTCGTCGCCTGTTGCTCGTCGAGCCCGACGGTGTGTTTCGCCGCTTCGTCGAGCTGACGGTCGGAGCGCGTGAGTGGCTCGTCGATTCGGTCCGTGACAGCGCCGGTGCCGTCGAGGTGCTGCGAGGCACCCGGTTCGACGCGATCATCTGCGAGGTGAACCTCCCCGACGCGGCCGGGCTGCAGCTCCACCGGAGCTTGCTGCAGGCCACGCGCCTTCGAACGGTGCCCTTTCTGCTCGTCTCGTCGGACGAGCGCGTGTCGAGCCAGGTGGCGGCGCTCCGCTCGGGGGTCGATGACTACCTGCGTAAGCCCATTGACGCCGAGCTGCTGCTCGCGCGGCTGGAGGCCCACGTCGGTCGGGCCCGGCGGGCTCGCGAAGGGCTCACGTGTCATCGCTACGTGCTGGCTGGTGATTTCGGGGTGCTCTCGCTGCCCGATCTCATCTCCACGCTCTCGCTCCAGCATCAGACCGGGGTGGTGTGGGTGTCGGCGCCCCGAGCCCTGGGCTTGTTGTACCTGGTGGGCGGCAACGTGGTTCACGCGGTGTACGGGACGCTCGTCGGTGAGGCCGCCGTCTTCGGGCTGTTCGCCGAGCCATCCGCGCGCTTCGAGTTCACCCCCGAGGGCACGCCTCTGGCACCCGAGCGGCACTCCATTCATACGTCGATGACCGGGCTCTTCCTCGAAGCCGCGCGCCAAGTCGATGAGGGAGCGCTCGCGGGGCCGTCGAGCCCGACGCCCGCGCCGCCCGCCAGCACTGGGTGTGCCGCGCCGATGAGCCGGGAGGCCGATGTCGCCATGGCCCCCCGGTTCGCCGCGGCCATCGCCGATGGCTTCGCTCTCGCGCAGCTCATGGTGTGGGTTGGAGACGAGCTTGGCTCATGGATCCGCCGCGAGGGGCACGGCGCACGGCTGCACATTCACCTGGTGACGAGTCTGGAAGCGGGCATCGCGGACCTGCTCACCGTCACCGCGCCCGCCGGCGAGCGTCAGGTGATGGCGGGGCTTCGGAGCGGTCCCAAGGCGGTCGGCCTCGCCTTCCTCCTTCGCAACGAGAAGCTGGTCGATCTCGTGTTGGTAGACATCGACAATCCAACGGCGACCCTTCACAACCTGGTGCGCTCGCCGACCATCACCATCATCGCGCCTCGAGGTGGTGACGCGTTCGAGGTTGAGCCACGGATCCGTGTCGGCCTCGATGCGTTGCTCCGGGCGCGCCCGCCGGCGCTGGTGGTGGGAGTGGGAGACGAGTCCTTGTCTGGGCTTCTGGAGCAGCTTCGCCCTGCCGGCGCCGACGTGCTCCGAGTGCCAGGCGCGCTCGATGACGGTGAGCTCGACTTTCGCCAGCTGCTGGTGGCGGCCATCTCGGCTTGGGGTCACCTGGAGGCGCCGCGATGACCCCAGGGTATGCCGTGGATCTCTCGGAGTACTTCGTCGAAGCCCAGGCCCCCGCCGAGCCGCACCCGGAGCCGGCGTTCTTCGACCCGAAGCTCCCGAGCGATCTCTTCGTCGGGCCGGCCTCGAGCGGGGCAGTCAGTACGAGCGAGTCGGGGGCACACTCGCTCAGCGTCACCAATGGCGGGCGGCGAGAGAAAGACCCCGATGCGCCCGAGCCGGGGAGCGTCATCGACAAGTACCGCATCGAGGAGCTGGTCGGCGCTGGGGGCTTCGCGCTGGTCTACCGAGCCACGCACTTGTTGCTCCGCACGGTGGTGGCGCTCAAGCTGCTTCGCCGGAGAGCGCTGAGGCGCCACCCGAACCTCGCCGAGGCGCTGTGTGACGAGGCCCGGTTGGCCGCGCGGGTGACACACCCCAACGTCGTCCGAGTCCTCGATGTCACCCATACTCCTCGGCTGACCTACCTCGTCATCGAGTTCGTCGAGGGCGGGAGCCTCGCGGACCTCCTCCGCGCACGGCGCATGACGCCAATGGAGACAGTGCATCTCGGCATCGACGTCGCCGAGGGGCTCAGGGCTGCGCTGGCGCGCGGGTTGATTCACCGTGACATCAAGCCGGGCAACATCCTCCTCACCGCGTCGGGTATGGCCAAGGTGGGTGATTTGGGGCTTGCCCGGCTCGAGCTGACCGGTGCCGGTGGGTCGGTGTTCGACGCGAGGGGGCTGGTCGGAACGCCCGGCTACATGGCGCCGGAGCAGTCCATCGACTCGCGGGCGGTCGACTGCCGGGCCGACATGTACTCTCTTGGCGTGACGCTCTTTCATGCCGTGGTTGGCGAGCCCCCGTTTCCATTGACGAATCGTCAGCGCGTCCTCGAGCTCCACCGGACCGCGGCGCTTCCCCGACCCTCGTCGCTGGTGTCGGGCATTCCCGAAGGGCTGGAGCGGATCATTCTCCGCCTCACCGAGAAGACGCCCGCGCGCCGCTACGAGTCCTACGACGAGTTGCTCCGCGCCCTGCGGACGCTCGTGGGGTAGCCATGGGTTGTGCGCAAGCGCTCGGGGCTCGCCAGCTCTTCGACGCAGCACCGCCTGAACGCAGGGACCTTGCACCGGGCCGTCGGTGCGATGCCGGCCCGGTGGGTGGTCGAGTTGACGACGGCTCCTACTCGTAGCTCCCGCCAGCGGACTTGCAGAGCGTCTGCGTTGACGTGCCGGCGTCGGCAGTGGAGAACACCCAGCGAATTTCGGTGGCGGTGCCCTTCTGGAAGACGCACTCCTTCGGCGCGCCGGCCGCGCAGGCGCCCGTCGAGTAGGTGCCCTTCGCGGTCGTGCACTGCGACTTCACCGTCGCGGCAGTGAACGAGGTGCCGACGTATTCGATGCAGTAGCTCGCGGTGCCACCGGATGCCTTGCAGCTTCCCGCGTTCGCACCGCCACAACCTGCCATCGCAAACAATCCAAACAACAACACAATCAAAGACTCCAAACGCATGTTGCTCCCTCGGTGTTGTACGACGTACGACGTTGGTCGTCCAAGTGACGACGCCGGGGGCTTTGCAAGCTGGAGGCCGACCTTCGACGTAGAGATTCCGCGGGTTGCGGTGACCGTCTCCTCGGATTTCTGAGGGGGCGCGGTTCTTTGCTTTGCTTTGATTCATTCATCCAGCGTCGCGCGAGCACGTCGCTGATTCTCACCAGCCAGGGATCGCGGCCATCGGCATCTGGCTCCGCTTCTCGCCGTTCACGTCAGCGCGGGGCTTCGTTGCCTTGCCGTCACACGACTGGCCGATTCTGCTGGCGACACTGTTCTTGTGCGTCCTAGAAGCGATCTCTCATGAAGCACTTGAGACTCGCTTCTCAGCAAGAGGACAGGTTCCGTCCTCCCCCTCATCGGGTGGACGCCCGACCGGTTGGCTTCGAGACTCCTTTCCGTCTGGCCCCCGCGCTCTGCACCCTCTTCGTCACTCCCGTGGCATCCGGCTGCGACTCTCCGAATACCAACGTCGTCCTCGACAACGCCTATTCTCCGTCGGCAACCGACGTTTTCGTCGTCTATAGGGGGTTTTGGCAGGCGGTGCCCTTCGAAACGCCCGCGGCGTCCTCACCGCCGAGGACCTTCGTCGTGTTGCAGTCTCGCGACGGATTCGAAGTGCACCTCAACGAGACCCTCCACATCCCGGTTGATGACACGACCTTCATGGGAAACTGCGACGCGGGGAGCTTCCTCTCCCAGAGCCAGGTCGATTTCATCACCCAGCGCGTCTTCGCTGACGCGGGCTTGCGCTACGAGGCGGCGACCTGCCAGACGACGGGTGCGCCATGACGACCGCCGCGTCCCTTTGCTCCTCGCCGCGCTCCGTGTGCCTCGTCCGGCTTGCTCGTGCTGGCACAATCGCCTGTATGCTCCTCACCGCGGTAGAGGCGGGCGCCCAGGGCGGTCCCCCGGCCCCGCACGACGCGGACGCCTTCGACGTGATGACCCTTTTGTCCGAGCATGGCCTACACAACCTCGCCGACGAGCGCTGGAACGTCTACGGGCAGTTCACTTACATCTCTTCCTGGAAGCTGCCGTTCAAGGCGCCCTACACCAACGCAAACGGCAGCATCAAGTCGCTCACTCCAGACCTCGAGCGCAGCTTCACCGGCACCCTCAGCCTCTTCATCGGCGTCAAGCTGTGGCTCGGTGGAGAGGTCTACTTCGCCCCTGAGCTCATCGCCGAGCGGCCGCTTTCGCAATTGCGCGGCATCGGAGGGGCGATTCAGAACTTCGAGCTCCAGAAGGGTGGCTCCGAGACCCCTCAGCTGTACCGAGCGCGCCTCAACCTGCGGCAGACGTTCGGCCTCGGCGGTCACCCAGTGGTGCGGGAGTCGGACCCACTCCAGCTGGGCGCAGTGGTGGACAGCCGGCGCCTGGTGGTCACGGTGGGAAGCTTCACCATCCTTGACATGTTCGACCGCAACTCCGTCACCGGAGACCCGCGTCAGACATTCTTCAACATGGCCTTCATGACGCACGCCTCCTGGGACTTCACGTCAGACGCGCGGGGCTACTCGTGGGGCGCCACCGCCGAACTCTATTGGGACGACTGGGCGCTGCGCTTTGGCCGCATCACCCCGCCGCAGAACCCCAACGACCTGCCGCAGGAGTTCAGAATCTGGGAGTACTACGGGGACCAGGTTGAGCTCACCCACTCGCACGTGCTGTTTGGGCAGCCCGGCGCCGTTCGGCTCCTCGGCTACCGCAATCGCGTATTCACCGGGCGTTTCGACGACGCCATCGCGGCCTTCAACTCCAACCCCGTCACCCACAACGCGGGTTCCTGCACTGCCTTCAACTACGGCTCCGGCAACTTCAATGCGCCGGATCTGTGCTGGGTCCGCAAGCCCAACGTCAAGCTGGGTATCGGCCTCAACGTGGAGCAGTACATCACCCAGGGCATTGGCTTGATGCTCAGGGCCATGTGGTCCGACGGTGATACCGAGGTCGACGCGTACAACCCGGCAGACCGGTCGCTGTCCATCGCGGTCGTGGCCAAGGGCGTGGCCTGGAAGCGGCCCTTGGACGTCACCGGGGTCGGTTTCGGCATGAGCTGGATCTCCAACACCCATGCCGAATACTTGGCGATGGGTGGAGTTGACGGGTTCATCGGAGATGGTTTCCTCCGCAAAGCCCCCGAGGGCGTCGTCGAGGCGTTCTACAGCGTGAATTTCTTCAAGGCCGTGTGGCTGGCGGCCGACTACCAGCTCCTGTGGAATCCCGGGTTCAACGCAGACCGCGGACCAGTGCATATCCTCGGAGCGAAAGCCCATGCTGAGTTCTAGCCCTCGATGCGGCGGTTTCGCGTTGGTCCTTGCCCTCTGCGCTTCCACGTCGCCGGCGCATGCTCAGGCGCAGGCCCATGGATTCTCAGTGGAGCGGTTCTACCCGTCGCCGGCCGGGGCTGGCTGGCTGGTGATGGACGCGCTCGACCTGAGTGGAGGCCTGGGGGGGGACCTCGCCGTCACCATGGGCTACGCACACGACGGGCTCCGGGTCGGCCCTCAGGGCTTGGCGGTCGTCGAACACCAAGCGTTTGCCGACTTCGGCATGGCGGTCACCTACGACCGCTTTCGTCTCTCCCTCAACATGTCCATGCCGCTGGTCATCTCCGGCAGGAACAGCACGGTGGGAGACACCGCCTTCGTCGCGCCCGCGGTTACCTTGGGGTCCAACCCAGACACACTGTCTGACTACGCTCTGGGTTTCGATGTGCGGCTCTTCGGCGAGGCAGGGGGCCCATTCCGCCTCGGGGCCGGGGTACAACTCGTCATCCCCAGCGGTCGCCTGGCCGACTACGACAGCGACGGCACCTTCCGCGCCATGGGCCGGGTGCTTTTCGCGGGCGACCTGGGCATGCTCACCTACGCGGGGCACCTGGGCGTGCATGTCCGCCCCCGAGACGACGGGCCAGGGTCGAACGGGCCGCGGGGCAGCGAGCTGCTCTTCGGGGTAGCCGGGGGCGCGCGCCTCGCGGTGGCTCCCGGGTGGGCGGTCATCGTCGGCCCCGAGCTCTTTGGCCAGACGGCGTTTCGCTCGTTCTTCGGTGGCGACACCACCGGCCTCGAGGCACTGATGAGCGCTCGGTTCGAAGGCACTGGCGAGGGCCCGCAGCTTAGAGTGAGGCTCGGCGCTGGATTGGGCCTCGACCCCACCTTCGGCACACCGAGGTGGCGAGTCGTGCTTGGCGCTGAGCTCTTCGGACGCGTGTCGAAACCCTCCCGGTAGCTTGGCTTCCTCCTCCCCAAAAATGGCCAAATCCGGTCCCAGCGCCATCGCCACCGGGCGCGAACTTCATGTTTCATCGCACCGTGTCGTCAGTACGCGGTGAAGCCCCCAGGCTTCTCCCCTCGCGCCCAGGCCATCGCCGCCCGGGCTTGATCCTTCTTCAACCGATGAAAGGCAATCTCGCGCACCCAGAGCGGCACCGTGAAGACCTTGAGGCCGGTGGACGTCGCGAGGAGGTAGGCCTGGGAGCACTTCTCGAGCAGCTCCACATTGAAGACCGCCCGCTCGAGGGTGACGCCCAGGCACAGCACTCCATCGCCCCACACATACGCGCAGTGCCGGCTGCTCAACTGGCTCAGCTCGGCGAGGCGCTCGACCCGGCGCCCGAGCTGCCGCACCTGCTCGTCGAAGAGTCCAGGCACGGGTGCGTGGGTCAAGGCCAAGGCACTCGCCCACCGTGGCCGCGCCACGACGATGGCTCCGACGTCGGGCCTCCTCCGGTAGATCTCTCCGTGGAGCGTGCCCAAGGGCTCGGCCGCTCGCTCCTCGAACGCGACCCGGTGCTGGGCCCCGTTCACCACCGCGTCCATGGCTGGCTGACCCGGAACCCTCGCCGAGAGCGACAGCGGGCTCAGCGCCTTAGCCTCGTCAAGCCGGCGCCACGCGGCAACGACCTCCTGCGACTCGGTGACCGGTGTGGGAGGCATCGTCATACCAGTTGGAAGACGGCCTCGAAGCGAGACAGGGCGTCGTCGACGACGTCGTCGGTGTCGGCCATACTGCAGTACAACCGGCTCCCGGCGAGGGTGATGAGCCCGTGGGCTGTGTAGGCCGCGCCCATGTCTTCCATGAGGTGCCTCCTGGGGCCGAGCTCGCGGAGCAGCTTCACCGGCGTGCGCATGGACATCAGCATGAGGCCCGACGTCTCGAGGTGTACGATGGAGCCCTGGTTGTACGCCACGTAGGGCAGGTCGAGCCTGGTGAGAATGTCGTTGAGGCCCCGGCACAGCCGGTCGCCCGCTCGCCCCGCCAGCACCGGGGCTTGGGTCCGCTCCATCTCGGTGAGCGCGTAATAGCCGGCGACGCACGACAGCGGGTTGGCGCTCAGGGTGCCTCCGACGAAGGCCCGCTTGCCAGTGGCCGAGAGCCCCCCGGCGAGCAGCATCATGACGTCCTTCCGCCCGCCCACGCCTCCCGCCATGGGGAACCCGCCGGTGAGACACTTGCCGAAGACGGTGAGGTCTGGCTTCACGTTGAAGTAGCCCTGCGCCCCGCCCATGCCGACCCGGAAGCCGGTGACGACCTCATCGAATACCAACAGCGCGCCGAACTCGTCGCACAGCTTGCGCACCTCGCCGTTGTACGTGAGGTTGACCGGGCGAGTGCCGCTCTCCGGGCCGAAGGGCTCGAGCAGCACCGCCGCCGTGCCTCCCGTGAGTCGGTTGAGCCACAGCCGTCGACGGAGCGCGCCCAGGTCGTTGGGGAAACACTCCTGGGTGTAACGCAGCGCCGACGATGGAATGCCCGTGGCCTCCCGCGCGCCCGTGCCTGGCACCCGGAGCCCGTAGACGAGCTGATCGCTCCACCCGTGGTAGCCGCCGCCGATCTTGATAATCCACTTCTTCCCCGAGAAGGCCCGGGCCAGGCGCACGGCGGCCATCACGCCCTCGGTGCCTGAGCCCAACATGCGGAACATCTCCACCGCGGGCATGTGCCGGGTGACCAGCTCGGCCAGCTTGTACTCGTACTCGTGGAACAGCCCAGTCACCGGCCCGCACGACTCGAGCAGCTCGATGACCTTCTCGCGCACCGGGGCGTAGTTCGAGCCCAACACCGTCGGCCCGCCCGCTTGGAGGAAGTCGATGTATTGGTTGCCGTCGACGTCCCACGCGTGGGCTCCGAAGGCCCGGTTCACCGCGAGCGGGAAGGGGCGGTTGAAGGCGAGGTTGTGCTGCACGCCCCCGGGGATGACGGTCGCCGCCTGGGTGGACAAGCGCTGCGAGCCCTGACAACGAGTGTCGAAGTACCGCTGGACCTCGGCCATCTTCTCGGGGCGGAGGGGCCGCGGCGGCAGCGCGAGGAGCGCATCGAGCTTCTTGTAGAGCTCATCGGTGTCGTGCCACTGGGAAATGCCGTACGCCTGGGTCGTCATGGGGTTCTCGTTCGAATGCCCGCCAAACCGGCGCGGGCGAGGGTGAGGAGCGGAGCGTCGGGCTTGGTCGCGAGCGCCTGCTCGAGGAAGCGCCCTGCCACCTGCTCGACCATCGCGACCCGCGCGATGGCTGCCTCCATGGTGGGGCCCACGCACAACAGACCGTGGTTCGCGAGCAGGTAGGCGTTGATGTCTGGGTTGAGCCGCTTCCCAAGGGCGCGCACGAGGAAGCTGGTGCCCGAGGGTGCGTAGGCGACGGTCTCGATGCGTGGGCCCAGGGCGCGGGCGGTCTCGGCGTCAGGAGCCGGAAGGCTGCGCCTCAGCAGGGCCACGGCGCTGGCCACGGGCTGGTGCGTGTGTACGCTGGCGAAGACGTCCGCTCGCTCGAGGAAGACCCGGGCGTGGAGCCCGCTCTCCACCGAAGGCGCCCGGCCTCCATCGACCACGTCGAGCTCGGTCAGCGTCAGCACCGGGAGATCCTCTGGGCTCATCGCGTAGTAGTCGGACCCCGACGGCGTCACCACGAAGTGCCAGCGGTCGATGCGGAGCGCGACGTTGCCGCCCACCCCCGCGAGGTAACCGCGATCAGCCAAGGTGAGGCAGGCGTCCAGCACCGTCTTTCTTGCAGCATCGAAGCTCATGAGGACCTCCGGGAAGTGGCCCGCCGGCGGTAGAGCGGCGCGAGCCTCCGGTACAGCTCGAGGAAGGTGCTGAAGGATTCGTCGAGCACTTCGCGGTGAGCCGGCTGGGGGTGGTACTCGGCGGCGATGGCGGTTCGTTGGGTCGCCTCGTCGAAGCGCATCAGGCCCAACCCCACGGCTGCGATGATCGCCGCGCCGCGCGCGTTGGCCTGCTGGGGCTCGCTCAACTGGCGCACCTTCAGGTCGAGCACGTCGGCGAAGATTTGACACCAGACCGCCGAGGCTCCACCGCCACCCACGATGGTGAGGGCCTTGGGCCGCTGTCCGAGGAACCGGGTCACCGGCTCCAACAGCCAGCGGGTGTTGAAGGCCACGCCCTCGAGGAAGGCACGAATGATGTCTTCTCTCGAATGCTCGAGCGAGAGGTTGAACAGGCCCGCCCTCAGCGTGCGATCCTCCACCGGGCTCCGCTCGCCGAACAGCCACGGCGTGTAGAGGAGGCCACGGCTGCCCGCCGGCACTCGGGCGGCGATCTGATCGAGCAGCTTGTAGACGTCGGGCTGGCGGGCCTCCTGGAGCAGCTCGTCGGTGTGGTACAGGATTCGGTCGCGGAGGAAGGTGAGGTTCGCGCCGGCCGCCGTCTGCATCGCCACCATCAGGTACCGGTCGGGGATCGCGCACGGCACCGAGGCGATGGACGCGCCCACGTCGGTCTTCTTGAACGGCACGTGCGCGGCGATCCACGACGAGGTGCCGATGTAGAGGTGCGCGTCGAAGTCGGCCACCGCGCCCGAGCCGATGGCCGCCGCCGTGGTGTCCACCGCTCCAGCCACCACCGGCGTGCTCGACGGGAGCCCCAGCTCGCTGGCCACCTCGGGCCTGAGCGTGCCCACCACATCGGTGCACCGCACCAGCTCGGGGAACTTCTCGGGGTCGATGCCCGAGCCGCGCAGGAGCCCGGGGTGGTAGCGCACGTTCGAGGGGTCGCGGTTGTCCGTCACCCACGAGGTGAGAATGGAGTCTTGCGTCGCCACCGCCCGCCCCGTGAGCCTCAGCACCAGGTAGTCGGTGACGTTGAGAAACTTGGCCGTGCGCCGGTAAATGTCTGGCCATTCGTCGCGCACGAAGAGCATGTGGGCGGCCGGGTCCTTTCCCGACAGCGCCGGAGCACCCCCGGTGAGGCGGAGGTATCTCACCAGCTTGAGCGCGTCGTAGCCCGCGACGTTGACCAGCCCGCGCACGTGTCGGCGCAGCGCAGCGGCTCCGCGCATGTCCATCCACAAGAGCGCGTTGCTCAAGGCCTCTCCGCGCTCATCCACGGGGATGGTGCCTTCTCCCTGGCAGGAGCAGCACACCGCCACCACCCGGCCCGGGGCCTGGCTCGCCAGCACCTTCCGCGCGGTGCCGAGGAACGCCGCCCACCAGTCACCGGGCACCTGCTCCGCGCCGCCGCCGGGCAACACCCGTAGCGCCACCGGCTCGAAGGCCCAACCCAACACCTTGCCCGAGAGGGACACCAGCGCCGTCTTGCACCCCGACGTGCCGAGGTCGACCGCCAGCACGCAGGGCTCGTCTGTCTTCGTGATCGAGGGCTCCACCGGTCCCCGACGGTACGACCGGTGAGTCTTGAAAGTCAACAATTGTCGAGTTTCAATGGGACTGCAGCGTGACGTGCGGCGTCACGAGCCCGAGGAGGGGAGGGAGGTGAACTGCGGCGGCGTGTTGAGGTAGGGTCCGGACTCGACGCATGTCGACTCCTGAAACGCCCCGCGACAGTCGAGTGATGGACGACCTGGTGGCGGGGAAGTTCAAGTACACCAGCCGCAAGGGCCGGGAGCGGCGGGTCAAGCTGATCGAGGCGGCCAAGGCGCTCCTCGAGACCAAGCGCCCTCAAGATGTCTCGTTTGCCGACGTCTGCACCAGGGCGCGAATTCCCCGGCCCTCGGCGTACCACTTCTTCCCAGACATCGAGTCGGTGTTCCTGGGCGTGCGGTTGATGCACGCGGAGGCGCTGGTGACGTCGCTCGGGTCGGTGGAGCGGGTGCGCGGTGACGCCTGGAGCCGCTACTTCGGCCGGCTGGTCGACGCGGGGGTCAAGGTGATGCGCGCCGATCGCGCGACGACGCGGCTCATTTATGGGGGAGTGGGCGGGTGGGTCGAGGTGAAGGAGCTGAACAAGGAAGTCGACGCCCGGCTCGCTCAGCTCGCCCTCGAGGGCCTGGAGCGGCGCTTCGAGCTGCCGAGCTGGCCCAACCGGGAGGCGGCCATGGCGGTGGCCTTCACCATCGTCGACTCGATTCTCCGCCTTTCATTTCGAACCAACGAGGAGCTCACCGAGTGGATGGTCGACGAAGCGAAGCGAGCAGCGGTGTCGTATTTGAAGAATTACCTTCCCGAGGTGCTGCCGGTGAGAGAGCGGTCGTGACCGAGGCGCCTCCCTACCGGTGGGTGGTGCTGGCCGCGTTCTGCGGCGTCAACCTCACCATGCAGACGCTGTGGATTGCCTACGCGCCGATCACCGGGCCGGCCGCCAAGCTCTATGGCACCAGTGACCTCGCCATCGGCGCGCTGGCCATGAGCTTCATGGTGGCCTTCATTCCTTTGTCCATTCCCGCGTCGTGGGTCATCGACACCCGTGGCTTCAAGGTCGGCGTGGGCGTGGGCGCGGCGCTGATGGCGGTGTTCGGGCCCCTGAGAGGCCTGGTGGGCACGAGCTACCCCTGGGTGTTGGCCTGCACCATCGGGCTCGCCGCGGCCCAGCCATTCTTGCTGAACGCGTGGACCAAGCTCCCGGCTCTCTGGTTCCCCGCCGGTGAGCGGGCCACCGCGGTGGGCGTGGTGACGCTGGCCAATCTGGTAGGCACGGCCATCGGCCTGGCCGCGACGCCGGTGTTGATACAGTCGATGAGCATCCCCGCCGTGCAGACCCTCTACGGGGTGGCCGCGGCCGCGACGTCGCTGGTGTTCTTCATCTTTGCCCGCGAGAAGCCAGCCGTGCCGGTCGGCGCACCGGGAGAAGAGGTTCGGGCCCTGATGCTCGACGGGCTGGGTCACGCGCTCAAGGTGAAGAGCTTCTTGATTTACGGGCTGGTGATGTTCCTCGGCATGGGGGTCTTCAACGGCGTCACCACGTGGATCGAAGGCATCGTTCGCCTCCGCGGGTTCGGCCCCGAAGACGCCGGCACGTTGGGCGCCATCATGCTGGTGGGCGGTCTCATCGGAGCGGTGGTCATCGCGCCGATGTCGGATCGCTCGCGCCGACGCAAGCCCTTCATCATTTTGGGGCTGGTGGCTGGCATTCCCGGTCTGTTTGGTTTGGCCTTCGCCACGTCATTCGTGGTGATGGCCGGGTCGGCGTTCGAGCTGGGGTTCTTCCTGGTGAGCATCATGCCGGTGGGCATGCAGTACGCCTCGGAGATCACCCGGCCCACGCCTGAAGGCACCTCCAATGGCCTGCTCCAGTTGGTGGGGCAGGCCTCGGTCGTCTTCGTCTACGTGATGGAAGCGCTCAAGACAGCCGATGGCTCGTTTGGCCCGTCGATGCTCGTCGCCATGGGGCTGCTCGTCGTTGCCGCGGCGTTCTCTCTGAAGCTTTTCGAACCCGAGCCCGGCCCCGTGGCGGTGGTCGCGCCTCCACACACCCCAACGTAGAACCTCAAGGAATGCCCATGCGCTTGCTCGCTCTTTTCGTCGTGCCGCTGCTCGTTCCTTCGCTCGCAGTGGCCGAGTGTCCTCTCCCCGTGGCGGCCTCCCCGAGTCTCCAGGGGCGCTCCACCGCCGACCGGCTGCGCGCGCTCTCTCGAGCCCTCGATGCCGATGCCGCCGCGTCGCGCACCTGGGCGCTGGCCTGGGGGGCGATCTACGGGGTGGGCACCCTGGGGCAGCTCGCCGCCATCCCGCTCCTCGGGCCGGAGGACCAGAAGGATTTCGTGGTGGGCGTGGCCTCCACCGCCGTGGGCGTGGGCTTCACCATTCTCAGCATACCCGAGGTGATGGACGACGCGCCGGCCTTCGCGACGCGCGCGGCCGCTGGCGGCGATGAGTGCGCCGTCTTGGCCGAGGCCGAGCGGCTCATCGTCAAGGACGCAGCCAACGAGATGTCGGGCGTTACCTGGTACATGCACGCCGTCAACGTCGCCTTCAACCTCGGCCTGGGCCTCGTCATCGGGCTGGGCTTTGGGCACTGGCTCTCGGCGCTCATCAACTTCGTCGTCGGGGCTGCCATCGGAGAGGGCACCATCTTCACCCAGCCCACGGCCCTCGACGGCGCGTGGAATCGGTACCTCACAGGCGACCTGGGGCCGGAGGCGCCCACGACCGTGCGGCTCACCCTCGCTCCGGCGGTCGGTGGCATGGGTTTCGCCGTCCACTTCTGACGAGGCGGTCGCCGGCCTAAGACGAGGCGCGGAGGACCTCGGGGGCGATGCGAGGGAGCGGCAAGACGCGATCGATGCAGCCGCGCTTGATGGCTTCGTTGGGCATTCCGAAGACCACCGAGGTCGCCTCGTCTTGCGCGATGGTGAAGGCGCCCGACTCCTTGAGCTCGACCATGCCGGTGGCGCCGTCGTCGCCCATGCCCGTCATGATGACGGCCACGGCGTTGCGGCCGGCGTAGCGCGCGACCGAGCGGAACAGCACGTCGACCGACGGGCGATGGCGGCTGACCAGAGGCCCATCACGCACCTCGACGTAGTAGCGGGCCCCGCTGCGCTTGAGGAGCGTGTGCTTGTTGCCTGGGGCGATGAGCACTCGGCCGGGTACCACGGTGTCGTTGTCCTCGGCCTCCTTGACGGTGACCTTGCACAGCCCGTCGAGGCGCGAGGCGAAGGCGGCGGTGAAGCGCTCGGGCATGTGCTGCACGATGACCATGCCCGGCGCGTCGGCGGGGAGCGCCTCGAGAAAGACGCGCACCGCCTCGGTGCCTCCAGTGGAGGCGCCCACCGCGACGACGCGATCAGTGGTTTGGAGCATGGCCTTCGAGGTGGGCTTGGCGATGACCGCGTCGGCGTTGAGCTTGGGTTGCACGAAGGGCTGGGCGCTGAGTCTGTTGACCCTCGCCCGGGCCGCGGCCTTCACCGCGTCGCACACGTGGACCCTCGACTCCTCGAGAAACTGGCGGGTGCCGAGCTTGGGCTTCTGAATGATGTCGACGGCGCCGAACTCGAGGGCTCTGAGTGTGGTGGCGCAGCCGGCCTCGGCGAGGCTCGAGCAGATGACGACGGGAATGGGGTGCTGCGACATCAGCTTCTGGAGGAACGTGAGCCCGTCCATGCGGGGCATCTCGATGTCCAGGGTGATGACGTCGGGCAGCTCGTGGGCGATGCGATCGACCGCGGCGAACGGATCGGCGGCCGTCGCCATCACCTCGAGCTCCGGGTCGGAGGAGAGGATCTCCGCGAGCGTCTGACGAACCACCGCCGAGTCATCCACCACCAGCACTCGTATCTTGTTGCGCTGCATGGCCTCACGCTCCCTTTCGGTACACCGTCGGTGCGACCTGGGTCAGCGGTACGTCGATTCCGTTGATCGACTCGGAGTGTCCGAGGAAGAGATAGCCTCCCGGGACGAGTGTGTTGATGAAGCGCAGCAAGATGTCTCGCTGGACCGTGCGCTCGAAGTAGATGAAGACGTTCCGGCAGAAGATGACCTCCATCGAGCCGAAGCGCGTGAAGTTGGGCTCGAGCAGGTTCACCTGATCGAAGCGCACGTGGGTCCGCAGGTCGGGAACGATGCGCACCACCGAGGCGCCGTCCTTTCGACGCAGGAGGTATTTTCGGCGGAACGGCATCGCCACCGGTTCCACCCGCTCCTCCTCGTAGACCGCGGCCTTCGCCTCTGCCAGGACCTCGGTCGAGAGATCGGTCGCCAGGATGCTGAACTTGAACCGAGAGGTGCGCTCGGAGAGATCGGCCAGCACCATCGCGAGGGTCCAGGGCTCTTCGCCTGTCGAGCACGCCGCGCTCCAGACCCTGAGGCCAGCGGTGAGCTGGTCCTCGAGCGTTGGCACGGCCGTCGAGCTCAGGTAGTCGAAGTGCCGGGGCTCGCGAAAGAAGTCGGTCTTGTTGGTGGTGACCGTGTCGATCATCGCCACCAGCTCGCGTTGATCTCCACCGAACACCCGGTCGCAGTAGGCCCCGAAGTCACGCAGCCCGAGGCGGCGAAGACGCTTGCGCAGCCGGCTCTCGAGCATGACTCGTTTGCCCGCAGGCATGCGAATGCCGAAGTGAGTCTGAATGTACTTCCCGAGGCGTTTGAAGTCCGCCTCGGAGAGCACCGGCTCGTCGTCCACTGGGCTGTTGGTCTGTTCCATTCGGGCGTCGCTTCAGCGTGCCTCGGCCAGCGCGACTTCGTTGGCCGGTGGCGGGGGATGAGCGGTCTCGTCAGCGACGGCGTGGAGCTCTTCGTCGGTGAGGACGCGGTTGATGTCGAGGAGCATGAGGAACTGCTCGTCGCGCTTGCCGATGCCGCGGAGGAAGTCGATGTTGACGCGGGTGCCCATGCGAGGCGGAGGGTCGATGCTCTTGGGATCGAGCTCGATGACCTCCTGGACGGAGTCGGCGAGGGCGCCGAGGACGAGGCGCTCAGTGGGGCTCTGGACCTCGATGATGATGACGCAGGTGTCGATGGTGGCCTCGGTGCGTGAGAGGCCGAGCTTGAGGCGGAGGTCGATGACGGGAACCACCGTACCCCGGAGATTGATGACTCCGCGCATGAAGTCTGGGGTGCGGGGGACCTTCGTCACCGAGGAGAACTCGAGCACCTCGCGGACCTTCCCGATGTCCACGGCGAACTGCTCCTTGTCCAAGGAGAAGGTGAGGTACTGAGATGGGGCGATTTCGTCAGCCATGGCGGGCTCCTCAGTACGCGGTGAAGTCCTTATCGACCGGCTCTTCGGACGACAGCTTGATGGCCGGGCCGTTCTTCATCGCGACGGCGGCGGCGACGTCCGCGTGGTGGGCGGCGTCGGGTCGAGGTGCCTTGGATGCTCTGGGGGCAGGGGCTGCCTTGTGGACGTGCTGGGCGGCCACCGGCTCAGCCCGGCGGTCGGCGCCGCTGAGCTTGAAGAAGCCGATGGTGGACTGCAGACGACCAGCCTGGCTGGCCAGCTCCTCTGAAGTGGCCGCCATCTGCTCGGACGCCGAGGCGTTCTGCTGAATGACCTGGTTGAGCTGCTGAATCGCCTTGCTGATCTGCGTCGTGCCGGTGTCCTGCTCCCGGCTCGCCGCGGTGATCTCCTGGACGAGCTCGGCGGTCTTCTGCACGTCGGGGAGGATTCTGGCGAGGAGGCCTCCAGCCTTTTCGGCCACCGCGACGGAGGTGCCGGAGAGCTCGGTGATTTCCGCCGCCGCCTTCTGGCTGCGCTCGGCGAGCTTGCGGACCTCCGAGGCAACCACCGCGAACCCCTTGCCGTGCTCGCCAGCCCTGGCGGCCTCGATGGCGGCGTTCAAGGCGAGGAGGTTGGTCTGCCGCGAAATCTCTCCGATGATGGAGATCTTGTTGGCGATCTGCTTCATGGCGGCGACCGTCTGGGAGACAGCGTTGCCACCCTCGATGGCGTCACTGGCCGCCTTGTTGGCGATCTTCTCGGTCTGAGTCGCGTTGTCCGCGTTCTGCTTGATGTTGGCGCTCATCTGCTCGACTGAGGAGGAGACCTCTTCGATGGAGGACGACTGCTCGGTAGCACCCTGGCTCACCGTCTCGGACGAGGAGGTCATTTCCTGTGAGCCGTTGGCGACGTTGTTGGTGGCAGCGCGGACGTCTCCCACGACGTCACCGAGGTTCTTGACCATCTCGGCGAGGGTCTTCATCAGCTCATCGCGGTCCGAGCGGGGCGTGACGGTGACCATCAGGTTGCCGCCGGCGATCTCCTTGGACACCTGAGTAACTTTCTCCATGGCCTCGACGAGGACGTTGAGGTTGTTCTTCAGGGCGTTGAAGTCACCGTTGTAGTTGTCGGTGATGCGGGGAGGGATGTCTCCCTTGGAGATGCGGTCGACGTAGCCGGCGGCGACGTTGAGAGGGCCGATGACGGCGTCGAGGGTCTGGTTGACGCCGAGGACGACCTTTCGGAAGTCACCCTGGTGCTGGGTGGCGTCGGCACGGGTGGCGAGCTTCCCTTCGACGGCGGCCTTGGAGAGCAGGTCGGCGTCGACGACGAGGCGCTGAATGTTCTGCTTGAGGAGCACCAGGTACTCGTGAATCTGGTCGTCGTTGGAGGCCTTGGACATCGAGGCGGCCATGTCGCCGTTGGCCAGCTTGGTGACGTAGGTGATGAGCTCGCTGAGCCAGGCGTGGACGCCGTTGATGGCCTGCTTCATCTTCTCGTGGTCGCCCTTGCAGATGATTTCAACCCGCTCGCGGAGGTTGCCACCGCGGATGAGCCCCAAGACGCGGTTGCCTTCGCCGATGGGGAGGAGGATCGCGTCGAGCATCTGGTTGACGCCACCGACGACCTCCGCATAGGCCCCCTTGAACTGCTCTGGCTTGCCGCGCTCGGAGAGGAGTCCGTCTCTCGAGGCCACGGTGAGGCGCTGGAGCTCGGCCTGGAGGCTCGTGAGCACCTTGGTGATGCCGACGAGGCTCTTGGCCACCACGTCAGACTCGGAGCGCACGTTGATGGCGACGGAGAAGTCGCCGCCCGCGATGCCCTGGGCCGCGGTGGCTTGCTGAACGATGGCGTCGATGCACGTGTTGAGGTTGTTCTTGATGGCGTTGAAGTCGCCGTTGTACGTGTCGGTGATTTTCGGCGGCGTCTCGCCCAGCGAGATGCGATTGACGTACGTGGCGGCGACGTTGAGCGGGCCGAT
>PMBV01000495.1 GCA_003153055.1 Myxococcales bacterium
AAGATGTTCGTCGGGATGTTCGCCGAGTTCGGCGTGCTGCCCGTCGTCCCCTCCTTCTTCCGCGTCTACAACCGGCACCTCACCCAGGGGCTGCTCGAGCCGGATGACAGGGAGAATCCCCGGCTCGAGTTCTTCCATTGGTCCGACTTGCTGGGCGTGCACTCGACGCCGGCGGGGCACCTCGGCCTTGGCTCCCTCGTCTGGCTCCCTGGCGTCCAGAATGTCGTCATCGATGGGTTGTTCGGCTTCACGGAGCCTGACGGTACCGCGGTGGGACGCACCCCGGAGCTCATCCGGCACGTCACGAAGCTTCTCGTCATGCGGGAGATTCCGAAGATGACGGACCTCACCAAGCGCGAGGAGCGACAGAAGCGCTGGCGGCTCCTCGGCGAGCGGACACGGGACCAGGGGTACAACCTCGAGGCACTCCGCCTCCAGGGCTCCTTCACCGGCGACCCGGAGATTGACAACGTCCTCGTCGCCTTCCAGCGGCCGGCGCAGCTCGGGGGAGCCTGATGCGCGGGAGACTCATCGACCCCTTCCTCGCCGAGCTCGCCCAGCTCGACACCGTCGCGACCGCCGCTGACCCTGATGGCACGGGCCCGCTGGCGTCTGGCTACGACGCGGACTTCAAGGAGACCGTCATCGTCCCGGACACCGGCTGGCGCGGGCGAGACGCGCGGCAAGAGAAGCCCCTCATCCGAGTGCCATGCCAGGTCGAGGTGGCGAGCTTCGGCGAGTTGCAGGAGCTGGTGACGGGCCCTTCGCCGCGCTCGCACATGGTGCTGGTGTTCCACTTCCAGGACCTCGAGCGCATGAGCCTGGTCGACCCGGGCACAGGCGACGCGCTGCTGCGCGTCGACGACAGGCTGGTGTCCATCCGTGACTACCACACGGGCGAGCTCGTCCAGGCGATTCGGACGCCGCCGGGGCTCTACATCACCGAGGTGCAGCCGCAATCCTTCGGTCTGGGGCTCCGGCGAAACCTGCTCTTCGCGGTCTTCAACGAGCGCGCGCTCGGCCCCAAGGGCGGCGCCTGATGGTGGACGTCCGGAAGGTTGGCGCGTGGAGCCGCGTCGGGAAGCTGCTCGCGTCCGCCCCGCACCGAATGAGGGAGGCGGTCGACAAGGCGCTGCTTCAGGAGGCCCAGTTCTTCCGGACGAAAATCGTCGAGGGCATCCGTGAGCAGGCTCCCGGCGGGAAGGCCTTCGCTCCGCTCGCGCGCACCACGCTGGCCATCCGCCGCTTCCGCGGGTTCAAGGGCACGAAGGCGCTCCTCGTCCAGGGGGACCTCCGCAACAGCATCGTCGTTGTCAGGGAGGGCGGTGGCGTCTTCGTCGGCGTCCTCCGCAACGCGAAGGCGAAGTCCGGGCAGCCCCTGGTCAACGTCGCCGCGGTCCACGAGTACGGCTCGAGGCCAATCGCGGTCAGGCTTACGCCGAAGGCGCGCGCCTTCCTCCACGCCGCCTTCCGCAAAGCGGGGCTGGACTCGCCTGCCGGCGGCAAGCCGTCGATCGGCATCGCCATCATCAAGGTGCCCGCGCGCCCGTTCATGGGGCCGGTGTTCGAGAAGTTCGGTGGGGAGGACGTGGCCTCCCAGAGGTTTCTCGAGCGGCTCGCAAAGAACCTCGGAGCAGGGTTCGGCAAGTAGCATTCCCAGATGAGAAGGTACCCGCGTGTGCTCGTTCCTGAAGGGTGGTTCCTACCAGCCCACCCAGAGAGGAAGGCCAAACCGGTGGCGGCATGACGGATCGCGAGCCGTGCGGAAGGAGGACCAGCACGTCGAGTGTGGTAGACATCGCGAGTGAGCGATGTTGCCTGCACCACCGGGGGACGATGAACACGCAAACGCAACAGCGGTGGTCTCACGGCCGGATCCTCACCGCCCGAATCGTCGCTGTCGTTGCCGACGCCCTACAGGTGGGAGTGATTCCTCTCTTCGCCGAGGGCATCGCATCGCCACTGGACGCAGCGCTCGACGTGCTCATCTGTGGAACCATGATGCTTCTCCTTGGGTGGAACTGGCTATTCCTGCCCACCTTCGTGGCGGAGGGGATACCGGCGCTCGATCTCTGCCCCACGTGGACCGCAGCGGTGTTCTTCGTGACGCGCAAGAGCAGGCGAGCACTACCGGCAGTGCCGGTCGTACCTCAACCCCAGCCAAAGGGCGGGCAGCTCCAGGGGTCAGACGATTGACACGGCAACGGAACGCTTCCCCGTCTGCGGGACTGACGTCGGCCGTGCTCCTTGACGACAAGTATTGAGCTTCCATATACTCGCACTAGGTAGCGGATAGTCCGCGCCACGGGTCGTTGAAGAACTCAAGCCCCGGTGTCACCCAGATGGGTGATGCCGGGGCTTCTTGCGTTGGTGGAGCAGGATGGCTGTCCCGTCGATCACCGCCGTCACCCCGGACTCGGCCCCCACGGGCGGGGGTCTGCTCGTCGAGCTCGCGGGTGCCGGCTTCCGGCTCCCTGACGCGCCTTCTACGACGGGCCCGACCCTGGCCCCCTCCCCCACCGTGCGCGTCCTCATCGGTGGCAGGCCCGCCCGGGCCGCTCGCGTGCCCTCTGGCGATCGACTGACGTGCATCGCCCCTCCGGGCGACGCGGGGCCCGCCGATGTCCTCGTCCAGAACCTCGACAACTCGGGCGTGCCCATTCCCGGCGAAGTCGCCACCAAGCCCCACGCCTTCACGTACGTCCTGCACCAGCTCACCCCGGAGGCCGACCTCACCCGCCTGGTCCGGACGCTGCTCCAGGAGCTGAAGCGCCAGGTCCTCCACGACGTCGTCCTGACGGTCCAGACGGACTTCGACGCCGAGACTGGCGACGAGCTCCACCTCGCGCAGCTCGCCAAGTTGCCGGCGCTCGTCCTCGTCGGCCCTGAGCTCGCCGAAGACCGGTTCTACTCCCTCAACCAGCTCCCCGAGGCGGCGACCGGGCCGGGCACCTTCGCGCAACGCCGCGCGCCCTACACCGTCGACCTCGGCTTCACGCTTGTCGGCGTGACGGACCACACGACGGAGCTGCTCAACCTGATGGCGGCGACGCAGCTCTTCTTCCACCGCAACAAGTTCCTCGACATGCCGCGGGACCCGGCCAACGCCGACGCGGGCTCCGTCCGGTACGAGATGGACTTCACCCCCGACGGTGACTTGAAGGTGACGAGCCAGCCGAACGAGTCCAACGTCCGAAGCTTCTCCGGGAGATTCGTGGTCCGCGGCTTCGACCTCGAGGATCTCGCTGGCCTGTCCGGCGGCGACGTCGTCCAGCGCGGCGCGGCCGTAGATGCCGTGGTGCTCGAGCCCTCCCAACAGACGTTGCCGGCCGTCCCGGTCGGCCGCAACCCGGACCCATGAGGAGCCCACCATGCCCGTGACGCTCGAGAGCCGCGTGCGACAGATGCAGGTCTTCAACCTGCCCCACGACACCTACTGCCTCGACGGCAGCTGCTCGTGCAGCGACACGACGGTAGTTGTCGTCGAGGAGAACCCCCGCACCGGGCAGTTCGCTCCGCGCCGCGTCGGGAGGAAGACACCCGACTCCCTGACGCTCCTCGCGCTCGAGCGTCGCACGGGCCTCCCCGACGGCATCCTCGAGGTGCCCGAGGTGCAGGCCGCCATCGCCCGAGGGCGCGTGCGCGTCATCGAGCAGACGCCCACCCCCGCGCCGAGCAAGCTGGCCGCAGCCCCGCCACCGCCCGCCGCCGCGAAGAAGGAGGGCTGAGATGGGGAACCAGCTACTTGCCTCCAAGGTCGTCATCGTCGAGGAGGAGCCTCGCATCCGCAACGTCCCGGCGTTGCCCACCGCGGTGGTGGGCGCCGTCGGCATCACCGAGCGTGGCCCAGTCGGCCAGGCGGTGCTCGTTACCAGCTTCGAGGAATTCGTGGACACCTTCGGCGGCTTCACCGCGAATTCGGACCTCTCCCTCGCGGCGAGCGCCTTCTTCGAGAACGGCGGCCAGACGCTCTGGGTCGTCCGCACCGTCCACTACACCGACCCAACCGCCGCCACGACGAAGACGTCGGCCGCGGCAGCCTTCACCCTCGTCGACCGCTCGCCGACACCGGCTCCAACACTGAAGGTTGCGGGCAAGTGGGATGGCGCCTACGCCAACGACGTCACCATCGTCATTGGCCCGCCCACGAGTCGCGCCGTGGGCGAGTTCAACCTCACCGTCGAGGACAACGGACTCATCACTGAAGTCTTCCCCAACCTCTCGATGGCCCCGACGAAGCCCAGCTACGTCGAAACCATCATCAACCATCCAGGCAACGGCTCCCGACTCATCGCCGTCACGGCCTTGAG
>PMBV01000026.1 GCA_003153055.1 Myxococcales bacterium
CGTCCGGTGGTGTGGGAGGGGACTGACGGACGGCCTGTTCGGTCCGTCAGCCCCTATCCCGATTCAACGGACAGGTGTTGCGCATCGATGACAGACTCCTCTCTCTTCTCCGACTGCTGGGAATCTGGCCGTTGCTTAAACATGTTTACGCCAGAGAAGGACGCCACTCGTGTGACGCCGATGACCGGCGCGTCGTCATACAAGCCATCAGGGACGACCTAGCTTGGCCTCGCCGAAGACAAAGTAGACGATCGAAGCCGTGCGGCGGCTCGTTCGATCGTCGCTCGAGAAGGAATGCCGTTGCTCCGCTTGCCCCCGTCTGCCTGTCGCGGGCACCGGGTGCGAGTCAGGAGAAGCGCCACTGAAGCGGCACCATCGGCCGTCCCGCTCCTCCACCTCGATCGGAAGTGGCGTTCACTCTTCGCCTGTGCGGTGTGGACCGGCATGCGCAAGGGGGAGCTCCTCGGGCTTCGCAAGAGGCTCAGTGGATCTCACCGAAAACACGATCGCGGTGGAGCGGTCCTACGACGCGGACACCACCAAGGGAGGGCATGCGGACGTCATTCCCATTGCTGAACAGCTTCGCCCAAGGGTCGTCCAAGCGATCGAGGAGTCTCGCTCAGCCCTGGTGTTCCCGGCACCTGACGGCTCGATGCAGCGTGACGATCTTCCGTTGCAAGACGTCTTGAGGCGGGCACTGGGGAGGGCGGGGATCGTCACGGGCTACATCAACGCGTGTCGGCGAGCCTCGTGTGACTATGAGGAGCAGGCCCAAGAGGCGAGTCGGCGCCCTTGCCCTAAATGCGGCTTCAAGCTCTGGCCCAAGCCCCTCCCCTGCCCCGCCCGCTTCGATTCCACGACCTACGATGCACCACGGCGACCTTGCTTGCTGGATCGGGCGTGCCCTTGGTCGTCGCTCAGCGGATTCTGCGGCACAAGGATCCGCGGCTCACGGCGAACGTTTACTCGCAGGTCGACCTGGGCGACCTCCGTGCGGGCATCAACCGCATGGCGATCCCGGACATGGGGCGCTTGTCGCCAGGGTTTGTCGCTCCCTTGTCGCCGGTGGCCGATGACCTGAAAGGCAAAGCCCCGGAGTCGTTGGATTTCTCCAATAACTCCGGGGCCTTCCATCAGTCGGGGAGACAGGATTTGAACCTGCGACCCCTTGGTCCCGAACCAAGTGCTCTACCAGGCTGAGCCACTCCCCGATGAGTGAGCGCCCCACCTAATCAATGGGCCTCACCCTGTCAAACACCGCGATCAGACGTTCGCTTCGAACTTCTCCTGAAACTGACACCTGTCCGTCCCCTCCGACCCCCGCCGTCAGGCCACACCCACGGACCGTGGGGAATCTCGGCCTGATTTCAACAGGTCCCGTTGGTCCCCACCTTGCTCCTACCATGCCTACCCGTTGCCCTCGGTGCCCCAATGAGCCGCAAGCCGGTCGTGCTGATTTCTGATGACGAGCCCCTGCTGGTGAACGCCTTGTCCCGCGAGGCTCGCCGGGTCGGGCTGCAGGCGGTTTCCGACACCACCTCCGATGTCGTCTCCATCGCCCGAGCGATTCAACCCGACGTCATCATCCTCGACATTCATCAGCGCATCGACGGGCGCGACCTCTTGGCTCGCCTCAAGAAGGACCCGCAGACCGCCCACTTGAAGGTGGTCATCCTCTCGGCCAACGAGGACCAGTTCATGCGCCACCTGTGCCTCGAGCTCGGGGCCGACGACTACGAAGTGAAGCCCTTCGACCCGACCTTCATTCGCCGCATCGCCCGCATCGCGGCCGTCGCCGAAGGAGCCGAGGAGGCCGAAGCGACCAATGAGGCTGAAGACGAGGCCGCGGCTCACCACTGAGCCCCACGAAGCAGGTGCTGCCTGACGGTGCAGTCCTACTTCCGCAGAGACTCGTCCAACCGCCTCGCGACCTCGCTCGAGACGTCTGACCCTGCGCCCAACTTCTCTCGGAGCGCGGTGATGACGGCCCCGAACTCTCCTCCGAAGCGAGTGCACTCATCACACCCGGCCAGGTGCGACTCCACATGGCCGCGTTCCTCGGCGCCAAGCTCACCATCGAGGTAGTCCGAGAGCCGATCCAGCACGTCGAAGCAGTACAGCCCTCCCACCAGCCGGTTAGTTGCCACGTGAACCTCCCTTCACCGCCGCCACCACCCTGAGCCTCGCCCGGTGGAGTCGGCTCTTCATCGCCGGCAGACTCAGCCCCAGCGCCTGGGCGGTGTCTTCGCCCGACAACCCCTCGAGGTCCCGCAGCACCAGCACTTCGCGGTCCGCGGGCTCCAACTGAGCCAGCGCTGCTTCCAACACCGATTGCTCCTGCACTCTGGCCGCCAAGGCCTCCGCTTCCATCGGCGCACCCCAGCCGGCCTGCAGCCCCAGCACCTCGAGCGACTCCTGCGACTCGAAGGACTCGGGCTCTCCCACCTTTCGCCTCCGGGCCATCAACACCCGGCTCCGGGCGACCGCGTACAGCCACCCCCGAAACGAGCCCTCACCACGCCAACCCGCGAGCCCCTTCATCGCGACGAGGAAGGTGTCCTGCAACACGTCCTCCGCCTGGGCCTCGTCTTTGGTGAGCCTGAGCGCGAATCGGTACACGGGCCCACGGTGCGCCTTCACCAGCGAGGCGAAGGCCGTACGGTCTCCCCGCGCCGCGCGCTCGATGACGTCACGCTCTTCTGGCTCGGGCTGGATTGTGGGGCCTCACTTCCCTTTAGGCGCTGGCCTTCTTCACCGGGCACGTCCCAACGCCGAACAGCGTGTAGAGTGGGCAGCTTCCTACCAGGCCGGTCAGCAGCGGCACCAGGCCAATCCAGCCCCACGGGGTTTGCGGGCCGACGAAGACCATTGCCACTCCCACCAGCCCCAGCACCACGCGCAGGGCTCGATCCAACGTCGCCTCGTTCTTCGGGAAGAGCTTCTCCATGTCGTTCTCCTTGGTTCTCGCGGGAGCGCCGTGCTCCGCGTCACCCAGAGGATGCAGGCGCGAGCTGCGAGGATTCAGGTGGGGGGCAGCTCCTTCTTCGGCTCCGGGCTCTCGTCGTCCCAGAAGCTCGACGGGAGCAGCTTCATCGGCAGCACCCTCGATAGCGCCAGCAGCACCAATGCCCCACCGGGCGCCGCGAACAGCGCCAGCGCCGGCACCGCCCGGGCGACGTCGAGGAGCTGGTCCTTCATTCGCCGCTTCTCCTCGAGGTCGAGCGTCTGGCCCCGGGCGGCCCGGCTCAGCAGCACCGACAGCTCACCGGTCTTGCGGATTTCATTGAGCACCG
The DNA here is from genome assembly GCA_003153055.1 of Myxococcales bacterium. The sequence continues at coordinate 3,294 of PMBV01000026.1, forward strand.
CGCGGGAGTTCTTCCGCACCGTGGTCGACAGCTCGTGCACCCACTCCTCACCCATCACCTCGGCGCCGTGAGCCAACGTGAAGACGTCGACCACGTCTCGGTGCCGACGGTAGAAGTCGGCCATCGACAGCTCGAGCTGCTTCATCTCGGCGAGCGTGAAGCCGAGCTCGTAGGCCAGCTCGTGGGTCCACTCGACCTCTCGGGGGCTCCTCCGCCCGTCGACCAGCGAGGCGAGCACCGTCTGCTCGAGGATGAAGCGCTTCAAGTCGCGGCTCCGCACGCCCTTGGCCAGGCGCTTCACCGACGGGGGCCGCTCGAAGGCCCGCCGGGCGAACTCCCGGGTGGAGTCCTGGAGCTCCTCGGGCAGTTGGAGGTCGTCGATCTGCCGCAAGATGGCCCGCCGGGAAGGGAACGCCGGCTTGCGCTCGGCACACGCCAGCCCAACCAGCACTTCGACCAACCTCGCCTTCTGAGCCGCCGCGAGCCCCAGCCTCCGCTCGGCCACCTGACGCGGGAAGGTGTGCTGGGTGAAGTAGGCGATGGCCAGGCGACCGAAGAGGTACGCGTCGGCGTAGACGGCGCCGTTGTGCAGCACCATGCCGTAGTACGGGTCTGAGCCGAGCGATGGCGCCCTCGCCTCGAGCGCCTCCTCCACCCGCGCCCACAACGCCTGGGGCAGCGGCCATTGCTTCCACGCCCGCTCGATGCGGCGGTGGAGGTCCTCCGCGTCGTCCAGCCGATGGCTCAGCGCCGCGAAGAGCAACAGCAGCTGCTCGGGTCTGGGCCCGGGTGCGCCCTCGGCCAGCACGGCGAGGTCGAGCCCGAGCCGGCAGAACGTCCGCAAGACGGCGAGGAAGAGCACTTCTTCCGGGCTCTGCCTCGCACCCTCTCCAGCGGGCCCGACTGGCGACACCGGCGTGCCGTAGAGCAACCCCGACTCTCGAAGTGTGCCCCTCAGGTACGCTCGAGCCCGCGCTCGGCCGGTGCTCATTCCGGGAGGAGCCCTCACCTCCGAAGGCCGATGCCCGTCGACCGCTTGCCGGATGAGAGCTTCGAGCCACCCACGCTTCCCGAGTTGCACGGAAGTCAGTTACCAAGGACGAGGGTGTTTGTCGTTAGGCCATTCGTCTCGAGGTCGAGCGCAGAATGGCAACGAGAGGTGACCGGTGGGTACGGGTCCCCGAGCGCGTCATCACGGTGTACAAATCAGTACACCGTGATGACAGGGCTGGGGAGTGACCCGGCCTCGAGGACGACCCCTCGAATGGTACCATTGGTGACATTGCTGGAGACCCCTCGCTCACCTCGCCCATGGTCGAGGCGCTGGTGGGGCCCCCCAGGAGAACGGGCAACCAACCGCCCACCCTCGTCAGGGCGCTTCTGCCCACGTACCGAGCCTCCAGCCCTGCGGTAGAGGCGGAGGGCGGCGGGAAACTGGCCGGGCTTCCGGGCTGTGGCAGCCTGTTTGTATGCCTGAACGACGCGTCGGTGATCGTCGGACCTGGGACGCAGTCCCCGAGCCGCTCTCTCGTAGAGGTGAACGCCGGGAGGAAGAGCGCCGGGACTGGCCTCGGCGTGCCATCGCCCTCGACGTCCGAGAGCCCAACGTACGAGCGCCCGGCTCGAAGGGCCGCTCGTGCCTGGGAGACCTCTCGGTCAGTGGGGCCTCCTTCGTCACCACCGCGCCACCCACGGGCGAGCTGGTCGAGCTGGTGTTCACGCTCCCGACGTACGAGGGGCCGATCACGGCCACCGGCTACGTGGTGGCACGCACGGGCGTTCCCCAAGGCACCATGGTGAGCGTGGCCTTCGCGGACATCGAGGTCGACGCCCAGCTGGCCATCGCTCAGTGGTTCGACGAGGCGAGCCTCGCTACTTCACCGCCTTGACGCGGGGCCGCTTCTCTTCGACCTCGGGCTCAGCCTCGGGGCCCGGAGCAGGCACCGGCGAAGGGCCGGTCTTCACGCCGAACTTCTCGAGCACCTGGGCTTCGATGTCCTTGGCGATCTCCGGGTGCTCGCGGAGGTACTCCTTGGCGTTCTCTCGGCCCTGCCCGATGCGCTCACCCTTGAAGCCGAACCACGACCCGCTCTTCTCGACGATGCCGTGCTCGGAGGCGAGGTCGATGAGGTCGCCTTCCTTGCTGATGCCCGAGCCGTACATGATGTCGAACTCGACCTCCTTGAAGGGAGGCGCCATCTTGTTCTTCACCACCTT
>PMBV01000490.1 GCA_003153055.1 Myxococcales bacterium
TCAGCGTCCGGTGGTGGTGGCTCAGCCTCCGGTGGTGGCTCAGCCTCCGGTGGTGGCTCAGCCTCCGGTGGTGGTTCAGCCTCCGGTGGTGGTTCAGCCTCTGGCGGCGGCTCAGCCTCCGGCGGCGGCACCGGCACCCCTCTGCCTGGCACCTATGCCGTCATCGCCTGGAACGACCTCGGCATGCACTGCATGGACGGTAAGGACTACTCCGTCTTCAGCATCCTCCCGCCCTACAACAACCTCCATGCTCAGGTCATTCGCACAGACGTGACGTCCGGCAAACTGGTTGACTCGAGCGTCGCCATCACCCTGACCTACGAGGCGGTGGCCGACACCGCTGGGTCCATCAACACCATCAGCTCCACAAAGACAAACTTCTGGAATTTTTCACAGAAGCTCTTTGGCCCCGACCTGACGCCCGACCACGGGCTCAACCTCGGCGAGCCCAACGTCAGCCTTCCGACGCCTTCGCATACACCTACCACAATGAGCTACGACGCGACTAACAAGTGGTGGCGCGCCGAGGGCATCCCCCTCACGCCCTACCCCGACGACTACGGCACCAATGGTGGGGTGAAAAACTTCTATCCAATGGTGAAGGTGGTGGCGAGGGACGGCGCCAAAACCGTGTTGGCCTCCACCAGCGTCGTCCTGCCGGTCTCCGATGAGATGAGCTGCAAATCCTGCCATGCGTCGAACAGCGGCTACGGATACGCCCAGCCGGCCGCCGGGTGGGTCAACGACACCACCGATATGGAGAAGGACTGGAAGAAGAACATTCTCCGGCTGCATGACGAGAAGTTCCCGACGGCCATCGCGACGGCGAACATGGGGAGCACCTACACTGGCGGCACGCTCCTCGCCACCGCGTCTGCCGGCCAACCGGTGCTGTGCGCCGCGTGCCACAAGTCCAACGCCCTGGCCACGGGCCTGAAGGCCGGCATCAAACCACTCACCGAGGCGTTGCACGGCAAGCACGCTACCGTCTACAAGCCGGCCACCACCACCGCGTTGGACGCGCTGAAGACCCGCGATGCCTGTTACCTCTGCCACCCTGGCTCGGTGACCAAGTGCTTGCGCGGACCAATGGGTGACGCCGTCGACCCGAGCACAGGCCTCCCCAGCATCGACTGCCAGAGCTGCCACGGAAGCATGTCGGCGGTCGGAAAGCCGGGGCGAGAAGGCTGGCTCGACGAGCCCAACTGTCAGAGTTGCCACGACCGTGCCTCCAGCAGTTCGACCCCTTTCGTCCGCTACACCAGCGTCTTCTCGAGCGGAACCACGGTGCGAGCCACTGTCGATACGCGCTTCGCCACCAATGCCAACACCCCCGCGGCCGGCAAGTCGCTGTACCGCTTCAGCACTGGACACGGCGGCCTTCAATGCGAGGCCTGCCACGGGCCGACCCACGCCGAGTATCCCAGCTCGCACGACAACGACAACGTTCAGAGCCTCGCGCTGCAAGGCCACACAGGGACCATCAACGAGTGCAAGGTCTGCCACACGACCATGCCGACCACGGCCAACGGTGGTCCGCACGGAATGCACGAAGTCGGGCAAGCCTGGGTCCAAGACCATCATGGGAAGGCCGTCTCCCGGACCGATTGCCAGCAGTGCCACGGCACCACCTCGGCCGGCTCGCCGCTGGCGGTGGTCAGGACCGCCGTCACACTGAACGCGGGAAACCTTGGCACCAAGAGCTTCGCCGCGGGCGCCAAGGTGACCTGCTGGAGCTGCCATAACGGCCCCAACCCGTGACCCGGGGCAGCGGCATGCTAGAGGGCGCCCGTGCCCAAGGGTGCCCTCGTCGCGCGAGTCGTTCTCAGCTTCGCCTTTCGGTCCTCCTGCTACGCCGTGATGGCGTGGCTGGCCCTCTGGGCCGAGGCCAGGCCCGCCCCCGGAGCGCTGCCCGATGTGCTGCTGGAGTCCATTCCGTACCTCGCGTGGGTCGACCGTCAGAATTACCTGCTCTGGCTCTTCGCCTACACACCCGTGGCCCTCTGGCTGCTGGCCACCGACGCGGAGCGGTTCATCCGGTACATGTACACCTCGGGACTCGTCGCGCTGGTCCGTGGCCTGAGCATCGCGGCCACCGGGCTGGGAGCCATCTCAGGCGCCGACCCTCACGCTGGCATGTCTTTCGAGGCGCGGGTCACTGCCTTCTTCCAACTGCTGAACCCGCTGGGCTTCTTCGATCGCGACCACGGCGCGCGCGTCTCCCTGTCGAAGGATCTCTTCTTCTCAGGCCACGTCGCGACCACCTTCCTCTTGCTCCTCTATGTCTGGCCGTTTCCCCGGCTCCGCTGGGTGATGCTGGCGGGGCACGCGCTGGTGGTGGCGAGCGTCTTCTTCTCGCACCTGCACTACACCATCGACGTCATCGGAGCGTACGCCGTCACCTTCTCGCTGTTCACGCTGCGCGAATCCTCCGGGCGCTCAGTACGGGCCCACCGCGACGTAGCCGCCCGGCGCTGACATGCGAAGCCCGAACTCCACCGGCCGGCCGTGGCTGACCCACACCCAATCCGTCCGCGTCTCGTAGTGCCCGGGGGTAGCGATGGTGCGGTACGAGCCGGGCGCGCACCGGGGTGGGCCCCAGCTCCTCCAGCACCGGCCAGGCTCCCAGACCTGCTGTGCTTGGCCCGGCACCCAGACCTGCACCGAGCGGGGCTCGTAGCGACCGTGGCGATCGCCGCGCCGCATCTCTCGTCGAGAGGGCTCACGCCCGCCGTGGTCCCAGTCAGCGCGCGCGGCCGTCGCGCTCATCGTGCTCGCCGCCAGAAGGAGTCCGAGGAGTGTCTTGTTCATGCCCACTCGGACGGCCACCGACAGTTTCGATTCAACCCTTGCGGCGGTCTGGCGCGTAGCCGTGGGTGATGAGCCAGCCGAGCGAATCCACCGGAGGTCGGTCCGCCGGCCGCCACGAGAAATCAACCAGCAACTCCCCGAACGTGGGGGCCGAGCCACCTGGACCCTTGCGGCGTTCGCCTCGCGCTTCTTCTGTCGACACAACGTCCTTGGACATGACGACCTCGTATGAAACAGGGCTGTAACTCCGCATCTCACGCGGGTTTGCGCCGCCGTCAAATTCTGAGCTGGTCGTATCTGGCCGGTTTTCGGGGAAGATCGAATGGCGCCCTGCGACAAGCTTCAGCTCGCTGACTTCCGGGAGTAGCGTCTGTCGACCGTGGGGGTGGAACGCCCGTGGCAGCTGTGCAAATGAGGGAAGAAGAATGACCTCTGAGATGATCCCCGCATCGGTAGACGTCGATTTGGCCCGCACGCCAGAGGCGGCCTCCATGCTGGTCGATCTCACCGGACGGCTCTTGAGTCTGCGGTACCAGTTGCTCGACGTGGTGGGCGGCGGAGGCATGGCCACGGTGTACCGGGCGATGGACATGCAGACGCAGCACGAGCTGGCGGTGAAGGTGCTCGATCCACGGTTCGACCCCGGGAAGGATCCAATCTACCGCGAGCGCTTCCTCCGTGAGGCGCGGCTGTCGACGCGGCTCTCGCACGGCAACATCGTCGAGGTGGTCGACACCGGAGAGAGCGACGGGGTGCACTTCATCGCGATGGAGCTGCTCCGGGGCCGCACGTTGGCCGAGGTGCTCGAGACCGAGCGGGTCCTCGGCTGGGAGCGGGCCGTCAGGCTGGTGCGGCAGATGGGGGCCGGCCTCGCCTTCGCTCACGAGCTGGGCCTGGTGCACCGAGACTTGAAGCCCGCCAACTGCTTCGTGCTGGGCTCGGGAGACACCGAGTGGCTCAAGCTCCTCGACTTCGGCCTCGCCAAGCCGATGGCCAATACCGCGGGCGACAACGAGGTGACGCGAACCACGATGGTGATGGGCTCGCCGGCGTACATGGCGCCCGAGCAAGCCCGGGGAGAAGCGGCGACTCAGGCCGACATCTACGCCCTCGGCGTGATGCTCTTTCGCATGCTGTCTGGCCAGGTTCCCTTCAGCGGGCCCACTGCCATCGACGTCATCGTGCAGCACATTCAGTCTCCGCTGCCGTGGCTCAGAGAGGTGACCCCCACCGCCAACGTTCCCATCGAGCTCGAGCTGGTGATGCGCCGGTGCCTCGAGAAGGACCCTCGCGCTCGCTACGCCTCGGTGCAGGCGCTCCTCTTCGCCCTCGACGAAGCCGAGGCGCAGGCCCACGGACACCCGGCTCAGCGACTGGCCACCCAGAGCCTCCCCGCGTACCGGAGCGCCACGCCGCCACCTCCACCACCTCCATCCATCGCTTCGGTGCTTCCGCCTCCACCGCCTCTGAGCGCGCTGGCCGGTCCCGCTCCGCGCACCCCGACGGCCATCTTCACGGCGGTGCGCGAGCCTCGCCGGGGCCGCTGGCTGGTCTGGGCGGGAGTCGTCATCGCGCTGGGTCTCGGTGGGCTCTTCCTCTGGCGCTCGTCCCAGGCCGTCGAGGCGGTCGCCGAGGAGCCCGCGGTGGCGCCTTCGCCTGCGGCGGTGCCCACGGCCGCGACCCCCGAGCCAGCCGCGCGCCCCGGGGCCATCGTCTTCCGCATCAACAGCATTCCCACTGGGGCCACGGTGAAGATCGGCTCGAAGGTGATGGGGCTCACCCCGACGACCTTCGAGATTCCTGCCGATGAGACCGGTGAGGCCACGGTGGAGCTCACGCTCGAAGCCAAGGGCTACCAGACCATCACCTTCATCGCGACGAGCCCGGGTCCGCGGTTTGATCTCGTTCAGCGGCTTCAGAAGGGCTCTGGCCGCGTGCAGCTGGCGAAGCAGGCCGGCTCAGCCCCGGCGAAAGATGAGGGCTCCGGGGTCGTCATTCCGCTGGGGCTCCCGTCCGAGCCCGTGGTGGCGAGCGCGAAGCCGGCGCCGGTCACCGCTGAGCTCGCGCTTCCGTCCGCTCCCGCGGCGAGCCCCAAGGTCGCGGAGGTCGCCCCTCACGTGGCCGAGCAGCCCAAGGCCGCGGCCCCGGTTTCCGGTCGCGTCTACCCACAAGATGAGCTCACCAGCAGGCCCCGGCTCATCGACGCGGGACGACCTCCCCGCTACTCGGGGTCGGCGCGCGCCGTGCGGAGCGAGGGGACGGCGGTCGCCCGGTGCGTCGTGGCCGTGAGCGGCCACTTGGAGGACTGCCGCATGCTGAAGTCGGTGCCGCTGATGGACGAGGAGATACTCGAGTCGCTCAAGACTCGCGTGTACGAGCCCGGCAAGTTGGGGAGCGAGCCCGTGCCCAGTGAGGTGAAAATCGTCCTCCGCGTCGAGGCCCGCTGACTGGCGTTCAGGGCGAGAACCGCTCCGAAACGGCCGTGGTGAAGGCCGACCAACTCGCCGATGACAGGGCGTCGTCGAAGGTCCACTGGGCATAGGAGAACTTCGGCGTGCGGATGGAATAGATGACGAGGAACAGGGCGCTCCCCTGCGCCTGGAGCCGGAGCGTCTCCACCGCCGCCGGGGGCAGCTCGACCCGCGTCTGGCTCCCTGGCAGCACCACGCTCCAGACCGTGAGCGTCCCCAGCGGGCTGTCCTGGAGAATCGACACGCTGTGGAGGTCCGCCACGCCGCCGGGCTCCGTCGTCCAGGCGATGGTCCCACGAAACGCGTCGGTCGGCTCGACGAGGGTGGGCGCGGCCAGCATGGGCCCGATGGTGACGCCGGCGCCGAGGTCTCCTCCCTGCCGCCGGAAGAAGTTGCTCGAGGGGTAGAATCGCTCTCCCCGCGCCTGGTTGAGGAAGACGAAGCTCGTGCCGTCGAGCCGGGGGAAGTTGGGGAACCGCAGTCGCGGCTCCACCGAGCTCACCTGCGAGCTGAAGGCCAGGCCCGTGTCCCAGTTCGAGGGGTTGGGAATGAAGCCCTCGGCCCCGAGGTCGAGCCAGGCGTAGACGTTGTTGATGGCGGCCTCGACGCCCCCGTCGGCCGGGAGCACCAGCGGCGTGTCGATGGTGACGGGCACGGTCAGGTCGAGCTGCACATCGAGCACGATGGCGCGGCCGGTGGCTGGGTTGTCGGCTGAGGTGCTGATGCCACGAGAGATGCCCAGCGTCACCGGCGTGAAGCTCGCCGTGTCGGCGTCGACGATGCCCAGCACCGCGTAGACCGCCCGTACCCCGGCGCTGGTGAACAGCAGGTACTCGGCCCCGTCGGAGCTGAGACGCCACTGCTCCCCTGGCTTGCCCGCGCCTCCGCCGAAGGGCGGCCCGTCGTAGAGCGAGCTCTGAGCCACGAAGACCCGCGCCTCGAGGCTCTCGCGGGGTGACAGCGGCCGCGGCGACTTGAAGCCCGTGACCCGCCCCGAGATGCTCGAGGCCGCCACGCCGCCAGTGCCCGGGCTCGGGTTGCCGTCCGCTCCACCCTGGGCCCGCCCGATGAAGACGGTGAGGTTCTCCGAGCCCACCAGGCTCACCGTCGAGGCGCCGTAACCGGCCTTGAAGGCCGTCACCGTCTGAGCCTTCACCAGCGACGGGTCAGAGAAGGTGAGTTGCCCTCTCGCGTCGGTCAGGCCCTGGTAGGGCGTCGTCGGGTCGACGCCCAGCACCACCGTGGCCCGCTCCACCGGCGCGCCGTACTGCGTGCCGCTCGAGTCCAGCACCGTCACGTTGAGCGTACCCACCAGGGGGCCTCCCGAGAGCCCACCCGAGATGCTCCGGGGGTCGAAGTACGAGTAGCCGGCGGCGAGCACGTCTTGCTGCCCCAAGCGGCGGAGCCCCACGTCCACCACGCCCACGTCACCCTTGGGCGCCCGGCAGGTCAGCGTGTGGGTGTCGATGACTTTCACGTCCTTCGCTTTCGCCTCGCCGAAAGACACCACCGTCGCGTCGCCGAAGCCCCGACCCAAGATGGTGACCAGCGTGCCGCCGGCCACCGCGCCTCGCCACGGCTCCACGCGACCGATGGCCAGGGCGTCGAGAGCGGTGAAACCACCAGGGAGCCTGGCCTCGTTTTCCTGGTCACCCGCTTCTCTCACCACCACGTCGTTGGGCCCTCCCGAGCCTGGGGGCGTGACGGCGTCGAGCTGCGTCTCCTGGGTGACGGAGACACCGGTTGCCTCGAGCGCACCCACCCACACCCGGGGCGACGGAGGGAACGCGGTACCGAAGAGGCTCACTGCCGTGCCGCCATCAGAGGGCCCCTGCGCTGGCGTGATGGCACTGAGGCCCATTCTCCAGGTGACGGCGGAGCTCAGCGATGACGAAGCGCTCCCGCTCGACGACAGAACATCGGAGCGCCTCGGAGCCGTGCCCCGAGCGGGAACGGTCAGCACCGCGGTGGAGAAGGTCCGCGCGCCCACCACAGCCGGTTGCCCGCCGATGCTGACCTCGAGGAGCCCTTGCTCGAGCCCTTGCCCGGTGAGCGTGACCGTGTCGCCCTGGGCCACCACGTGGGGAAACACGCCGAAGGTGGTGAACCCTCCGTCGAGAGCGACGTAGGTGAAGGCGCCGTGGGCCGTCCAGGCGTCCTCTGAGGTCCTGACCGTGACGTCGACGGCCCCGAGCCTCACTCCTGCTGGAGTCGTCGCGGTGAGCTGCGAATCGGAGCCCACCGTCACGTCGGTGGCGGGAACTCCGGCGAGCTCGACCGTCATGACCCCCGAGAAGCCCTGACCCTCCATGGTGATTCGACTGCCACCTTCCAACGGCCCGGTGGGAGGCGTCACCGAGGTGAGGCGCACCTCGTTCAAGTACCGGAAGGCCCGGCGCTGAGTGGAGGCGCCCGAGTGATTGTACAGCAGCACATCCACCAGCCCCGCCGCGAGGCCTCTGGGGACCAGCGCCGAGAGCTGAGTGGACGACACGACCATGACGCGCGGGCTCGACTGACCTCCGAAGAGCACCGTGGTGTCGGCCGTGAAGCCCTGCCCCGCGAACGTCACCACCGTGCCTCCTCCCAGCGGCCCCGCCTTGGGCGTGAGCGACGTCACCGCAAGCTCGTCGTAGTAGGTGAAGCAGCGAGAGCAGGTCGCCGCGCCGTTGGGGTTCTTCATCGACACCGAGACCGGACCCACCACCCCCGGCGGCACCGTCAGCTCGATGGTGGTGTCGTCGATGATTTGAAAGCCCAAGACGGGGTTCGACGAGAAGGCGATGGAGGTGAGCGGCTTGGCCTGGCTCCCCGAGGTGCCGATACCCTGGAGGAAGCCGGTCCCCTCGAGGGTGGCCACGCTCCCACCCGCCGCCGGACCCCGAGGCGGCAAGAGCCGGGTGAGGCGCAGCGCTGGTGGCAGGCCCGCGTCGTGGCCACCGTCGGTGCCAGCGTCGACTCGAGTCACGCCCGCGTCGGCCCGCCCAGCGTCGACGACCCCGCCATCACCTGCGCCAACGGGAGCCGGCCCACAGCCACAGCCTGCCAGGGTCGCCCCGACTGCCAGCACGAGCCAACTCCGAGTCGCGCGAGGTGGCGCCGTCATTGAAAGCCCTCCACCAAGGTGTATGCGTTGGAGTTACGGGGCGAATCTCCCGCCACCCGCACCAGGAGCCCGGCTTCCCAGGGAGCCGTCACCGAGGGCGCCGGGTCGGTGGAGCAGCCGAGCGGACTCCCACCATCACTGGAGAAGACGCACAGAGAAAGCAACCCGTTGCCCGGGGCGTAGCCGGTGAGCGCCACTCGGACGGAGCCGCCGTCGGGTGAGGCGGCGAGCCGAAACCAGTCTTGGTCCTGAGGACAGACGACGCCATCGACCTCGGTCGAGCCATTCATCGGAGTGGGTTGCCCAGCCGTGTCGTTGGGCTCGTTGGCGTCGTCGTCGCACGGGGTGCCTCGGGCCTTGAGGAAGGTGACGTCGTACGTCTCGGAGGGGGCCGAGGCGCTGATGACGACGGAGTAGGTCGCCGCCACCGGGGCCACGAAGCTGGCCAGCAGGTGCCCCGAGGCCAGGGTGCGTCCACTGGCGTCTTTCACCACGGTCGAGAAGTACGCCTCGCTGAGGGGATCCGCGTCGAGGTTGACGCCGAGTTGATCTCCCCTCGCCAGCGGAATGGCGTACCAGTCGACGTCTTTGGGGCACAGCGTCAGGCCATGGTAGGCCGCCGGCGCGACATTGAAGGCGGAGGCCTCGTCGTTGTTCGGCTCATAGCGATCGCCCTGACAGTCGCGAGGCACGCACCGCCCACTCGTCACATCGCAACGAAGCTGAGCCGCGCAGGTGTCATCAGACAGACACGGTGGCTGCTTGGGCAGACAGGCACCAGTCTGGGCAAAGCACACCAGCGGCACCGGACAGTCGCGATCCGTGTAGCACCGGCTCCCTGTACTGCATTGGCCAGCGGCGTCGCACACCAGACTCGCGCTGCACTCGCTCGCCTGGCTGCACTGAACACAGTGGTCCACCGCGCAGTGCTCCGAGGCAGCGCAGAGCAAGGCCTGAGTCTCCACGGTGCACCGGGGCACGCACTGTCGTTGGCCCTGGTTGCAGACCTCGGCCGCCGAGCAGTCGTCGTTGGTGGAGCAGCCGAGATCCTCCTCACACACCGAGGTGACGCGGTTGCAGCGGTCACCCTTGGGACACTCGGCGGAGAGCCCCCCTGGGCACAGCGACACCTGCGAGCGCCCCTGGCACAGCCCCTGATGACACCAGGAGCCAGCCTGGCAGTCTTCGTTGGCCGCGCAGTCCGTGCCCCAGCCTGACCGGAGCACGCACAGCCGGGTGCCAGGGCCACACACCTCCTTCACGCTGCACTGGCCCGACGTCGCGCAGTGGTCGCAGTACCCCGCGGCGGTGCAGACCTCGCCCGTCGGGCAGTCGGCCCGGCTCTGGCAGCCGCCTTGGGAGCCCGCGTCAACCGGCGGCGGCGACGTCGGAGGGCACGCCCACAGCCCAAACATCAGGAGCCCTGACCACCTCATGGCACGGCCCTCACCTCGCCCGAGGGCCAGCCGATGTCCACCGCGGGCCAGACGTCTCCCTGCTTGGCCAGCTTCCGGCTGAGCTCGGCGCGCAGCACCCCCAAGACGTACACTCGCACGGTGGCGGTGCTGGCGGGCGTGGCGGCCAGGTGCTCGCTCGAGAAGACGACGGCCGCGCGGTACGTGCCCTCGAGCGGGTTGATGTACCCGAAGACCTCCGGCCCATAGCCGATGAGCGCGTCTCGCTCGAGGCGCGGACCCTCGGCTCCCTGTGCCACGCCCCAGTCGGGGGAGCGGTTCTGGTAAAAGCAATCATCAGGCAAGGCCCCGATGGTGGAGCTCGGGGTGCGGAGGACGTGGAGGTCGAGGTCCGTGGCTGCGTTGTCCCAGAACATCTCCACCAGCAACCTCTGAGCTGGGGCCGCGACCACCGTGGCCCGGGCCGGAACGCACTCGTGCACCCCCCTCTGGCTGACGACGTCGAGCTGCACCTCGTACGCACCAGCCACCGTGTCGTCGAGCCGCAGCGACGGGCGCGCGGTGGTGGGGGCCTCGAGCGCGGTGGTGCTGGTCGCCGGTTTCGAGCGCAGCGTCCACTGGTAGGTCAGCGGCGCTCCGTCTTGGGGGTCCCTCGAGCCAGTGCCATCCAGCGTGACGAGCTGACCCAGCGAAGCACTCGACAGCGGGCCGATGACCGCCAGCGGGGCCTGGTCCACCGAGGCGCTGAGGGGCACCTCCATCGAGCGGTGGCTCGGGTCGTTGGTGGTGAGGCGGAGACCGCCCGTGAGCGTGCCGGTGGCATGCGGCGGTGGGCTCGCCCGCAGCGTCAGCGCGATGGCTTCGCCGGGCTTCACCACCGCTGGCGTCTTGGCCGACCCGACGAAGCTGAACGTGGAGGCGCTCCCATCGGTGAAGGAGAGCTCCTCGATGACGAGGTCGGCGTTGCCGGTGGAGCGAAGGGTGAGCTCCTTCACCGCCGAGGCACACTCGCCGACCCGCCCGAAATCGAGGGCCGCGGGGCTCGAGGCCAGGCTCGCGACGGTGAGACCCACGCCGGTGAGCGAGACCTCGACGTGGGGGTCGTCCACGTCGTCGGTGTCGAAGGCGACGGTGTTGGTGAAGCTCGACTCCCGGGGCGGAGCAAAGGCCAGCCGGAGCGAGCCCGTTTCCCCGCTCGCCACCTCGGTCGGGCTCAAGACGACCCTGAACGCGCCGTCGTCCGTACCGAGCTGGACCTGGGAGATGGACAGGGCTGCGCGCCCCACGTTGAGCAACGGGACCTCGAGCTGCTTCTCGGCCAGCACCGGGAGCGTGCCGAAGTCGACCACCGAGGGCGGAGGTGAGAGCGCGGGGCGGAGGCTGGTGAGCCCAGGGCGCTCGCAGCCGACGGACAGCAGGAGCCAGCCGAGCGCCAGGGCGCCGGGCCCCACGCAGCGACCGCGGGCTCCTCCTTCAGTGGCGATGCGGCGCGCACGCCTTGGGCAATCCACGTGGCTCACGGGCTCTTCACTTCCTCGTCGTATTGCAGCTCGACGCGCCCGGTGAGCGCCGGGACCGAGGCACCAGAGAAGGCGACGACGTTGCTCGCCGCCTCGTAGGACCAGCCGTCGGGCCCTCCCTGGGGCGGGGTGCAGACGGCGCTCATCGAGGACGCCGCCTGGCCATCGCAGCTCGAGCGGTCGACAGCCTGGCACGCGGCCAGGAGGTCATCTGGCGCGCCACAGGGGTACACCACCCGCACCTCGAGGCTCTCGACAGTGGGCGCAGCCTGGAGGGCGAACTTCCGCCTCAGGCCCACGGCGTTGGTGGCGAGCTTCTTCAGCGTCGACGAGAAGCTGGCGTCACAGATGCTGCCCACCGCGCCACCGGTCAGCGCCGCGAGGGCCTGGTACTTGACGCCCGGAGTGGCGCCGCAGTCGTTGGTCGGCACATCGCCCACGATGGCGGCCGTCGAGACCATGCCGTCGTTGCCCAGCCCCTTCACGGTCTCGAAGTACCGGGTGAAGAAGGCGACGTCGAGGCTGGACTTGTCGTCTTCGTCGCTCACGAAGATGACGTCGAGGTACGCGTCGGCCCGGAGGAAGGGCCGCTCGACCTGCTCGCAGCTCGCTCGACAGGCCGCGTCCCTGCACGCCGCTTTGCACGTGGCGAGGGCCTCGTCGTTGGCCTTTTTCTGGGCGTCCAGCGCCAGCCGCGCCGCGTCGAGCCCCACCTCGTAGGGGCTGCCGGCCACGCCGACCCGCACGCTGGCGGCGAAGGCGTCGATGACCGCGGGGGTCGCCGGAGTGAGGACGGTGGGTGAGCCGACGAAGCGCCCGGCCTCGCGGAAGACGTCGGTGGTGGTGACGGCGATGCGGTAGTCCACCGCGTTGCGGGTGAACTCGGTGATGAAGGCCTGGAAGTTCCTCGCCAGGTTCTCTTGACGGGGCGCCATGGAGGCCGAGTCGTCGATGATCCACAGCACGTCGATCTTCGACGCCGCAGTCTGGAGGTACGTGTCCACTCGGACGCCTGCCGGGAGCGCATGGCCCAGGCGGGAGTCGTGGCAACCCGAGGTGGCGCTCGAGAGGAGGGCGACCGCCAGGGCGCGAACACAGATGGAGCGAGGAATCGGCAGGCGCGTGAAGCTTAGCTGATGCACCACTCCGCCTTCACCATTGACAGCGAAGGCTCACCCCTCTAAGCGGCCCTCTGTCATGGCCTCGTTGCGCGACATCCGGAAGCGTATTCGCTCGGTGAAGAACACTCGGCAGATCACCAAGGCCATGAAGATGGTCTCGGCCGCGAAGCTGCGCAAGGCACAGGAGAACGTCGTCGCCGCGCGGCCCTACGCCCAGACGCTGGACGCGGTCATGGGCACCCTGATGGGTCGAGTCGAGCCAGGTGCCGTCGGGCACCCGCTCCTCCAGACCCGCGAGGTCAAGAAGGTCGAGCTGGTCGTCATCACCTCTGACCGCGGTCTGGCCGGCGGCTTCAACTCGAACATCACCCGCAAGGTGCTGCGGTTCATCGCAGACAACCCGGGCCTCCAGGTGACGGTCTCGACCATCGGGCGCAAGGGCGGCGACTTCCTCCGCGGCCGGAACGTCTCGTCTCGCAAAGACAACCCCGGCACCTGGCAGCGGCTCAACTACACCACCGCCGCCACCCTGGCCCAGGAGGTCGCCGACCGCTTCCTCGAGGGTAAGGTCGACGCCGTGCACCTGGTGTACAACGAGTTCGTCTCGGCCATCAGCCAGCTGCCGACGATGGCGCAGTTGCTGCCCTTCGAGGCCAAGGCCAAGGAAGCGAAGTCTGGCGAGTCGCAGGTCGACTACACCTATGAGCCCAACGCCCAGGCCGTGCTCGAGAAGCTCGTGCCCCAGGCCGTGAACGTGCGCGTGTACCGGGCGCTCCTCGAGAGCTACGCCGCCGAGCACGCCGCGCGCATGACGGCGATGGAGAACGCCACTCGCAACGCCGGTGACATGATCGGCGCCCTGACGCTCTATTACAACCGGAGCCGCCAAGCGCAGATCACCAAGGAGCTGGTGGAAATCGTCTCCGGCGCCGAGGCCCTCAAGGGCTAGCGCGACGGGTCCGTCCGCGACTCGCCGAAGAGCACGAGCTCGAAGCTCTGGGCACGCCCAGCGAACGTCTGGTCGAAGGCGGCGCTGACGGCAGAGCGTTGCTCCTTGGTGAGCTTCGCCTGCTCGACCACCTCGAGCCTCGCCAGCCCCTCGAGAGGGGCCTTGCCGAGGACAACGGCCACCTCCTCCACGGGAGGCCCGCTCCAGTTGCGCCCTTCCCACGTCACCCGGAGCGTGCCGTCTCGCCCCAACCGGGCTCCCCACTGGCAGGCAAAGCCGAGCTCACCTACCAGCTCGAAGGACAGCTCCACCGAGAGGAGCCCGGGGTTGTTGGCCAGCACCGAGAAGGCCCAGGCGAGCTCTCGCACACCGCCGGGGAGCCGCAGGTGCTTCACCGACTCGAACCACCGAGCCCGACGCACCGAGGCCAGCGCATCATCGACCCGCCCGCGGTCGAGCCCGAAGTCCGAGATGAGCCCGAGCGTCTCGACCCTGGTGAAGGGGAGCCCGCTGACCGCGCCCAGCGAGTGGAGGGTGAGCAACTCCAGGGGCGGAATGGGCGCCTCGGTGGTGGCCTCGACGCGCTGGAGCGAGCGGAGCGCCCTCAAGTTCTCGTGGGAGGCGAACACGAAGTTGGGGGCCAGAGACAGCTCTTCCACCGTGGCCCAGGCTCGAGACCGGGCGAACACCGAAGCGTCGAGGCCGCGATTGAGCCAGCACCGTGAGACGAAGCCGCGGGAGAACGCGGCGGCCACCCGGGCCGGCTCATCGAGCACGAAGGGGCCAAGCTCGCCCAGCCACTTCACGCCGTGGGCCCGGAGCAGCTCACGTTCTCGACGGGAACCCTTGTCACTCTGGGCGAGCTGGAGCGAGATGAACTCGCCTCGCGGGTCAGCCGCCTCGGTGAGCGCATCGGCGAGCACCGCCCGGGGCCCGTCGTCGCCCGGTCGAGCGTAGACCTCGGCGAGCAACTGGGCGTGGAGGCGGGCTCGCTCGGGCAAGGTGCCGAGCAGCGCGTCGAGCTCTCGCACCAGCTCCAGTTCCTCGGCATCGAATTCCCAGGGAACGATGGGCGCCAGCTTCCGCAGGGCGCGGAAAGAGAGCTCGTAGCGGCTGCCCAGCTCGGTGAGGAGCTGCGTCGCCAGGGGGTCCTTCCAGCCGAACAGCACTCGCAGGCCCCGGCGAATCGCCATGGCGCCCTGAGTGCTGCCGTAGGGGTCATTGCGCATCAGCTCGGAGATGGCGGCTCCCACCAGCACGTCACGGGGCATGGCGGCCAAGGCCTCGACGCGCGCCCGGGCATCACGAGGGAGCCTCGGCCACGGCGAGAGCGTGAGGGTGGGGAGCGCCGAGGCACCCTCGGCGCGGGCGAGCTCGAGCCACTTGGCCGCGACCTCGCGCTCCCGCTTCGCCACCACCGGGCTCGCCTGCACCCGCTCAGCGGCGGCGCGGGCCAGTGGGCTGAGGCGCGGGTGTGGGCCGGCAAGCCACGCCGCCCGGAGCGCCGCGAGCGCGGGCACCCACTGGGCCCTGGTCGAGCAGTCGACGGCCTCCTCGAGCTTGGAGCAGCGAGTAGGAGAACGCTCGGCCATGCGCCCGAGGTGTCCCACAGAGGGGTGGGACTCCACAAGGTACCCTCGGAAGGACAGAAGGCTCCGCACACGGAGACCCGCGCGAGGTAGAGTCTCGAGGCCGTGACGTCTTCACCCGCGCAGCTCTGGTGGCTCATCGCAGTAATGGGCGTAAGCGCCTCCTGTCAGCGCCAGGAGGGTGCCATCGCTGTCGACCTCACGGTGCCGGTGGGGGTGAAGGCCGACTGCCTCAAGCTGTCGGTGTACGACGCCGAACAGGAGCTCCGCTGGGTGGTGATGCCCCGCGTCGAGGGTAAGACCCAGTGGAAGGTCGCCATCAGCCCGACGCCAGAGCTCCCGGGGTCCGTGATTCTCGTCGCCTCGGGGTGGCTGGGCCGCTGCGACGACGAGAGCTCACTGAAGCTGAATTCACGCGCCGCCGGTGTCGGGGTCGCGTTCCCCTCCGACGGAGTGGTGCGAATCGCGCTCACGCTCGATGCACCGCCACCCGAGGTCGACGCCGACCGTGACGGCTACCGGTCAGTCGCCAACGGTGGCGCCGATTGCCGCGACGATGACCCCGCGGTGCACCCCGGAGCCGCCGAGCGCTGCGAGCTGGAGGTCGACACCAACTGCGACGGCTTGGTGGCCTGCGCGGACCCCGAGTGCGCCACCTTGGCGAGCTGCGAAGCCCGCCCGGATCGCCTGGCGCTGCTCGGGGTGACGCCGCCCCTCACCGCGGGCGCCTGCGCGTCTCCGATGCGAGTCGAGCTCCGTGACAGCCTGGGCCCCCGCGCTGCCCCGCGGACCACCGTCATCTCCCTCGAGGGTACCGAGTTCTTCTCTTCGCTCGACTGCTCGGGGCCCCCGCTCCTCTCGACCCAGGTGAGCTACCGAGACACGACGACGACGGGGTTCTCGGCGCGCTTTCGGTCGGCTGGCCCTGCCACGCTCACGGCCAAGACAGACGGGCTGTTGGCGGGGTCCGTGTCGGTCGACGTGCAGCCGATGTCCATCGCGACGCTGAGACTGAGTCGCCTGCCTGCCGCTCAGCCTGCCGGAGCCTGTGGAGGCCCCTTCCTCGTCGAGCTCCTCGACACCCAAGGCGCGCCGACCACGGCGACGCTGGCCCAGACGGTGATGCTCGCGGCCCAGCCGGGCGAGGCCACCGGGGCCTTCTTCACCGACGGCGCTTGCACGGGTGGGGCGATCTCCCACGTCGTCATTCCCCCAGGTGAGGGGACCGCGACGTTCCGGTTCCGGGGCACTCATGCAGGCACCACTTCGCTGAGCGCGACCGCGGCGGGGCGCACGGTCTCGGCCACGCTCACCGTGACTCCGGGAGCCGCGGCGCAGCTCGCCTTCCTCGGTGGGCCGCTGGCCCTGCGAACCTCGGAGTTGTGCTCCAGCGAGCGCAGCGCCGTCCTCCGCTTCGAGGTCGAGGATGAGTTCGGGAACCGCACCACGACGCCCACCGCCGTCGCCTGTTCCCCGGCCGTGGCGGGGAACCTCAGCCTCACCTTCTTCGACGCCGCGAGCGGCCAGTGCGCCGCGCCCGTGGCTGGGGTCACCATTGGCCCGGGCTCGAGTGAAGCGGGCTTCCTTCTGCGGGCCAACGCGGTGGGCAGCGGCACCGTCACCATCACGCCGCAGACGGGGCTTCGCGCGGCGACCCAGACGTTGACGGTCGCAGCGGGAGACGCCACCCGGCTCGCCTTCGCCACCGGGCCTCAGACGCCGCTCGCTGGTGAGTGTACTCCGGCCGAGACGGTGCTCGAGGCGCAGGACGCGCTGGGCACCCCTTCGTCGTTCGCTGTCGACACCACCGTCAGCCTCGCCACCACGACGGTCCCGTTGGACGCGACCTTCCACTTCTACGGCCAAGCTGGCTGCCCACAGGCATCGGTCCGCACGACGCTCCTCTTCCCCGCCGGTCAGTCGCGGGTGAGGCTCTACTTCCGCGGTGAGAAGCAGACGACGAGCTTCGGCATTCAGGCGTCGCCTTCGGCAGGTGCGGTGGTCTCCCTGGGAGGCAACAGCGTGCGGGCTGGGCCCCCGGCGACGCTGACCTGGGCACCGCCCGCTCCGCCGCGCGCCCAGGCGGGTGCGTGCTCGGCGTCGTATGCGCTGAAGCTGGTCGACGCCTTTCTGAACCCCACGGTCTTCCCTTCCGCCCAGGCGCTCCAGGTGGTGTCGACGCCCGGGGGCCTCACGTTCGACACGGCGCCGGGTCAATGCCAGAGCGCGGGCTCCCTCTCCTTCCCTCCGGGTACTTCGGAGGTGGCGGTGCAGGCGCGAGGCATCGACGCGGGCACGTACCAGGTTTCGGCGACGACGGCCGGGGTGTCGACGGCGGGGCCGACGTCTCTCCAAGTGGTGGCCGGGCCGACGGCGAGCCTCGTCTTCGTGGGGCTGCCCTCGGGGCTCGACGCGGGGACCTGCTCGGGCGGGGTGACGCTGCTCCGGAAGGATGCGTTCCAGAACCCATCGAGCGACGGCCCCTTCGATGTGAGCCTCTCGGGGAGCTCGCTGTTGGTGGCCACAGGGCCCAACTGCTTTGGGGCGACGAGCAACGCGACGGTGACGTTCGGCTCGACCGCCTCAACCTCGGGCGTCTTCTCGGTGACGGGGACCACGGTGGGTCCTGCCTCGGTGACCGCGTCGGCCCGCGCTGGAGCACTGGGAGCGACGGGGCTCGTCGACATCAGCGCGGCGGCGCCCCATCACCTCGTGTTCACGACGGTCCCCGCGGGGCTCGACGCTGGCACCTGCTCAGGCCCCCTCTCGCTGGAGCTGCGCGACGCCTACGGCAACCCGGCGTCGGCCACGTCCCCGTTGTCGGTGGCTTTGAAAGACACGCCCGACGGAGGCGCCACCTTCTTCACCGACCAGGGGTGCACCTCGACTTCCGTGACGGGCCTGGTGATGAGCGGCTCGACGACGTCGTTCTCGTTCCTCCCCACCTCGCCGGGTGCCCTGTCGGTGAGCGCCAAGGGGCAGGGGCTCGACGGAGGGAGCCCCACTCAAGCATGGACGGTGGGACCCTAGCCTCGCACCGCGTTCGACCCGTGACGCGCGGCGCGACGACGGTTACAACACCCGTCCATGGCGAATGACGGAGCAGGAAACGACCTCGAGGCAGTTGAAGCGCTCGCCCAAGCCCGCTCGGCCGTCCTCCAGCAGATAGAGAAGCGCGTGGTGGGTCAGCGCGAGGTGGTGGATCACCTCCTCATCTCGCTGTTCTCGAAAGGCCACTGCCTCTTCGTCGGCGTGCCGGGGCTGGCCAAGACGCTCCTCATCAGCACCTTGGCCGAGGTGTTGAACCTGTCTTTCAACCGCATTCAGTTCACCCCCGACCTGATGCCNNCGCCCAAGACCCAGGCGGCGCTGCTCCAGGCCATGCAGGAGTACCGGGTGACGGCCTCGGGTCGTACCTGGCACCTGGAGCCGCCGTTCTTGGTGTTCGCCACCCAGAACCCCATCGAGCAAGAGGGCACCTACCCGCTCCCGGAGGCCCAGCTCGATCGCTTCATGTTCCTGGTCGATGTGGGCTATCCCTCCGCTGAAGAGGAGGTGCAGATAGTCAAGCAGACCACCTCAGGCAGCTCGGCGGTGCTGACAAAGGTTCTCTCACCGCAGCAGATTCTCTCCCTTCAAGACCTGGTGCGGCGAGTGCCGGTGCCGGACCACGTGGTGAAGTACGCGGTGGAGCTGGTGCGAGCGACTCGGCCCAAGGAGCCTGGAGCCCTCGAGGTCATCGCCAAGAACGTCGCCTGGGGTGCAGGGCCTCGGGCGAGCCAATACCTCATCGTGGGAGCCAAGGCGCGAGCGGTGCTCTCGGGCCGCTTCGCTGCCTCGGTGGAGGACGTGCGGGCCCTCGCCAGGCCCGTGCTGCGTCACCGGGTGCTGCCGAACTTCACCGCCGAGAGCGAAGGGCTGTCGAGCGTGAAGCTCGTCGACCTGGTGCTCGAACGCGTCCGCGTCTGACCGCGTCACTGGTTCTTGAGGTACCGACCGACGACGTTCAGGAGGTCGCCCAGCAGGAGCGGCTTGGTCAGGTAGTCGGTCGCACCCGCCTCGTCGGCCACCTCGTGGAGCCTGCCCTCGTCGAGGGCCGACGCGAAGATGACTGGCACGTCCATCAGGTCGACGTCTCCCCGCATGGCCTTGCAGATGTCGACGCCGTCCATTCCCGGCATGAGAATGTCGAGGAGCACCAGGTGGGGAGTGGTGTGACGGATGAGCGCCATGGCCTCCTTCCCACCGCTGGCCTTGAGCACCTCATAGCCGTACTTCGAAAGTGCCCGGCTGAGGAACTCGAGGATTTCGGGCTCATCGTCCGCGACCACGACGAGGTTGCGGGCCTGCTGCGGCCGGTGGGTCAGGCGCTCGATCTGTGCCCGGATAAGGCCGAGCCGCTGGGAGTCGAGGTCGAGAAAGCGCAGGCCCGAGTAGGTCGAGCCAGGCCCCTCGCGGGCCACCTCGGCAGTGAGTGGAATCGAGGTGCCGTCATCGAGAGCGAGCTCAAACTCGACGAACTGCCCAGACGCGAGTGGAGCGGTGCACTCGAGCAGTCCCCCGGTCTCGGACAGGTTTCTCAAGGTGGCCGAGTCGGGCAGCTCGGGGCGCTTGATGGTGACCTTCAGGTGGCACGGCTCCCTGCGCGCGGTGCGGCCGATCTCCTTGCGGTCGTACTGCTCAACGGTGAGCCCGAGAAACCGGCGCACCTTGATGACCTCTTCGTCGGCCAGGCGCACCCACACTCCGGCGCGAAACCGCCCACCTGACGTCCTCACACCCACGACGTCGGCGAAGGCGATAAGGAGCACGGTGCCAACGGCGAGCTCGACGGGCACCCGCTGCCCGAGCTTCGGAGGCACGGTGGGGGCTTCGATGAAGATGCGATCGGTGTTGGCTTTGGCCAGCTCGGCCCAGAGCCGGTGCTTGTCGGGGAACTCGAGTCGAAGTCGCACGGTGTCCCTCGTCTGTGACGCAAGCAGCTCCAGAGCCGACGCAGGTTCACCCAGTATGGTCCGTATCGACCCCGCCACCAAACGGCCCAGTCGTCCAATCGTATCGGAACACCTGGGTCCGGTACAGGTCTGGCACCACGAGCGAGACCGAGGCTTTGCGCGCCCGCAGAGCGAAGGTGTTCGAGACGACCACCGCGCCTGTCGGGAGCTCCGTGGCGAATTTCGCGTCGAGGTGCGCCATACCCCGCGGAAAGAGGTAGCAGGTGACCACGCTGGCCTGCCGGAGGTCTGCCGAGAGGAAATTCTCCCGCCGGAGCATCAGGTTGCGCCGAGGTCTGAGCTTCTGACGGAGCCAGCAGAAAGCGAACGGCACCGGCGACACCTCCCAGGCCACCACCACCGACGTGGGGTACTGGTCAGCGAGGGGAAAGGCCAACGTGCCCCAGCCGGCGCCCAGCTCATGCACCTCTCCCTTCGTCTCGGGAGGCATGAGGTCGAGCATCGCTTTGCGCACCCGTGGGCTCGTGGGCATTGGAGAGATGCCCACCGAGAGCGCCGTCCAGATGATGGAGACGGCCGCGGCCACCACGAAGACGAGCAACGCGGCCGACATCATGGCCCCTCAGCGGGCGTCCTCAATGCGAGGCGGCAAAGACCGCGTCGAGCGTGGTGGCGTCGATCGAGCGATCGAGCCAGCCGTCCAAGTCGGCGGTGTCGGCGAGCGCCACACGGGCTCGCATCGCCTTCGGAATCGAGCCGAACCGGCGAGCCAGGACGCGAAGCAACGCCTCCTGCCTGCCCCGCTTTTCGCCCCTTTGCTCCCCCTTCCTCAGACCCTCCTCCAAACCCTCCGCCAGGCCCTTCTTCCGACCTTCGTCTCTGAGCTCCTGGGCGATAGTCATGATGCGTTCCTTATGCTCCGGNNATTCGTTGGTACGTCTCCATCATATAGAGCAGCCCAGGGCGAACAAGCGATGGGGCCCTCCTCAGCGCTCGGAGGACACTCCCACACAGGCTGTCCTGCATCGAGCCTCGGGTCGCATACTTGAGGGCGAGCAGCCCAGCGCGAAGCGTCGGGTCCCGCGACAAGGCGCCGTCGGCAATGTGCTCCAAGTCGACGACGACCATCTCGAAGTCGAGCGGCTTCACTCCGAGCACCGAGCCCGCTCCAACGAGCGCCGAGAAGAAGGGCGCTCCCTTCCACGGCGTTGCACCATGGTAGAGGACCAACGGGATGATGGGAGGCAGCAGCGCCCTGCACCCTCGTGTCCTCACCATTCGCTCCCAGGCGCGAACCATGTAGCCCAGCAACTGCAGGGCGACCCGCGGCTCGGGGGCACTCTTGTGCTCGACGATGCAGTAGACGAGCGCGTCTCCGTTTCGCCGCAACTTCAGCCTGAAGAGGCGATCCGAGAGGAACTCCCGCAGCTCGCGGTCGACAAAGGAGCCGTCAACGAGCACCGGATAAGCCTCGGCCAGCCGAGCGACGAGCGCCCTTGGAAGCCGCTCCCGGAAGAACACCGAGGCCACCCTGGGGTTCTCGGTCAACGCCTTGAAAAACTTGTCGTGCGGCCGCTTCAGCCCCGTCACCGTCCACCTCCCGCCCCCACTCCCTACCAAGGACCTCTGACACGCCGCTGGAGACGGTTCGCTCAGCAGGGTTGACGACCAAGCCAGGCTGCCCCTATGAGGGTCTCGCCGTCGGGCGGCCCACGTTGGGCCATCAAGAGGGAAGCCGGTGAAAATCCGGCGCGGTCGCGCCACTGTGACCGGGAAGCCCCGTGGGATGACGGGGCACGCAGTGCTCGGAAGTCGCCACTCCGTGAAGTCGCGGGGGAAGGTTGAGCAGCGCGGGAGTCCCGGGAGCCAGGAAACCTGCCTGACGGTGCCGTGGGCATACCCGCGGTGGGTCCTCTCTCTTCGCGGAAGAGAGCAGAGGGCAGCATGTCGTCCCGGCCGTCTCGCCTCGCGCTCCTCGCCCTCCTCGCCTCCACCGGGACGCTGGGGCAAACGAGCGCCGCCACGGTCCTCCCACCCGTCGACGTGCCGCTCCCCGAGGCCGAGAAGTCTCCCTCGTCGGTCTCGGCACGGGAGCCCTCGGGGGCCGTCTCGGTGGTGGACCTCAAAGACCGACACGCCGAGGCCAAAGACGCCGCCGAGCACCTCGCCGGAGTCCCGGGTGCCATCGTGCAAGACGCCGGCGGCGCGGGCCAGCGAAAGACGCTCTCACTGCGGGGCGCCTCGACCAACGGGGTGATGGTGCTGCTCGATGGAGTGCCCCTGGCGGGCCCAGGAGAGGCGGTCGACCTCTCCCTCATCCCCGCGGCGGCCCTCGACCGCATCGACGTCCTCCGTGGCGCAGGGAGCCGCTACGGCCCCGGAGCCCTCGGCGGCGTCGTCAACCTCGTCTCCCGCGCGCCAGGGCCCACTCGCGTCTTCGCCCAGGCCTCCCAGGGGAGCTTCGTCACCACCGCCCTAAGCGTCGGAGGCACCACGCGCCTCGGCCCCGGTGAAGGGCTGGTCCTCCTCCACGGCCTGAGGAGCGAGGGCACCTTCACCTACGGCTACGACCCCGAGCCCGTCATCCAAGACAACCCCCTCCGCTGGCTCAATCGCACCAACAACCAGGCGCTCCAGGGAGGCGGCCTGGCGCGGTACCGGCAGACGCTGGGCACGACCGAGCTCGACGTCACAGCCGAGGGAGGCATCGCCTCGCGCGGGCTCGCAGGGCCGGTGCAGAACCCTTCCCCCGACGCGAGTCAGCAAGACGTGCGAGGCACCCTGTCGGTCCACAGCTCGACGCGCTTCGACTCCGGCGGCACGCTCGCGATGCTGGGCTACGGGCGCCTCGGCTCGCTCGTGCTCACGGGTGGTCCGTTCGGCTCGACGAGCCAGCTCGAGTCCTCGGCCGGTGTCGAGGCGGTGTACACCCACCTCCTGGGCCGTCACGGGCTCACCGCGCTCCTCACTGGGGCCGGAGACTGGCTCACCTTCGGCGCTGGCCCTGGCCCGTCGTGGGGGCGGCTGGGCGTCATGGCGGGCGACGAGGTGCTCTTCTTCGACGGGCGCCTCGGAGTGGACGCGTCGGTGCGCGTCGACGGGGCCGGGCCCTTCTGGGTGGTGTCCCCCAGGGCCGGCGCGCGAGTCGAGCTCCCATGGGGCCTGGGGGTCCGCACCGCGGTGGGCCAGGCGAGCCGTCCGCCCTCGTTCCTCGAGCTCTACGTGCGCCAGGGGACGATGCTGCCCAACCCACAGCTCAAGCCCGAGCGCGGGCTGTCAGCCGATGTCACCGTGAGCCTCGACCGCGGCTTCGTCACCGCGCAGGCCACCGGATTCTACGGCCTCTACGAGGACCTCATCAGCTACGAGTACTACCCACCCAGCCTGGCCAAGCCGTTCAACTTCCAAGCCGCCAGCGTGGCTGGGCTGGAGCTCGAGGCCGGGGCCCGGCCGTGGACCTGGCTCGACGCCTCGGCGGCCTACACCTTCCTCTCGACGCAGAACCTCAAAGACGACCCTCGGTACTACCTCAAGGCGCTGCCCTTCCGGCCGGCGCACCGCCTGCAGGTCCGGGTGGTGGCAGGCGTGCCACTGCTCTCCTTCCGCGGAGAGCTCCTCTTCCAGTCGTC
Source organism: Myxococcales bacterium (assembly GCA_003153055.1). The sequence continues at coordinate 23,567 of PMBV01000490.1, forward strand.
GCACTTCATGAACCGCACCGAGACGCTGAGCGTGCCCGCCCGGGCCCTGCTGAACCTGGCGATGTCCTCGACCCCATTCAAGGGCGTCGCGCTGACGGTTTCCTTCGAAGTGAAGAATGTACTGGACGTTCAGAGCCAGGACGTCGACGGTTACCCGCTGCCCCCTCGGGCAGCCTACTTGACCCTGGCGTACGCCTGGGATGGAGCAAAGACATGAGAGTCGTCGCCTTCGCAGGCCTCGTCGCCCTCCTCGGGTTGACCGGCTGCCCTTCCGTGGGCGTGGTGTGTCGGGCCGGCACGGTGCCCTGTGGCTCCGGCTGCGTCGACCCGAACGCAGACCAACGCAACTGCGGCGGCTGCGGCCTGGCCTGCGCCAACAATGAGACGTGCAACGCCGGGAGCTGCCAATGCCAGGCCGGCACCACCTCGTGCAACGGCACCTGCGTGGTGCTCGACTACGACGCGCGCAACTGCGGCAGCTGCGGCAACGTCTGCACTGGCGGCGTGTGCGAGGCGTCCTCCTGCCGCGAGGCTTGCACCCTCGGAGTCAGCGTCGCTTGCGGCGGCGCCTGCGTCAACCCAAACACCGACGCGCGCCACTGCGGCGGCTGTAATCAGCCCTGCGCTCAAGGTCAGTCGTGCCGGGCCGGAGCCTGCACCTTCGACGTGGTGGCCGCGTGCTACGGCACCGGACAGGTGGTGGGGTTCAATGCCCAGACACTGACCCGAGGGGCTCTGACCTCGGTGGGCACCAACCCCGGCGCCCTGGCGGTGACGGGAGACACGGTGCTGGTGGCCGACGGCTCGGACCAGCGCCTCTATCAACTCAAAGTCACTCGCGCGGGGCTGACCCTGGCCAACCTCGCCAACCCGCTCGGAGCCACGCCCAATCAGATTCTGGTCGACGGCCAGGTGCTCTACGTGGCCAACGCGAGCTCCGGGACCTTGCAGGTGCTGCACCCGGTGGCCTCGGGAGGCGACTCCGTGGCCCTCGACGCCGGCACGGCCGAGGCGCTCCGGCTGACGACGGCCACCGAGCTCCAGCTGGGCATGAACAGCTTCCCCGAGGCCGCGGTGAAGGTAGGCGCCAACCTGTGGGTCGCCCTCTTCGGCGGCGGCGCGAACGTCAACCAGGCGGTGGTGAAGGTGTCGGTGGCCAATGCCCTGGTGCCCGCTGAGGTGTCGCGCTTCGACCTCGGGGCCCTCGACCTCCACTCCTTCGACGGTGGCCAGGCCATTCCCCGGGCCTTCGCCATCACGTCCCACCAGGGCGCCGTCTACGCCGTGCTGAGCAACCTCGGCCCCGACTGGAAGGCCGCGGGCCCCGGCATGCTGGCCCGCATCGACCCAGACGCTGGCGCGCTTTCCTCGGTGAACCTGGGCAGCGACTGCCTCGACCCAGTCTGGGCGGCTCCCGTCGGCACCAAGCTGGCGGTGAGCTGCTTCGGGCACCTCTCCGATGACTTCCGCTCGACGGACCACGCGGGCCTCGCGCTCCTCGACGAGAATGACGCCGTCATCGGCCGATGGTCCGCGGCCTGCCCGGCGATGACCGACGGAGGTACCTGCCCGGCGATGGAGCCCGGCCGCTTCACCGTGCGCGGCAACCGCGTCTTCCTGGCCGACCAGAACGCCGGGCGGGTGGTGGTGCTCGACGCCACCGACGCGGGGCTGGTTGAGGTCCGCGGGGTCGCCGATGCGCTGGTGACGTGCCCGCTCTCAGGCACCGGCTTCGGGAACGTGAGCGACCTGGTCTCGCTGCCGTGATGGCCTGGGCCCTCACCGCGCTCCTCCTGGCGGCAGGGGGCCCTCAATGGCTCGGGCCTCGGCCTCCCGCCCAGGTGACCCGGGTGGTGACGTTGGCACCGTCGTTGACCGAGACGGTGCTCGAGCTCGGCGCTGGCGACCGACTGGTGGGTGTCAGCCGCTTCGATGAATTCCCGGCGGTGGCCACGCTCCCTCGCGTCGGCGGCTTCAATGACGTGTCGGTCGAGGCGGTGGTGGCGCTCAAGCCCGACCTGGTGGTCGCCCAGATGGCACCCGGCAACCGGCGGCCGATTGAGGCGCTGGCTCGCCTGGGCGTGCCCATCCTCGCGGTGCCCCTCACCACCGTGGCTGACGTGGCTCGAGCCATCACCGAGCTCGGCCAGGCACTGGGTCGCCAGGCTCGGGCTCAGGCGCTCGTCGACGCCCTCGAGGCGACGCGGGCCCAGATGCGTGCCCAGGCGAAGACCCGAGCGACCTCACCCAGGGTGCTCTTCGCCTACGGTTTCTCTCCCCTCATCGTGGCCGGCCCAGGCAGCTTCGCCGATGAGCTGCTCACCGACTGCGGAGGCACCAACGTCGCCGAGAAGTCCTCCACCGGTTACCCCTCCTATTCCCTCGAGCGGGCCGTCGCCCTCGCCCCCGACGTCATCATCGACGCGGCCGACACGGCCACCGGGCGTGAGGCGCTGCGTGGGCTGGTGCCACTTTCGCGGGTGAGGTGGGTGACGCTCCCCTCCCGCGACCTGCTTCACCCCGGCCCATCACTGACCTACGGCCTCAAGGAATTGTGTGGGCTCCTGGGTGGAGCCACAAGTGCCAGCGATGGAGGGGCCGACCTGCCCGGGCCACCGGGCTGACGCGCGTTCGTCACCAGCAGTTTTCTCGACAAACCGCTCCGTGGGTTGCATCTTTAAGACATCGGCGAAGCGCATGACCGCACGTCGCGGCGCAGGGTGCTGGGGGATTCCCGGCTCTCTGCTGCGCTTCACCGGGAAGAACCCCCAACGACAGTGCGCTCACTCCCGGGTCAGTGACTCGATGAGGGAGCGGTGTCCGGGAAACCGGGTGAGCAGCTCGGCCCGTGGTGGCAGCTCGAAGTCGGCGAAGCTGAAGCCCGGCGCGACGGTGCACCCGACCAAGGCGAAGTCGCCGAGCGGCACCGCGGCTTGCCAGGCCATGGGAGGCACCGCGACCACCTGCTGACAGCCAGGCCCACGGCCGAGGTGGAGACGCTCGACGAGCGGCTCGCCCGGGCGCTCATGCAGAATCGTCAGCTCGAGGGGGTCGCCCTCCACGTGGTGCCACAGCTCGGTCTGGGCCACGCGGTGAAGGGCCGAGAAGGTGCCCCGCGCGAGGAGGAAATGAATGTGCGTCATGGCCGCCCGGAGCTCCCCGTGGGCGGGGTGGCGAACCTGGGCGGCGTCGCGGAAGACCTCGCGAAAGTGGCCACCTTCGGGGTGAGGGCCGAGGCCCAGACTCGAGATGAGCTCACGGGCTCGGGGGTGCATGCCGTCGTTCGTCATCGGGGGCCTCGGTGCTCGGGCCCCACCCACTCTGCCATCTCTACTTCGCGCCCTCGAGCACGTTCGCCTCGAGTCGCTTCGCCTCCGCCACCATGGGGTCGCCCGGGTCCGCCTCCCGCTGGATTCCGCGAGTCAGCTCGAGCGCGAGCTCCGAGCGTCCGACGTGCGCGTAGGCGAGGGCGAGATTGTAGTGCACCCGCCACTCACCCTGCGGCGCCAGGCTGAGCGCCCTTTCCAGCAGCTTGACCGCCTCGGCCTGGCGCTGGGGTGAGCTCGATGCGAGGTGGAGCATGGCGAGGTTCACCAGTGGCCGGTAGTCGCCCTCGGACGCCGCCATGGCCTGGGTGTAGGCGTCGACGGCCTGGTCCTCCTGCCTGGTGCCGCCGTAGAGGTTGCCGAGGAAGAACCAGGCCTCCCCGTTCTTCGGGTTCTTCTCGAGGACGGTTTGGGCCGCCTTCTCGGCCGCGTCGAGGTTGTCGGTGGTGAGGTAGAGGTTGGCGAGGTTCATCCAGCCCGCCTCGTAGTCGGGGGCCACCGCCAGCTCCCGCTCGAGGTAGGCGATGGCGCGCGGCGCGTCGCTCATCATCATCGCCGCCGCCTTCTCGAGCAGCACGGGGAGCTCGCCGAGGGGCGTCAAGGCGTAGTCCATCAGGTCGGCGGCCGTGGGGAACTCCCGCAGCTGGAAGAGCGCGTCGGCCAGGGCCACCCACCGGGCGACGTTGGTCGGGTCGAGGTCCTTGGCCCGCTCGAGCGCGCGGAGGGCCGGGAGGGGGTGGTCGGCCTGGAGCTGCGCCTGCCCGAGGAAGCCGAAGGCGTCGGCGCTCTCGGCCTCGAGCTCGGTGGCGGCGGTGAGCGGTTGCAGCGCCTCCTTCGGCCGGTCGAGGGCGAGGAGGGCGCGGCCGAGGTTGATCTGGCAGAGGTAGACGTCGGGGCCCAGCATGGCGCCTTTGGCAAACAGAGGCACGGCACCGGCGCGGTCTCCTTGGGCCTCCCGCACCGCGCCGAGGAGGGTCCATCCGAGGCCCACCTGCGGCGACAGGCGGGTGGCGGCGGTCGCGTACAGCTTGGCGGGGGCGAGCTCTCCGGTGGTGACGGTGATGCGGGCGAGCCCGAGGTAGGCCTCGACCAACCCGGGGTTGCGATTGAGCACTGAGATGTAGAGGCCGGTGGCGTCGACGAGCTGCCCCGCGGCCTGCGCCCGGTCCGCCTGCTGGAGCAACCCGAGAGTTTGGATGGTGGTGCCGGCCACCTCCTCGTTCTCACGGAAGGACTTCTTCGCCGCCTCGAGGTCGCCGGCTTTGAGCTGCGCGGTTCCGCGGAGGAAGAGGTGCGTGGGCACGGGGCCGGAGGGGGTGGGGGCGGAAGGCGAATTCGATGTCATCATGGCGAGCCCCTTTCCTACCAACTACCGCCTTCGACCCAGTTGGCGACGTTCTGGTAGTAGCCGGCGTGGGCCTGTTGCATCTGCTGTCGGGCGGCCGCCTGATCCCAGAGGTCCGGCTGCGGCCGGCCCGTCGGGTTGTTGATGAAGTTGTTCGCCATCTGGCCGAGCTGGGCGGTGTTGACAGACGTCTGGAACCCGGCGCCCACGCCCAGGAGCGGTGAGACCATCGCTTGGGCGCCGAAACGGACAATCCCGTCCTTGTAGCCCGCGTTGGCGCTCGCCAGCGCACCAAGCCCGGCGTTCGCGGTGACGTTCCCCGCCATGGTGAAGGGACCCGCCCCTACGGTGTAGTTGGTGCCGATCTTGGCACCCGCGAAAGCACCCGCTCTGCCTTCGACGAAGGCCGTCGGGGGGTAGGGGGCAAACTGGGCCGATGCGCTGGCGTGAGCGCCGAGGCCGGCGCCCGCCGTAGCGGTCGCCCCGAGTCGGCCGGTGACGGGGACGTCCCCCATCATCATCGGCTTGGAGGTCATATGGCCGCCGGCGTACACCGACGTGTCCGCGCCGCCCTGCCCCCCGGCGCGGAGGTGGAGCCCGTCGTAGCTGAGCGACCCGTTGGCGCCTACGTTGCCGCCCACGTTGGTCTTGGTCCCGGCCTGGTACATCGCGTTGCCGTACTTTCCGTGGACCCCGCCGCCAACCTCCGTTTGGTGAGAGAAGGCGTCGTAGTTCGCACTTGTGCCAGCGGCGGTGGTCGACTGGTAGGTCTTGAAGGGGCCGCTGGGCTTGCCGTTCTCCGGGCCGTAGGGCTTGGGGGGGTTGACGTAAGGTGGGTCGGCGATGGTCGCCACGCGCGGCGGCTTACGCCCCTGGGCGGTGGTCGGGGGGGCGCCGGCAGGAGGCTTGGAGGTGGACGCCCAGCCCGCCTTGCCGCCCGGCGGCGGAGAGTCGGCGGGGCCCTTGCCCTTCGCCGCCCAGCTCGCCTTGGGCGCGGACGTGGTCGGCGGAGCAGAGGTCTTCGGCGCCGCGCGGGGCGCCTGTGGGCTCCTCGGCTGAGTCCGCGGCATCTGACTTGGGCTACTCTTCACTCGTGCCACGCCTGCCTCCCTGTGAGGGCGCGGTTGGCCCCCGTTGTGGGGTTCAAACCTACAGAGGCCCCTCGCGGAAGTTCCGGGTCAAACTCGGGGGCCACGGTGTTCTTTGTCATCGTCTCGACGCTCAGAGTGGCCGCCGTCGCCTCTAGAACCCGACGTCGATGCAGGTGAGCTTCGCGCCCGCTGCGCCACCGGCCGCGGTCGTGTGGTCGTGGATGACGACGGAGTGGGCCTTGCCGGTGTGGATTGGCCACGAGGTGGTCGCCAATGCCGTGCCGGCCCCTTTTGCGTCGGACATGAAGTCGAGCCACACTTCGTTGGTCGCGGTGGCGCCCGCATCGGCGTCGTTGCGGTAGTGGCCGCCAGCCCCGGCGTCGCAGGCAAGCACGTGGACGTGGGCTCCGTACATGCGGTTGGGCTCCGTGCCGGTGACCGCGAGGCTGACGGTCATGCCAGGGTCGCCCGAGCATGTGGTGACCTTCCCCGCCAGGCTGGCAGCCGGGTTGGTCCCACCATCTAAATACGGGTTCGCGAAGGGGGCCCACGGGCCCGATGACACCCTACAGGCCGAATCGCCACAGGCGGCCGCCAAAGAAACCATCAGGAGACACAGCACCCTAACCATAATTTAGCTCCACTTATTGAAGGTCCAGCACTCGCTCAATTGTTCGACATCCAAGAGTCTAGAACGAGGCAATTTGGGTCAAGGCCTGGCCAAATTAGATTTGACCCAGCGCAACCATTGAGCCCACGGATTGCTCTCAGTGGCCGTCGCCGCAGAGCGCGCTTCCCGCTCCGGGCAAGAACCGCCACGCTCCGCCACGCCACACCACGCGCTCGGTCCAGGCCAACGCTCGTCCCGAGCCGTCGATGGTGTGAATGGTCGCCAGCAGGAGGCCGGGCGAGAGCGTCTTGAAGAGCTGCACTTCGGCCTTCGAGGCCTCGAGGCCGCCGAAGTGGCGCAGGCGCATGTCGACGTCGCCGGGGCGATCGATCGCTTCGACGATGAAGCCGGCGATCGTCTCCGGCCTCCGAGCTTCGAGCGCGCGGAGGTAGTCGAACACCGCGGTGCCTGCCGATTCACGGTCTCCGTCAGGCTGGGTCGCCGCCGCCCCCCCGAGCCACAGAGACGCGGCCGCTGACACCAGCATGGAGACCAGCGGCAAGACCGCCGATGGTCCCGAACTCACTGCGCTGACGGAGGCCGATGCGAAGTTCTCTCGACGCACGAAAAGCAGCACGTCAGATTTCCTCGAGTTTCAGCTTGAGTGGCGTGCCGGTATCATCCCTCGACAGAACGCGGAAGCTCGCCCCGGGTGGAATGAGAACCTCCCTCTCTCCTGGCTTCAGCGAAACGCCTGAGATGTCGCGACCCGTCTTGGTCTTGATCTCAATGTGTGCATCCCCGGGGAATTTGGCGTCGCTCGCCGCGGCGGTGCTGGTGAAGCTGTCGCGCGTGACGACTGCCCCGGGCTTGTACGCGTCGTAGAACTTCTTTTGGTCCCCGCGGTACACGGTCGTGCCAGGCGGCACCTTGGGGAGCTTCTCGAGCGCCGTGCGCGTCAGGGCTATTCCGTCGAGGTCCCTTCTCATGGCGGAATCCGTCGGCCCGCTCCCACCGGGGGCGAGCTTGAATAGTACGTCTTTATTGTACGGCCCATACTTCTCTTGCGTGTACCTGTAGAGCGAGACCTGCTCCGCGTCAGAGAGACGACGAATCTGCTCGGCGCTCGGCTTGGTGTGCTCGTAGTTCTTGACGTTGTCTTTGAGGTGCTCGTCCGCCATGTCGGCGTATTTGCCCCACTTCCCATCCGTCAAGACGCTCGCATTCTTCTTGTACGCATCAACCTGCCCGGGTGTAACTCGAAACCCTTCGTTGAGTGTCTTGCCTAGAGAAGCGAGGTTGGCATCTTGGGGCTTGGCATGGGGTGTTCCCTGAGCGAAGGCGGCCCGAGCGATGTCGGCCCTGGGCCCAAGCTCTTGTTTGAGCTGAGCGTAGTGTGGAGACGCCGGGTTGCCCTGGTCAGCCTTGAGCCCAGCCAACGCAGCGAAGCCTTCGTCGCTGATGCTCTTGATGGCGCCCCGAGGCACGCCCTGGGCGATGAAGGGAGCCAGCTCCGCATCGTCGCGCAGTTTCGATGGGCCGAAGCGAAGAGCCGCGCCGGAGGTGGAGCTGCTGCCCTGCAGCATCCCTGGCTGAGCTTTGGGAGGCAGCGGAGCTTTGGGAGGCAGCGGAGCTTTCGGAGGCGGCGGAGGTGGACCATTCGCCTTCGGCCTCCAGCCCTGAGGCGGAGCCGGCGTACTGGGCCCAGGACTCCGGGCTTCGACCCCCGGACTGTGAGCAGCCGCGGATTGGGCGGTCTTCTGAGCTCGCTGGGGTTGACCAATTCGTGAAGGCACGGCGGAATTCCTCGGGGGAGACCTTCCACAAGAATCGAGGCGTCTCGTGGTAGAATCGGGTCAGGGCTCCACTGAAGCTCGGGGCCCCCTGGTGGCCCTCCAGCGGGCCGTCGCCATCGACCCATGGGTGGCGAAGCTCCAGAGGCCTTGCCTCTTGGTGCGCTGCGTCTTTGACGAGAACCTCAAGCCTCACCTGCTCGCCTGGCCCATGGAACACGACCAGAGAGGTGGTGAGGGGTGCCCTCCTCGGGGCGACAACGCTGGAGAGCGGGCCGCCGTGCTCCGCCTCGTCACTCGCGCGTCGGAGGCTCCGCGCCACCATTGGTGACCATCGCGTACGCCCGCGCGAAGGCCTTGCCGAAGAGCACCTGCGTCAATCGCTCCTCGTCGTTGAGCAGCTCACGGTGCTGCTCGGCGTAGAGGGCCCACCGCTTCTGGGCTGGGACCCCCATGAGCCCCCCGACCTTCCGGCGCGCCAGTTGGTCGACGATCTCTGGAGAGAGCTGATTGAGCACCTCCCGAACGCCCTCGCGCACGCCGCCGACGAGGGCCACCTGATGCACCATCACGTCAGCGAAGCCTCGGGTGAGCTCGCTGACCCGACCGTCGCTCTGAGACTCGTCGAGGAGGAACTCCAAGAGCTTCGGAATGCTGTCGATGGCGTTGACCCTCGAGGATCGCCGGGAGACGGCCCCGACGCCCATCTGCTCTCCGAAGCTCTCGTGGCCCCGCCTGAGCTCGAGGAAGCCCTTGGCGAAGGCCTCGAGCACCTGGGCCACTCGGTCGAGGAAGCGCTCCATGCGGGGCTCGGTATCGATTCGCGGGCGATGGGCGACATAGGAACCGGCGAACTGATTGAGCAGTCGCATTCCGTAGTCGACGGTGCGAACCGGAGGCAGTGATGAGGAGCTCGGCATCGGCGGCGCCGCGGTGGACGAGCTCCCCGAGGTGGGCTTGGCCCTCGTCTGCCCCAGCAGGTTCAGGTCGGTCAGCCGTGGGTACTTGGTGGTGATTTCGTTCAGGACAAGCCGCCGCTCCGCCTCGGACCGGCCGGCCAAGAGGTTCGTCAACTGGCGCTGCACGCTGAACACCGACGACTGGAGCTGGCCGTAGGCTTCGTCCAAGGCCGAGAAAGCCCCCCCCGCGCTCGCACGCTCGGGAGGCGAGGGTGTGATGACGACAGCCGCCGAGACGATGACCGTCGAGTCACCCGGTACCCGCTTGGGCGCCGAGCCGGCCTTCGTGCGACGGGCCTGCTCATCCGTCGACCCCAGGACGGTCGCGAAGCCGTCGACCTGGTCGCCCAGCTGCTCCTGGAGCGCACGGACGAACCTCGTCTGCCCGGGCACCGCGGGCGTCTCGACCGGCGCATCGCCGAAGAGGTGCTGGAGCTGGGCCGCGTTGTCCAGCTCTCCGACGTCGAGGTCGGCGGCCACCGCCAGCTTGAACTGGAGCGGCCAGATGAGCAGGCTCTGCCGCGACGTCACCTGGTTCGATTGGTTCACCTTGACGGCGACGCCATCGACCTCGGTGCCGTTGCGTGAGCCCGTGTCGACGTAGCTCACCGAGGCCTCGTCGAAGCGAATCACCCCGTGCCAGAGCGAGACGCTGGGCAGGGGCAAGACGAGGTCGTTCAGCTCGCTTCGGCCCAGGTGCACCGGCGACCGGTCAAAGATGAAACGGCCGCGCCGCTTCCTCTGGACGTCCTCCACTTGAACGACCAAGCGAAGCGGCTGTTCGCGATTCACCATGAGGCTCTTATGCGCGTCACGAATCAGGGACCAAACTCAAACGACCAGAGTTTTGCTTCGGTCAACCGAAGATGCAAGCGCGAGAGGGTCTCACCGGAGGCGACCCGCTGGAGCACCGCCCTCGCCAGCTCAGGGTAGAGCGACGACGACAGCACGTGCTCGACGTTTCTGGCCCCCGCCTCGCTCTCGGCGCACCGCGCGGCGAGCTCGTCGATGATCGACGGCTCGTAGGTCATCTTCAGCTTCTGCGAGGCGAACACTCGCGCCACCAGAGCGTCGATCTTGATTTGGACGATCTCCTTGAGCACCGCGCTGGTCATTGGCAGGTACGGCACGATGGTCATTCGGCCGAGGAGCGCCGGCTTGAAGTGCTTGCTCAGCGCCGGGCGGATCGCCTCGATGATGGACTCGACCGGGGGCAGCTCGGGCAGCGCCCCAATCTTCATCAACTGGTCCGTGGCCAGGTTGCTCGTCATCACCACCACCGTGTTCTTGAAGTCGACGGCCCGGCCTTCACCGTCGTTGAGCACGCCCTTGTCGAACACCTGGTAGAACAGGTTCATCACCTCGAGGTCGGCCTTCTCGCACTCGTCGAGCAACACCACCGAGTAGGGCCGCTGGCGCACCGCCTCGGTGAGGCGCCCACCCTCGCCGTAGCCCACGTACCCCGGCGGTGAGCCGATGAGCCGGGACACGGTGTGCTTCTCTTGGAACTCGGTCATGTTGATGACCGTGAGGAACCGCTCGCCCCCGTAGAGGGCATCGGCCAGCGCGATGGCCGTCTCGGTCTTGCCGACGCCGCTCGGCCCGACGAACAACAACACGCCACGAGGCGTCTCGGTGCTCCGCACGCCCGCGGCAGCCATTCGCAGCGTCTCGGCCACGGCCTTGATGGCGCTCGGCTGACCGCGCACCCGCTCGGTCAGCTTGTCTTCGATGGTGAGCAGCGTCCCGACCGCCTCGGAGCGCATCTTCCCCATGGGAATGCCGGTCCACCCGGAGAGCACCTTCGCCACCGCGTCGACACCGACCTCGGGGTGAATCAACGCCGTTGGGTGCTGAAGCACCTTGAGCGCCTCTTGCGCCCCGGCGAGCTCGACCTCGAGGGCCTTGCTCTCGTCAGGGCTCTTCGCGGCCGCCAGCGCCGCCCGGGCAGCCCTCAGCCGCTGCACCGCTTCTCGTTCGGCGTTCCAAGCAGCGCGCAGCGTCTCTACCTTGGCAGTCGTCTCCGCCAGTGAGGCCTCGAGGGTCGTCACCACCTCGGCGTCGACCGGGTGGAGCTCGGCCTTGTCGCGGCGGAGCGACGCGAGCTCGGAGACCAGCGCGGCGACCTTCGACTCGGCGGCCACCAGCTCCTCGGGGCGAGCGTCGAGCGCGACCTTGACCCGCGCAGCCGCGGTGTCGAGCAGGTCAACCGACTTGTCGGGGAGCTGACGGGAGCCCAAGTACCGGTGCGACAGCCTCACCGCCGCGACCACCGCCTCGTCTCGAATGGTGACGCCGTGCGCCGCCTCGTAGAGCGGGCGAATACCCCGCATCATCACGATGGCGTCCTCTTCTGACGGCTCGTCGACCTTCACCGGCTGGAACCGGCGCTCCAGCGCGGCGTCCTTCTCGAAGTACTTCTTGTACTCGCTCCAGGTCGTCGCCGCGACGGTGCGCAGCTCGCCACGGGCCAGGGCCGGCTTGAGCAGGTTCGCCGCGTCACCGCCACCCGCGTTGCCGCCAGCGCCGATGAGCGTATGCGCCTCGTCGATGAACAAGATGATGGGCTTGGGTGAGCCCCGCACTTCCTCGATGACGCTCTTCAGGCGGTTCTCGAACTCACCGCGAACGCTCGCTCCCGCCTGGAGCAACCCGAGATCGAGCCCCAACAGCTCGACCTGCTTGAGCGAGTCGGGCACGTCTCCCTGCACGATGGCGATGGCGAGGCCCTCGACGAGCGCCGTCTTCCCCACGCCGGCCTCGCCGACCAAGATGGGGTTGTTCTTCCGGCGGCGCGCGAGAATGTCGACCATCTGGCGGATTTCTCGGTCGCGCCCGAAGATGGGGTCGATCTTCTTTTCCCGGGCCTTGCCGGTGAACGAGGTGGTGAACTGGGCGAGCGCGCCGCCGTCGGTCGGCCGCGTCGCTGGCCCACTTCCGGTGGCCGCCGCTGCGTCGCCAGCCTCCGGGGCCGTCGCCAACAAGTCGGGCAGGCTCTTTCTCAGCTCGTCGGCCGGCACCTCGTCGAGGAGCGAGTAGACCTCGCCGGTGTAGCGACTGGGCTCGGCCAGGAATTGCGCTACCAGCACGCCGGTGCGGAGCTTGGCCGCGCCGAGCTCGAGCGAGCTCAAGAGCCAGGCGTCTTCGATCCACCGGAAGACCGAGTCGGAGAACACCGGTCGCCCACCGTTGCCGACCTTCAGAGCCCGCACGCTCTGGGCGACGAGCTTGCGGAACTCTGCTCGATCGACACCAGCCGCGGTCAGCACCAGTGCCGCCTCGCCGGTCTCGTCCTCCAGCATCGGCTCGAGCATGTGCTCGACCACGATCTCATACACGCCGCCGTTGGTCGCGCGGCCCAGACCAGTCTCGATCATCCGGTTGGCGCGAGGCGTCAGTCGACGAAACAGTTGCTTGGGGTTGACTCTCATGTCGCGGGGATCCCTTTCAAGTGACCCGATGGCTCTTCTGCCCTGTGCTCATTCGAACCGATGCGGTCTTCGCGTTGTACTGACCCAGCCAGGAGTCGAGCCCGAGCCGTGACCCAGCGTCGCCGGAGGCCAGCGTCAGGCTGCGCCGACTCTCGTCGACGGTGACGTCGAGGTCGTACCGCAGCCAGTCATTCACGAACAACGCCACGATGGCGTCGATGGTCGCCCGCAGCGGCGTGCCCGACCCGAGGCGCCTGAAGTCCTGGGAGTTCACCGGCCCGACCTTGATGCGGAACTTGCTGGCCGCGTCGAAGGCTCGGGTCCCCAGCACCATCTCCATGCCCAGCCGGTGGTTGGCGACACCCAACCGACAGAGGTCGCGCGCATCGAGCACGACCCACTCGCCCACGAAGGGCTCGACCTCGATCTTCGCCCCGGGGATCTCTGGCCCGAGCACGAAGGAGAGCGCGTTGGCGAGCGCGTCGGGAGAGCGGCGTGAGGCCGCCAGGGCCGGCAACAGCATGAGAATAATGCGGAGCTCGAGTGTCTGGCGCTGCGTCGCCGTGTCGACTCCCGCGACCGCCAGCAGCCGTCGGGCCCAGGCGTCGGCTCCGGTTTCGGTCGCCTCGGCGCTGAGCCGATACTTGATGACGCCTCGGTACAGCAGCGACAACAGACGGTGGTGGAAGAGATCGAGGAACGCGCGCTGGGTGGCGCCCCGCTCTTCGTCGAGGAGCTCTTCGGCGAGGTGCACCGGCAAGGGACTCACCGCCCCGCTCAAGCCGAGGAAGGTGGTGACCACCTCGACTTGCAGCGGGTCGCTGCTCACGACCTTGGTACGGGTGATGTCACTGGCGTTGAAGCTCAGCGCCTGGTCATGGCGAAAGCGAATCGCCTCCGAGGCGAACGGGCCGAGCCCGCCGATGCGGGCGGCATCGGGCCGGAGCCGCTCGATCAGCGCCACGAGCCGAAAGAACCCCAGCTCCGACGCGTGGGCGAGCGGGTCGCTGGCCTCTACTGTGAAAGTTTCGTCCCGATTCGGAGCGGCCATACGAACTCGAACCGAGAGGGCTCGGTCTTCACCTTGAGCTCACTGAAGGAATTCATGGTGACAAATGACGCGAAGAGCGCGTCGAGCACACACCCAAACAAATACAAGTCTCCCAAGCTGCCGAATGGTTTCTCTTCGATGTCGACCTCGAGCCGCGTACCCTGAACCGTGGAACCTCGGTAGAGCCGGCGCGTCCTCGTCGCCTGCACCCGCCGGAGCGCCTGCACCCGCGACGAGTTGGCCCGCGCCACCCCGACGTCTCCATAGACTTGAAGGTTGTAGACCTCGAGGAGCCCCCGGAGCGCCTGGTCGTCGGCCAACGTTCGCTGGGTCACCGCCAGGTGCGAAATCAGGCGCCAGTGCAGCTCCGAGCCCAGCGGCGGAGACACCGGCTGAGTCGCCATCGAGATGTTCTTGACCCGGGCGCCTCCCGGCAGGGAATCACGCCCTCGGTTGATGTCACCCAGCGCCAGCCGGCCCGGAAGCAGCCGGTTGGTGCAGGTCACGTCGACCGAGATGACCTCTTCGTTCGTCTGGAGCTTCACCTCGAGGGGCGAGCCGATGACCAATACCGCGTCAGTGCCAGAGTCGATGGCCGAGCGCGACCGGTGCACTTGATAGAAGGACTTGTTCCCTTTCTGGCTCAGGTGAGGGAACAGCGAGAACGGCTGATAGACCGAGCGCTCGCCGTGGCGAATGCCAACCACCTGGTCGACGCTGAAGACCTCGGCGTGCTGCGGGGTCATGCCACTGGCCCGGAGAAAGTGCTCCTGACCGGGCGCGCTCTGGCGCAGCGGGTCGGTCGAGGTCGAGAACAGGTTGACCACCGGGCTACACGAGAGTCGAAAATTCTCGGCGCTCACCGTGCCGGAGATCGCCGGCATGTCCTCGACGAGGAACGCCAGCTCGAAGATGTCTTCGGTGGGCGCTGGGGCCTTCTCGAGACCCCGGACCTCGACGAAGAGGAACTTCTGGGGGAGCGTGAAGTACTCCTGCACCCGCGCGAAGCCCAGGGGCACCAGCGGCGGCCACGGGAACAGCGTGCTCGACGCATCGAAGCCGGGGGCCACCAGCGAGTCTGACGACAGCCTGAACTGCTCGGCGCCCTTTGCGTCGCGCAGCGAGACGCCCCGGCAGTGCTTCATCAGGCTCATGAACAGCAAGGCCGCGGTGGCCAGCTCGCCGTGAAGGTAGAGCCGGAGCGGCTGCCCAAGGACGGCGCCCCGGCTCGCCTCGGTGGTCTCGAAGAAGAGCCTCAGCTCCGTCGCGGTCGAGCTCGTACGGGCCATCGTGACCCGGGTGAGCGCCGCGGGCAGGAGGTCGACATCTTCGGTCGTTCGGAAGCTACACGAGGTGCCCTCGACCGGCGCGGAGCAGAGCTCGGTGCCTCGGGGAATCCTCACGGGGCCGCGGAGCGCTCGAATCGGCGCCGAGAACTCGACGACCGAGCACGAAGGCACCGGCCGCAAATAGTGGGGCAACATGAGCTGGGTCAGCTCATGCGACAGCTCGGGAACGGCGTCTTCCAGGCGCTCGCGAATTCGCGCCGTCAAGAAGGCGAACCCCTCGAGGAGCCGCTCGACATCGGGGTCGGCGCTCTGCTCGGCCAGCAACGGGGCGACCGTCGGCTGAGCCACGCTGAAGGCCCGCCCCATTTCCCGGAGGTACGCGAGCTCGCTCTGATAAAACTTACTGAACACGCGGGGATACTCCAGCCAATGATGGTCTATTTCGACCAGACCTGCGCCCGGCCACCTGGCACGAACTCGGTCCGGAACTGAACGGCGGCTTTCGATTGATCGGCGAGCTGGGCCGATACCTCGAAGCGAACCACCATCGGAATTTCGAGCGGAATATGTCTCACGAGCACGTTCCGCAACCGTGGCTCGTAGGTCATGATGGTGGCGCGTATGGCCTTCGTCAACGTCAAAGCCGACCCTGGAAACGAATGAACGAGGTCGGTGAAATCGGGAACCCCCATGTCGGGGGCGGTCGCTGCTGAGCCAACGCGCATGTTCAGCAGCGACCGCAAGTTCTCGACCACCGACTCGATCATCTCGACACGTCGTTCGGGGGTGTTGCTGGCCAATCGACCCAACAGTCCCCGATTGCCCATGGTTTACTTCTTCGAGACGCGGCCGGCGTCTTCGCTCTCGGTCTTCTCGCCGCTGTGATCGTCGTCAGCGCTGACCACGACCTGAGCGAAGCTGAAGTCGAGCTCTTCGAGGTACGCCTTGCCCGAGGTGTCCGAAGAGACGTTCTTCTGGTTGGTGATGTTCGCGCCAATGAACTTGTACTTGGCGAACATTCGCTGCGCGTTTGAACCACCCTTGGCAGGGCGGGTGAGGTGGATCTCAATCTCGAGATCCGTGTTCTCGACCAGCGCCTTGTGGAAGATGGCCGTAGAGCTGCTCAGATGCTGCGTGACGAAGACGTCGGTGTAGTTGCGACCAGACACTTGCACCGATGAGCCAGAGTGCGCGTCAGACTGTGCGACCGCGCCCTCGAACTCGAAGTCGTACAGCCGGATCCATCCGTTGCCGGCCTTGTACGTCGCGTCCTCGATGTCGTTGAAGCCCTTCACTTCTTTGCCGTTCACCTTGAATTTGCCGAAGATCACGAACCCCAACCTCCTAGTGCGTACTGCGTGAGCTGCCGTTTTCTACACACACGCCATCACTTCTTGTCCAGCTTTCCAACGAGAGACAGTGAGAATGTGGCGCCCATGTATTTGAAATGAGGGCGAACGTTGATGTTGCACCGGTACCAGCCAGGCTGACCCTCGACGTCCTCGACCGAGACCGCTGCCTTGCGGAGCGGCTTGCGGGAACGAACGCCAGGAGCAGGGTCGTCCATGTCGACGACATACTGGCCAATCCATGCATTGAGCTGGCGTTCCAGATCGATGCGTTCCTTCCATGACCCGATCTGCTCTCGCTGGAGCACTTTGATGTAGTGCGCGAGGCGGGTCATGATGAACATGTATGGCAGCTGAGTACCGAGGCGGAAGTTGGTCTCGGCCGCCTTCCCCTCCGCGGTGGTGCCAAAGTACTTCGGCTTCTGTACCGAGTTGGCAGAGAAGAACGCAGCGTTGTCGTTCTCCTTGCGCATCGTGAGACCGATGAAACCTTCCTCCGAGAGCTCGAATTCCCGGCGGTCGGTGAGCAGAATCTCGGTGGGGATCTTGGTTTGAATGGCCCCCATCGCCTCGTACTGGTGAAGAGGCAAATCTTCCACCGCGCCACCAGACTGAGGGCCGATGATGTTCGGCGCCCAACGGTACTTGGCAAACGAGTCAGCCACCCGCGTCGCCAGGGCGATCGACGCATACCCCCAGAGGTACGAGTCGTGCTTGCCGATGACGTCTTCTTGGAAGTTGAACGACTTCACCGGCACGGTCTTCTCACCGTAGGGCAGCCGCAAGAGGAACCGCGGCATCGTGAGCCCGACGTAACGCGCGTCTTCCGTCTGCCGGAAGGAATTCCACTTCGTGTACTGCGGGCTCTCGAAGTGCGACTTCATGTCCTTCATCGCCGGGAGCGGCAGGAAGGACGTGTCTCCGAACATCTCCGGGCCTGCGTTCGAGATGAACGGGGCGTGGGCCATCGCCGCGACCGAGGCGATGCGCGCGAGGAGCGTCAGGTCTTGCGGCCCCGGACCGAAGTCGTAGTTGCCGCACATCAGGCCGTAGGGCTTGCCGCCGAAGACGCCGAACTCATTCGAATACACCAGCCGGTAGAGGCCCGACTTGGTGACTTCTGGGGCATCATCGAAGTCGACGGACAGCGACTCCTTGGAGATGTTGAGTACCTCGACCTTGATGTTCTCGCGGAAGTCGACCTTGTCGATGGCGAACTTGAGGCCACGCCAGGCTGATTCCAGCTTCTGGACTGCCGGCGCGTGGAGAATCTCATTCACCTGGGCCGACAGCCGCCGGTCGAGCTCGGCGATCATCCCGTCGACCAGTGACTTGTCGATGCGCTCCTGGCCGCGGTTGTGCGAGAGGAGGTCGGCGACGAAGGCCTGCACACCACGCTTGGTGATGGCGTAGGCGTCGTCGGTCGACTTCAGCTTCGTTTCAGCGAGGATCTCGTCAAGCAGAGACCCTTCCTTCTGCGTGGTCGGGGCTGCTTCGGAGGTCTTTTGTTCAGCGCTCATGGTGGGTCTTGCGTCAAAGGGTAGAGGTACAGCGGGTTACTTCTTTTCTTCACCTTCGCCCATGCCCAGCTCCTTGAGGAGCGCGGCACGCTGGGCGTCATCGCCGAGCAGCGCCTGGAGCTTCTTGCGAAAGACGGTGTTGTTCCCGATGGGGCTCTTCAAGGCGTTGAGCGCCTCACGGAGCTCGAGCAGCTTCTTGAGCTCGGGCACCTGGTTCACCACGCCCTCGGGCGTGAAGTCGTTGAGTGACTTGAACTTGAGGTCGACGGCCATTTCCGAGCCAGCGGCCTGGTCGTCGAGCTTGTTGGGCACCGCGACGGTCGTGCCGAGGTTCTGGCTCGCCATCACCTCGTTGAAGTTGTCCTTGTCGATGTTGATGGGCTGGCGCTCCTCGAGGGGCGTGTTGTCCTCCTTGCCCGTGTAGTCGCCAATCATCAAAATCTTGAGGGGCAGCTCAACGTCTTCCGTCGCCCCGCCAGTGTCGGTCTTGTAGATGATGTTGACCCGCTCTTTGGGCGCGACGCTTCCGTCTTTTCCGTTGCTCATGCGATTCCTCTACGGCTCGTGTGTTCTGGTTGGTTCGAAGATAGCCCGTGGAGCGTGGATGCCATGACACGAATGCTCAGCGAGACCCGAAGGAGCAACGCGCACCGGCAACCCAACGTTCGCTCTCCCCCGCAGTGTCCCACGTTGCTCCCCTCCCACGTGCCGTCCTGGAGAATCGAGTTGCCCCAGGGTCCAAATCTGTCGGCATAGAACTACTTCGGAACCTTCAAATCAAGTGCAGCTTGCGAATCAATCACGAAGAGCCGCGACAGCAGCGTTCCCCACGTCGCATCGGTCACTTCTCCCGATGGGCGGCGGAGGGACAACATGCCCCTCAGCACCTGCGTCGCGAGCTCTGGCTCCCATTGGTCAAGCCCTCGGGCGACCAGCTCTCGATCAAGTTTTTCGAAGAGTGCCGCCGTGAGCGCGGTGTTCTCTGAAAGAGCGCACGCTTGGGCTTGCACAAGTCGGGCGAGGAACCGCTCGCGATCATTGGTGGCCACCCGCAGGGCCTCCGACGACTGAGCCAGCGCCTCCCTCCGTGAGCCTTTCGCGATGGCGCGCTGAGCCATGACAATGGGTGGCTCAGGTGGCGGCTGGGCGACCTTCACTGCCACCTTCGGGCGCGGGCTGTCGTACGTCAACAACCCGTTCGCCTCGAGCCATTCCCGGGTCGGCTCATCGACCATGGGGCTTCCGTCGCTGAACCTGAACGAAGACAGGGCCGGCAAGCGCCCGAGCAGCGCTCGCACCTCGACCATCACGGCCAGCCGGGCCTGCGTGAGGTTCAGCCCCGCGAGCGCCGTCACTGCGAGGCGCTGGAGCGAGAGGGCCAGCGGGTGCTCCACCAGGGCCTTCTCACACGCCCGCAGCAGGTCGTTCCACGAATCGGCGCTTTCGAGCTGCGCCAGCTCGCGGGCCAGCTCCTCGGGAACGGGCGCCAGCTTCGTCTTCCCTTCTTCGTCAGCGTCGGGCGGCTGGGTATACGACAGCCAGAGGGCCGACCTCAGCAGGCGGTACGCGAGCGGGTCGTCGATGCGGGCCGACCTCAGGGCCTGGGCCACGCCCACTAACGCTTCGGTCGCCTCCACGAGGAAGGAGAGCTGCGCGCCGACCGAGGCCCCCTCGACCGGCAACAGAATGTGGGGGCCAATCTGTACCGGTGGCGGAGGTGGTGGAGCAGGGGGAGGTGCCGGCTGGGAGGACGTGGCGCCGCGGCTCGAGGGAGACGGCTGCGGCGGTGGCGCCGGCGGGGTC
The DNA here is from genome assembly GCA_003153055.1 of Myxococcales bacterium. The sequence continues at coordinate 43,134 of PMBV01000490.1, forward strand.
GGCTCGGGCTCAGGGAGCGCGGGAAGGTCGGCGGCGACGCGGCCGAGCGCCTCGCCCAGTGGGCTCATCGCCGGTGCCTGCGAGCCGAAGCGCTCTCTGACCAGGTCCTGCAAGAGCCCGTTGACGAAGAAGAGCCCGTCGACGGTGTCGCGGTCTTCTTCGGTGACCTTGAGGCCCTCGAGCGGGACGGAGATTCGCGTCAGCAGCCAGTCGATGGCGTTGGCCCGGCCCCTGAGCCGGCTCGCCTCGGGGAACCCCTTGGCCCAGAAGGTCGACAGGAAGGCCCAGATGAGCGTCAGGCCCTCGAGCAGGCCCTTGAGCCCCTTCAGCCGCGAGAGGCCGAAGGCGACGTAGCAGGTGATGAGCAGGTCTTTCGACGTCTTGGCCAACAGCGTCTGGCCCTCGGTCGTCACCCGCTTCCAGTCGACGGCCCCGGCCGATGGCGACTCGAGCTTGGCGATCTCCGCGATGACGATTTCGTAGCCCTTGTCTGCCTTGGCGTTGACGCCGCCGGGCGCCCCCGGGTCGATGGGCTGCAGCAGGTTCGGCACCAGCGCCTCGAGGCGCGCCTGGCTCCATGGGTCGCTCACCGCTTGGGGCCTCCCAGCCCGCTCAGGGCCTCCAGGAACGACGCCTCGGGGTTGGCCAACAGCGGCACCGAACGCAGTGAAGCCCGTGCTGAGGTGATGGCCGCCTGCTGGGTCGTGGCCAGGGGCCACACTTTGGTCGAGCTCACCACCCCACCCACCAGCCCGGTGAAGATGGCGGCCGGAGGCGCGCCCAGCGACACAAAGAGGCGCGAGGCGTTCCAGAACATCGTCGGAGGCGCAGACCCGGGGTTCCCTCGAGTCACCAATTCCAGCCACGGCGCTGGGCCGAAGGCCGGAGACAGCGGACACTCCAGCGTCGGCGCCTCGCCGGTACCCTTGCGCCTGGTGTCACAGGCCATCAGCACCGTCTTCACCGCGTACCAGGCACCGCCTAACGGGCCGGCCGCGAAGAGCTCTTGCAGGTCGGCCACCTTCACCGAGGCCAGCGCCTGCTCCAACTGCCCTCGAGCCTTGCCCGCGGTGTTGGCGCCGGGCAACGGCACCTGTGACACCGCATCGTCGAGGAGCTCGGTGGAGGCCGCCCGCTCCTTGAGAAAGGCTTGAGCCGCGTCGAGGGCCTCGTTGGCGAAAAACGGCACCTCACCCAACGACGACGGGAGCCGCTCGGGGGAGTACTCGAGGAACGCCGCCATGGGGAAGTGACGGCCAGCGCTGTCGACCCCGGCCTGAAGCACCCCGAGGAGCGCTGCCCCGCCACCCTTGGGCGCGAAGAGGAAGCGCGTGGGCTCGAGCGTGAGGGCTTGGCGCTGGCGGTGCAGCAACTCCACGCCCAGCTCCAAGAAGCGATGGAGCTCGACGGCCACGTCGCTCGTCACGTTCACCCGCACGAAGTCGGCTCGAGAGGGGTGCTTTCCGAGGAGACACCAGGCCGATGGGAGCGCGGGCTTCATGGCTTCTTGCACGGCGGGGTGCTGAGGCCGATGGAGGCCGGTGGAGGAACGAAGGGGCCCCGGAGCACGTCGAGCAGCGCTCCACTCGGGCCCTCGGCGTCTCGGTGGAAGGGGTTGTCGGTGCGGGCCGGCCGGAAGTCGATGGTGAGCTGGGTCTCGAGCGTCGGCGCGTCCCAGGTGACGGCGAAGCCGCGCTCGCCGGGCCAACTGGCCATGCCGCCCGATTCCAGGAGCCGGTAGAGGCCCCATTCTCCGGCGAACTCCAGCACATCACCCTGCCCTTGCTTGGACTTCACCCGCACGCTGGCGCCCGAGCCCTTCTGCGGACCCGGCCAGCGCATCGGCCGCCACTCCTCTTGGCCGTTGCGGTACTCGTACGTTTCCCCGTCGATGGTGAGCGTCGTCGAGGCGATGTTCTTCGCCGGCCGAATGTGAATCAGGAAGTCGACCTTCATCTCGGGCGCCTGGGGTGGGAACAGCGCACTCTGAATTTCCTTGGCGCGGTGGAGGAACTGCAGGAGGGCCACGGAGTACGGCGGCGTCCCGCCCATGCTCTTGACGAACTCGTAGCGATCGCCCGAGCGCTGGACTTGCTTCTTGAGCACCTCCTCGTAGAACGCGTCGACCTTGCCCCCAGGCTTATAGAAATCGGCCAGGTCGTCGAGGGAGGCGTCCTTGCCTCCCTTGCGGAGGGGGTACTTGCCCCCCAAAGCCTTGTTGAACGGATCGGCCACCTGCGAGCACCACTGGCTGCTCCCTTCTTCGGCCACTGCCTCCTGCGTCCTCGTGGTGAGCCAGCTGATGGGTGGCCAGACGAAGCGCTCGATGGTGGGCCGCCAGCCAGGCTCCTGTTGATCGACGCTCGACTTCACCTTCACCCGAACACTCGACAGGAGCGCCATGAGCGGCGCCGATTCCTTGGGGTTGTCGATGACGTTGCGGAGCGCATCGCGGAGCTTCTCGAGGTCCTCCACGTACAGGAGCAGCGGCGTGGGCACCGGCGGCTGGCCCTCGGGCGGCGGTGGGGCGTAGCCGAACTTGCTCAAGCCTTTGAACGCATTCTCGAGCTCCTTGGCGGCGGCCGCGGCGGGGTCGCGAGTGAGCGCCTGCACTCCGGCGTCGGCCAGGCCTCCGAAGGCGGCGCCCAGCTTGCCCAGCTTGGCCGTGAGACCCTTCTTGGCGGCGGCCTTGAGGCCCCCCACTCCTTCCGAGTCGGCGTTGAGCTTGGTGTTGACGGCGATGACGCCAAACAGCGTGACGAAGGGCCGGGTGCGGGTCAGCTCCTCGAGCATGGCGAGCTCCTCGTCGTTGCCCTTGGGGGGCTCGATGCGGATGCTCTCGATGAACTGCTTCCACTCGGCGATGTAGAGGCGGAAGTACTCGACCTTGAGCTCGGTGGCGCTGGCCGACTGACTCAACCCCAGGACCCAGGCGTCGGAGTCGTCCTTGGCTGAGTCGAGCATGCCGCGCACCGAGCCCTCCCAGGCCTGCTTGGTGAACGCGCCGCGCACCACCTTTTCGCCCTTGATGTAGCGGTTGGCGGTGCCAATCTTCGAGGCGAGCGAGACGCTGAGGTCGTCGAAGTCGGGGTTCGCCAACACCTTGCTCAGGGTGAGCTGGGCGACGGGGACCTTGGCCAGCGCGTGGCGGGTGCTCTTGAGGAGCGCTTGATCGCGCGTGTAGTAGAAGCCGCGGTTCTCGACGAGGAGGCGGCTGAAGAGCTGGAGGTCGCCGAGCGCGAGGGCCTGGGCCTCCTCGGTGCCGAGCTCTCCGGCCGAGACCCACCGGGTGACGATGCGCTGAGCGACCCAATCATTGAGCGCCTCACCCAGCTCGGGCTCGTCTTCGGCCTTGGGGGTGGTGAGCACCAAGTGGAGCTTCAGCTTCTGGATCGCCTCGGCCACTTCGGCGGTGGCCTGCACCAGCTCGGGCTGCCCGGCGAGCTCGCGCAGCTCGTCGGCCTCGGCGTCGAGCACCCGGGTGACCAAGAGCCGCTTGGTGAGGTCGACGTACGAAGCGCCGGTGAGCTCGAAGAGGTCTCCGCCCACGTACATGCCCAGGTGCATGCCCACGGGAGCGCCGTCGTCGTGGAAGCCCTTGAGCTTGTCGACCTGCTTGCGGAGCCGCTCGAGCTTTTCGACGGCCGCGGAGAGATCCGCGCTGGCCAGCACGGCCTTGCTCTTCAAAACGGCGTCTCGGGTCTCCTGAACCAGCGCCAGATTCTTCTGGAACGACAGGCCGGGGAGAATGGAAAAGCACAGCGCCAGCCCCACCGATCCGAGCACGGCGTACAGCCGGAGCTGCTTCTGTCGCTTGGTCTCGGCGGTGCTGGCGACGGCGATGTCGTAGTCAGGGAAGACGATGTTGCTGAAGAAATCCTTGAGGAAGTAGCTGCGGGCCTCGGTGGCTCCGGCCTCTTCGCTCGCTGGTCCAGCGACGCCGAAGGCCTCCGACATCGAGCGCATCATGCGGTCGAAGGGCTTGCCCTCTTGGGTGCCGCTGGTGAAGTACGCCCCTCGCATCGGAGGGGTGTCGCTCATGGGGTTCTCGGCGAACAGGGCGCCGACGAACTCCGAGAGGTTCGACTGCAGCCCGGCGAACTCCCGGGGGAACTGCCAAATCTTCTCGCGCGCGCCGATGCGCCGGTTCTTCTGCAACCGGAGCAGGGCCCGGTTCTCGACGTTCTCGATGAGCCCGGCCATGCGCTGCTGGAAGATGGCGGTGACGCCCTCGGCGAGGCCGGCCAAGGGCTCGGTGAAGCCCCACACCTGGCCCCGCTCGGTGCGGCCCAGGTCGCTGAACATCTCGACGAAGCCCGAGATGAGGTCGCACTTGGTGAACAGCACGTACACCGGCACGTTCATCCGCACCTTGGCGAGGACCTCGTCGACCCGCTCCCGCAAGAGCGTGCCGCGCTCGGCGGCCTCTTCTTCGGTGCCCATCAGCTCGCTCACCGCGATGGCCACGATGAGGCCGTTGATGGGCTTGCGCGGGCGGCTCTTGACGACCGTGTTGAGGAACGAGAGCCACTCGTCGTGGTCGTCTTCTTCGACGGCGTAGCGGCCGGCGGTGTCGAGGACGATGGCGTCTTTGGTGAACCACCACTCGCAGTTCCGGGTGCCGCCCACGCCCTTCACGCCGCCGCCCCGCTTGCTGACGTAGGGGAACTGGAGGCCCGAGTTCCGCAAGGCGGTGCTCTTGCCGCCACCGGGAGGGCCGATGATCATGTACCAGGGCAGCACGGCCAGGGCGCTGGCGCCGCCCTTGGTGCCCCGGGCGCCCTTGAGCGAGGCGAGCGCCTTGTTGAACTCGGCGCGCATTGCCTTGACCTCGGGCTTCAGGTCAGGGCGAACGGCGTTCTCGTGCTCCGCCGCCTGGGACTTGAGCGAGCCCTCGAGCTGCTGGGCGGCCTTGCGCGCCTGGAGGAAACGCACCAGCACCACCACCAGCACCGCCACCACCGCCGTCACCGTGGGGATGACCGCGATGGCGAGGGGCAACTCGAGCGCGACAACCACGCCCCAGATGAGCGCGAGCAACACGGCCACGAAGACCAGGCCGATCATCAGGGCTCCTCAGGGCGGGGGGCGGCGGCCGGCGCCTTCTTGGGCGACGAGGCGGCGATTTTGGCGACGTCGCGCACCTCCATCGACAGGGTGACGCGGAGGACGATGAACAACACGATGGCGAGGGCCACACCGCCCGCGGCCAGCACCATCACCAGCTTCGACTGAGAACCGGCGACGCTGGCCTCGGGAGGCCGCTCGGCGTGCTCGGAGAGGACGTCCTCTTCGAAGCCGCGGGGCAGCGAGCGACCGAGCTCCTTGGCCAGGTCTTCCTGGAGCGCCATGAGCTCGAGCTCTCCGCCCCGCACCCCGTGCTTGCCCTGAAAGCCGAGCGACAAGACGAGGTAGTACACCATCAACACGGACTGGCGGTTCGGGTCGCCCCGCACCTGCTTCAGGCGGTCGAAGAAGCCCTCGCCGGCCTGGTTCTCTTTGAAGTACTGAAACTGGAGGAGGTGCGCCATCCAGTACTCGCGCACCGCATCAGACAGGCCCAGCGCCGCCTCGTCGGCCATGGCGACCACGGCGTAGGCCATGTCTTGGGTGTCGGCCTGGTCGAAGCCAGCGGCGCCGGCGCGCTTCATCAAATCGTCGATGAAGCCCCTCATGTGCCGGTGGAGTTGCTCCGGCCGGCTGGTCGTGCCCGAGCCGAGGCGGCGGAGCTGGAAGATGGCACCCAGGCTCGTGCCGACGATATCGTTGACGTTGTCCATCGAGGTTCACCGGTTGCCGGGCGCGGACCCTTGCGGCGGGTGTGGAACGACGTAGAGCTCGACGTTGGTCTGCTCGGTATCGAAGGGCGCCGGGAGGTACACGGCGATGTTCTGCTCGGACAAGGCCTTCTTCCAGAAGGGGTCCTTGAGCGAGAGGTAGAAGTAGACGATGCCGGGCTTCACCGAGATCTGCGGAGGCGGCCGGACCGTCGCCTTGAGGGGCACACCGGTGGTCGCCGTCTTGAGCAGGTGGGTGATTTCTTCGCGGGAGGCGATCTTCGTGAGCCGCGGCACGTCGCTCACGACCTGCTGCTCGGGCATCTCGCTCTTGACCCCCAGGAGCACGTAGGCCGAACGGGTGATGCGCTCGTCGTCGAGCCGGCCGAGGAACATGCCCTTGGCCCGGCGCTCCAGGGCCACGGTGAGCGCGGGAGAGATGGCCACCGAGCGGAGCATCACGTTGATGCGATCGAACAGCTCCTGGAAGGTGGTGCGCAGCGAGGCGAAGGCGAACTTGGGCAAGGTCGCGGGGTCGTCGGTGCCCTGGAAGGTCGACAGTTGGCCCGCCACGTTCAACAGGTGCAAGTACACGGCGTGGGGCGTCATCGACGCCTGGTCGACCATGTGCTGGAGCACCGGCATGAGCCCGTTGAGGGTGCTGAGCTGGAGGAATTTGGTGATGTCGCTCGAGGTGAACTCCACCGCCGACGCGTCGCGGAACTTGCGGGCCCCGGCGAGGTCGCGCTGCTTGGCCACCACGGTGCGGAGCAGCTTGCGCAGGCCGTCGACGATGAACGGGGCCGCGTCGATGCGAACGCAGGGTGGAATGTACTCGGGCACGATGAGGATGCTGCCGGCGGCGTCGCGGGTCAGCTCGGCGATCTTGATGCACTCGTAGTCTTGGCGAGGCTCGTCACCCAGCATGAGCTTGACCTTCGGCTGAGCGAAGGCGACCTGGGACACCGAGCCCTGGGCGTTCTGGTCGGGCACGTCGCGGGTGACCACTGCGTAGCGGGCCAGGTTGGAGTCGACCGGCGCCGAGACGAGGCCCTGGTCATTGCCGAGGTCCTTAGGGACGGCGACGAAGACCTCGAGCATCTTCTGGGTCGTGAGGAGCTCTTCGACGCGCCGAGCGCTGGGGGCCTCGGGCTGGCCAGACTCGAAGGCCACCATCATGCCGTCGGGCAGCACCCCGAGAAACTTGAGCACCTGAAACTCGCCGGCGGCCAGGCCCTCTTGGTCGAGGTCCATCGACACCACGCCCCAGGCATACGCCGACGCCACCCGCATGCGGGTGATGCCCATCGCCTCATGGTAGGCGTCCTGTTGCTGGATGTGCTGGGGCGTCATGAACATGCCCTCGCTCCAGGACACCCTCTGCGGCAACCTCATTTGCTGACCCCGACCTTCCCGCCCTGAATGAGAAAACGATCGAGCGACACCTGAAGCTTGAGGTCGCCCGGCTTGGGGTTCCCGGTTCGAGGCGGAGGCGCCTCGGCGGGGCACTCGTCTTCCTCGATGGGCGCCAGCGGCACCACCGTGCGCCAGTCGGTGCCCGTGGGTTGCCGGAACAGAGCCACAGCCATCAGGTAGTTGGTCAGCCCCCGCCGGTTCACCCAGCGGAGAATTCGCTCGCCGGGCTCGACGGTGAATTCCTCCTGGGCGATGAGGTCGGGCCCCAGCGTCTCGGAGGCTCTGTCCCACAGGTCTTTCGGGTCGTAGGTGTCGGCCTTGGCGACGCTGCTGAGCTGCATGACTCGCACCAAGGTGGGCAAGGCCTCACCTCGCTCGCTCGGGTTCAGGTCGTTGCCGGCCGCCACGATGAGAAAGAGGGGTGGCGGCAGCTCGCACCGAAACCCCTTCTGATGATGCGCGCACCCTCCCAGTACCGCCACCAAACCCAAGCCAACCACCGTTCGAAGCCCCATGGCACGACGGAAGACGATGTCGAGATCCACCTTGTTCCCCTCGCTTGAAGGGGCGGGATTGTACGAGAAGACCCAGGGCAAACCAAGCGTCAATCTCACCTCGCCTCACCTCAGCGCGAGGAAGGGGCCCGATTGAACTCGTCGAAGTACCCGAGCACGGCGGCCACGTAGCCGGGAGTTTCCCCATTTCTGGGTATCGGGGCGAACAGTGGCCGGGCCTTGGCGTTGTAGGCCACCAACGCATCGGTGACGTCGCCGGCGTAGTACTTGAGCAGCACGGCGATGAGCCGGGTTCCGGCCAAGATGTTGGTGTCTGGCTCGCTGAGGTCGGCAACGGTCAAGTTGACCTTGGCGGCGTTGAACGGCATCACCTGCATGAGGCCGACGGCCCCCGCGGGCGACTTGGCGTTCGGGTCGAAGTTCGATTCACGCTTGATGATGGCCTTCACCAGGGCGGGAGGCACCCCGTAGACGTCCTTCACCTCGGCCACGGCGCGATCAATGAAGACGTCGTACCGGTGCTCGGGCCGAAGGTCGTCGTTCTGAACTATCTTCCCGTCGGGCAGGACGCGAGGGCGGCGGTAGACCTTGCGGAGAATCGCGTCGATGTCCGACGAGGGGGTGCTCTGGTGAAATTGGCGGGTGAGCTCCTTGAGGGCCTTGTAGGCACCGGTCAGGTCGGGGTCGTTCTGGTCGCTCGCGGGCTCGGGGAGGTCAGGCGGCGGGGGCAGCTTGGGGCGCTCGATGACGCGGGGGGAGCCACCGGGGCCTGCCTCAGACGGAGCGTGCGCCGCGAGTGTGCCAGGAAGCACCGGCCGCAGCTCAGCCAGCTCATCGGACGGCGGAGGACGGACGGCGACCTTGGGAGCCGGGGCAGCGCGGTTCGCAGTGGCCCAGACGCCGGTGCCGACGGCGCTGAGCACCAGCACCCCGCCGATGGCCAAGCCAATCTTCAGGTCGAAGCCCTTGGCCGGTGGAGGAGGCTCCAGCTCTTCGGGCTCGTCCTCCGCACCGTCTTCTTCGCGGTCGTCGTTGGCCTGCGTGCGCGACCCCGGCAGCGGCGAGCGACCGGGCTTCCAGTTGGCGGGCTCCTCGCGCTCCTCGCGATCGACGGGGTGCGTCATGGGCGGCGCGGAGCGGCGGTGGGTGGCCTTGGCGGGCGGCTCCGCTGGGGCCGGGCTGGGGATCGCCTTCCATACGCCGGCCCGGGAGCCTGAGTGGGAGACGGCGACGACGGGGAGATCGAGCATCGAGCCCGACACGATGACGGTGGGAGGGGTCTTCCGGGGGCTGGCGACAATCGCGGCGGTTTCCCGCTCGTTCATGCGGGCGGGGCCTTCGTCGAGGACCGGCATCGGAGGGAGCGTCTCGGCGAGAAACGGGCTCAAATCGGCCTGGAGGTGCTTGAAGGCCCCTTTGACGTGCTGTTCCAGCAGCCGGGTGGTGGCTCCGACGATGAACTGGGCCTCGGTGACCTCGACGGTCTGGCCGGAGCGGTTGTAGCGGACGCCCCCGGCAGCCTTCTCGATGGCCGCGAACTGCGCCTCGGAGAGGTCGATCTGCACCAGCTCGGCGGCGGCGAAACGGGCCGGCTGGGGGCCCCAGGAGACTCGACCGGCTCTGAACTGGCGGCGGAAGTCGGAGTCGATGGCGAGGAAGCGGAGCGTGGCGGCGACGAGAAAGGAGTCGAGCTTGAGCCCCGCGGCACCCGCGGCGGGCTTTACGACACCGAGGTCGGCTTCGGAGAGCCGGACCAATACCTCGCGTCCACCCCGCATCGCCGTCACACTACCACAGCAGGCATTAGGTGGGGACAGCTTCGTCGGGCGACTCGCGATCGAGGCCCGAGCTCAACTCGGGGCCCAGACGGCTCCATCGAGCTTCGGAAAGGTCAGCTCGCACGAGCCTGAAGGTGTCTTGGGAGTCCAGCATTTCCCGTTGTGGTTCGTTTGGCCCGCGACGACCTTTCCGTCTGGCAGCTTGAGCTGGTAGGCCACATTGGGCACCGGAGCGCCGTCTTCGTCGACCAAGACGACCTCGATGAAGTCGAGTAGGACGTCTGACTCCCACGGCTCGGGCACGTAGGGCCCCTCGACGTCAGGTGACGGGGGAAGCGCCCACTCGACCTTCTCGAACTGCAGGCACCCCGAGGTGACCGCGACCGAGAGCTCCTCCCCAAGGCGCCCCACGAAGGCTCCATCCATTCTGTCTCGTGGGAGCGACTCGCTGCGCCCGGTGAGCTCTGCGCTCAGCTCCAGGGCCCCATCGAGCGCAGCTGGTTCGAGGTTGCGCAGTTGACACGACGCGAAGAACCACACGCTCCGCGCCAGGTCGGCTTCGTCAGGCTGAGGTTGCGCCCCGAAGCGCTCAACCCTGCCGCGAAATTCCCCCATCGGAGTGCAAATTCTCCAGGCCGAAATTGCCACGAGGGCGAAGGTACTCCTGACGCACACCCCCGGGCAAGCCTCCGAAGACGAGCGGTCTCATGCGGAGAAGAGAAATGCGCGCAGCGGTAGCTCGATCGGCGCGACACGCAAGACGTGGTGGACGCCCGGAGCGAGCAGCTTGAGCTCGAGAGGCTTCGGTATGAGGAGCATCCCCGGGTCATCGACGGCGGTGAAGACGTATTTCTTCTGGTCGGGACCCCGCTTGAAGCAGCCCACGTCGGCGGCCAGGTGAGCACTCACCTTGTCTTGGTCGTCGGTGCCGAAGTTGAACTTGGCCAGCTTCTTCCACGTGAGGCCAGCGGCCGTGGCGACCGACTCCAGCGTCTCTCCATCTCGACCGTGGCGGAGCTCGACGATGGCGAGGGCAGAAGGGGCCTTTCTCCTCGCGGTCGAAGCGTTCTCGGGCGGAGGCCGTTCTCCCGTGTCGACGAAGCGCGCGCACTCCTTGTACGCCAGACCGTCAGCCTTGGCCCGCACGCTGCAGGCACCAGGAACCGGGTCGACTCGGGCTCGCCCATCGGAGTCGGTCTCGAGCATCGAGGTGCTCCCCTTCCCCGGGTCGATGACGAGGGCGACGCCGCTGACCGGTTCGCCCGTGTCGTCCCACACCACTCGAACCTCGAACCAGGCCGGTCCGCTTTCCTTCTCGGGCTCGACCTTGACCTCTTCTTCGACGGGCGGCGGCGGAACGCCGGGCTGCTCCTTCAGCGCGACGAGCTCTCCTCGGAGCACGGCCTCGAGCACCTCCGGGAGCACCACTTCGGCCCTTGGCGCGAAGCCTGGGCTGTGGCGGCACACGGCGGCATGCATGGATGCCAAGGTGCCCGAGGCCCAGCCGAACTGCACACTCGAGGTCAAGGCCGCCTGCGCCGTGCGAGGGTCAACGACCTGGTCGCGCTCGTCGCCGTCGAGATCCCACGACCGAACGAACCGGAAATCGCCCAAAAAGCTTCGAATCGACCAACCGTGGTGAAACCTCAAACCCGAAACCATCCACTCGCCTCCCAGCAATACAGTGACGCCGGAGGGTTAGCACATCAGCGGCCTTCGCCAGAAGAGGAAGCCGGGGGCACGTCGCCGGCCCGGGAGCTCCCCACTCGCAAGAACGGGAATATCGAGCTAACGTCTGGGCTTCAGTTTCGGTTCGGCGGAGCAGCTCGGTGATGTAAACTGGTGGCACAGGGTGGGGGCACAGATGCCCCCGGGGAGCAGCAGACACATGAGCAGCGGGGGCGAGGACCTAGTTCCGAATGCTGTGCAGTCTTTCGAGTTCCACGGCTCGGGGAGTCTCCCGAAGCTGGAGCCCTTCGAGTTCAAGCTCGAGGAGAACCTGTCGAAGCCGTACACGCTGACGCTCAGGCTGGTGGCCAAAGACCCCAGCATCGACGAGTCGAAGCTCGTCGGTCAGGCCTGCACGCTGACGCTGACGCGCGGAGGCCTCGTGCATCACTTCAACGGCATCGTGGTCGAGGCCACGTTCTCGGGCATCGCCCTCGACGCGATGACACCCCAGGGGAACCTGCCGACGGGCATCGTCGACCTCATGATCATGCCGGCGGTCGACCTGCTCCGGCAGCGGCGGAACAGCCGCATCTTCCAGAACCTCAAGGTCACCGCCATCTTGAAGCAGGTGCTCGAGGAGGCCCTGGGTGACTACGGCCGCAAGGTGCAGGTGAAGACCTCGAAGGACTACCAGGAGCTCGAGTACTGCACTCAGTTCGACGAGACCGACTTCGACTTCGTCCAGCGGCTGATGGGGACCGAAGGCATCATGTGGTACTTCAAGCAGGGCGAGAAGGCAGAGGAGCTCATCCTCTTCGACTCCGCCGACACGTACCTCGAGCTGGTGACGATGGACCACGGGAAGGTGCCCTTCGAGACGCACTTCCAGGCGGAGCTTGTCACCGAGACGGTGACTCGCTTCACGTTGGATACGCGCCTGACGTCGACGACGGCGACAGTGCGGGCCTTCAACTGGTCGAAGGCGGCGACCCCCGACGAGACGTCGGCGCAGGGCAAGGACAGCCTCAAGCGGGAGCGCGAGTGGTACCTGGGTGAGGCCCCGGTGGGGCTCCGGGCACCGAATGGCGACGGGGTGTATGACAAGACGAGCGCCGAGGTCCGCGCGAAGGTGATTCGAGAGACGGTCCTGTCCCGCACCCGCATCGCCTCCGGAGACGGCGACGTCACCGGGCTTTCCCCGGGCGTGACGTTCGACTTGGACAACGCCCTGCGCGACGAGCTCAACCGGAAGTACCTGGTGATTCAGGTGAGCCACCGGGGCGTACGGCCGGGAGATACGAGAAGGGGCACTTTCAACGCCGAGGTAGGAGAAGTCACCTACTCCAACACCTTCAGGTGCGTGGCGTCAGACGTGCTGTACAGGCTCGCGACCCCGCCGCGCCGTTTCGTGCAGACGATGCAAACGGCGACCGTGGTGGGCGACGAGGACATCACCACCGACGTGCATCGCCGCATCAAGGTGCAGTTCCACTGGGCCAGGCCGTGGAATGGGAAGGACAAGGCCATCAAGCCCTCGTGTTGGGTGCGGGTGGCCCAAGCCTCCGCTGGCATCGGCTTCGGGTGCGTCTTCATCCCCCGCAAGGGACAGGAAGTCGTCATCACCTTCCTCGAGGGCGATCCGGACAAGCCCCTCGTCATCGGCTC
>PMBV01000431.1 GCA_003153055.1 Myxococcales bacterium
TCTGCGGATCTCGGTGACCGCCAACAACAGCGGAGCCAACGAGGTCAACACCGCCGAGGCGAGGAGCGCCCAGGCGACGATGGCCACCAACAACCCAGTGAGAACCACGTCGAACGGTGCGGTGAGAGAGAGACGAACGCGAGACATAAGCACCTCCTTCACCGTGCAAGATGCCCACGTCGAGGCGCCGGGAGTAGGCGCGCGCGGAGCAGAGGGGTCATTCCGAAGTGGAATGACCGCGGGGGGGGCTCCACTCCAGGCCTGGGTGGGGCGTTGCTCCCGTCGCACGATGGCCGCAGCGGTCGCCTCAGACGCGCGGCGCGTAGCTTCGAATGGTACCATTGGTGACGTTGCTGGGGACCCTCGCTCACCTCGCCCCATGGTCGAGGGGCTGGTTGGGGTCGCCCAGGAGAACGGGCAACCATCCCGCCAGCGCGCTCAAGGCGCTTCTCTCCGATCAGCCCTCCAGCCGACTCGAGGAACGCGTCACACCGACACTCCGGGCAGCCCGCTCACCGACTTGGGCAACTCGCGTCGGAGGAACGCGGTGAACGTCCGCACCCGCTCGGGCATCACCTTGGACGGCAAATAGATGACGTGCACCGAATACTGCTGACCCCACGCCTGGGGGAGCACCCGTTCCAGGGCCCCGGAGGCGAGCTGGTCCCTGAAGTTCCACGGGCTGGTGAGCCCGATGCCCACGCCCGCCAGCACCGCCTGAACGAAGGCCACCGCGTCGTTGGTGATGAGCCGAGCGTTGGCGTGGAGCCGCACCTGGCCAGTGGGATCCTCGACGTCCTCCACCAGGGGGCGGCCGTAGAAGACGATGGTGTGCGAGAGCAGCTCCTGCAGCGAGCGGGGCCGCCCGTGTTTCGACAGGTAGGACCCAGAAGCGGCGAGGAAGCTGCGGTACGTGAGCAGCTTGCGGGCGACCACGTCAGGGTTGCCGATGGCCCCGATGCGCACCGCCACGTCGACGCCGTCTTCCACCAGGTCGACCCGGCGGTCGTCGAGCGTCACGTCGACGGAGGCTTGGGGGTTCTCGTCGAGGAAGCGCAGCACCAGTGGCAGAAGCACCTGGCGCCCGAGGGCCATGGGTGCGTTCACGCGGATGGTGCCCTTCATGTCGGCACTCTTCCCCTTGAGCCGCTCGCCGACGTCGGCCAGCTCGAGGACCCACTTCCGGCAGGCGTCGTACCAGGCCTGGCCCTCCTCGGTGAGGCGGAGCCGGTGGGTGTTGCGCTGCACGAGGCGCACCGACAGCTCCCGCTCCATCGCCGCGAGCCGCTTGCTCACGGTCGGCTGGCTCAGGCCCAGCGAACGGGCCGCGGCCGACAGGCTCCCGGACTCGACGATGCGGGTGAAGAGCTGGAGATCCGGCAGGCGCTCGATCATGGCCCCAGTGTAATCGGAGCCGAAGGGCCATCGCTGGCGGAGGCTCGAACGTGGTAGGTGTCGGGGCCCGATGCTGACGCGCGCGTACTACCCGCCGATCGAGCCGTACCGAGTCGCTCACCTCGCCGTGTCCCATGGGCACGAGCTGTACTTCGAGGAATCAGGCAACCCCGAGGGCAAGCCGGTGGTGTTTCTCCATGGCGGCCCGGGTGGTGGCTCCGAGCCAAAGCAGCGGCGCTTCTTCGACCCTCGGGCCTATCGCATCGTCTTGTTCGATCAACGAGGCTGCGGGAAGTCGACCCCGTTCGCGTCGCTCGAGCACAACACCACGTGGGATCTCGTGGCCGACATGGAGGCGCTGCGCGAGCACCTCGGCATCGAGCGCTGGCAGGTCTTCGGTGGCTCCTGGGGCAGCACCCTCGCCCTGGCCTACGCCGAGACGTACCCCGAGCGGGTCAGCGAGCTGGTGCTTCGGGGCATCTTCCTGTTGCGAAAGTGGGAGATCGACTGGTTCTACCAAGCGGGGGCGAGCCACCTCTTCCCCGACGCCTGGGAGCAGTTCCTCGAGCCGATCCCCGTGGGGGAGCGGTCGGATCTCGTCTCGGCGTACTACCGTCAGCTCACCAGCTCGGATCCCGAGACGCGGGCCCGTGCCGCGAAGGCGTGGAGCACGTGGGAGGGCCGCACGAGCTACCTGCTCCCCAACGAGGGGTACGTCGCCCGCATGAGCGAAGACGCCTTTGCCGACGCCTTCGCGCGCATCGAGTGCCATTACTTCATCAACCATGGGTGGGTGGGCGCCGAGCGGTCGCTGCTCGCGAACGTTCACCGGCTCCGCGGCATCCCCGGGGTGATCGTTCAAGGCCGCTATGACGTCGTGTGCCCGATGGAGTCGGCCTGGGCGCTCCACCGGGCCTGGCCCGAGGCAGTGCTCAAGATCGTCGAGGACGCCGGCCACGCGGCCCATGAGCCCGGCATTCTCCACGAGCTCATCTCGACCACCGACGCGTTTCGGCGCTGAGCCGCGCGTCCCAGACGTCCGAGCGCTACGCCGGGAGGCCGCGGAGCGACTGCTCCAGGTCTGCCACCAGGTCTTCCGGCTCTTCGATGCCGACCGAGAGACGAATGACGCCATCGGTGATGCCGGCGTTGAGCCGCGCCGCTGGGGTCATCGCCGCGTGGGTCATCGAGGCCGGGTGCGCCACCAAGCTCTCGACTCCGCCGAGGCTCTCGGCCAGCGTGAACCAGCGCAAGGTCCTCAAGATGTGGTTCACCCGCTCGGGGCGGGCGTCGGCCAGCTCGAAGCTCAGCATTGCGCCGAAGCCGCTCTGCTGGCGTTTGGCGAGCTCGTGGTGAGGGTGGCTGGGGAGCCCTGGGTAGTGAACCTTGGCAATGGCAGGGTGCGCCGCCAGGAAGCTCGCCACCACGCGGGCGCCAGCCTCGTGGGCTCTCATGCGCAACAACAGCGTCTTGAGGCCTCGCAACACCAGTGAGGCATCGTGGGGGCTCTGCGAGGTGCCGAGCAGGTTGTTCATGCTCTGAATTCGCTGGGCCAGCCCGGTGCGCCCGGGGCCCGCGATGACCGCGCCTCCGACCACGTCACTGTGGCCATTGAGGTACTTGGTGGTGGAGTGCACCACCAGGTCGGCCCCGTGGAGGAAGGGCTTCTGGAGCACCGGAGAGAGGAAGGTGTTGTCGACCACCGTCATGGCGCCTCGGGCCTTGGCCAGAGCCGCCACCGCGGCGATGTCGGTGACGCGGAGCAGGGGGTTCGAGGGCGTCTCGATCCACACCATTCGGGTGTCGTCACGCAGGGCCCGGCGCACCGCCTCCAGCTGGCCCAGCTCGACGTACGTCACCTGGAGCCCGGTGGCCTGCTTGGCGTGCTCGAGCGCCCGGAACGTGCCGCCGTAGCAGTCCACCGTGCACAACAGGTGACTGTTGGCCGGGAGCAGGTTCAACGCCACCATCACCGCGCTCATGCCAGTGCTGGTGCAGGTCGCCCCCGTGCCGCCTTCCAAGAGCGTCAGGGCTTCCTCGAGCGCCGCCCGGGTGGGGTTGCCACTGCGCGTGTAGTCGAAGCCCGCGTTGGTGCAGACCTCGCGGAAGGCGAAGGTCGAGGTCTGGTAGATCGGCGGGATCACCGCGCCGTACGCCGGGTCGGGCTGGACGCCCGCGTGCACGCACTGGGTTCCCAGCCGCGCCGCCGGTACCAGCTCGGCTCGATTGGCCCAGCCGACCTTCGACGGAGCCCCGGGCGGCACGATGGTGAAATGGTACGCCGGGTTTCCCGGCACGTTGGGGTCGAGGTGGCGGTCGTCTGACATGGCGAGGGCTCAAAAAGGGGAAGGCGGCCCGGGCGTGCTACCTGCTCGGGCCGTCGAAAACAACGGCCAAACGGACGTTGCTCTGTTTTATCGGAAATCGACCAATGGGGCGGAGTATCCGTGCGGTCAGGCCGCGATGCCCTCGAACAGCACGCTCGAGAGGTAGCGCTCTCCCGCGTCGGGGAGAATCACGACGATGAGCTTGCCCTTGGACTCGGGCCGCTGGGCCACCTTCACGGCGGCGGCCACCGCGGCGCCAGAGGAGATGCCGGCGGTGATGCCCTCTTCGCGGTGCAAGCGGCGACCGGTCTCAACGGCCTCGTCGTTCGACACCGTCACCACGTCGTCGACGAGCGAGAGATCGAGCACATCTGGCTTGAAGCCGGCGCCGATGCCCTGGATCTTGTGGGGGCCGGGCTTGGGCGGCTGGCCAGCGCGCACCGCGGTGAGCACCGGGGAGTGAATCGGCTCCACCGCCACCGCGAGCAAGGGGTGCTTCTTCTGGTGCTTGATGTAGCGCGAGACTCCGGAGATGGTGCCTCCGGTGCCGACGCCCGAAATGAGAATGTCGACCTTCCCGTCGGTGTCGTTCCAGATCTCCGGGCCGGTGGTGTCGAAGTGCACCTGTGGGTTCGCCGGGTTCTTGAACTGCTGGGGGACCCAGAAGCGCTTGGGGTCGCTCCCGGCGATCTCCTCGGCCTTGCCGATGGCGCCCGACATGCCCTTGGCGCCCTCGGTGAGCACCAGCTCGGCACCGAAGGCCTTGAGCATGCGCCGGCGCTCGAGGGACATGGTCTCGGGCATGGTGAG
>PMBV01000097.1 GCA_003153055.1 Myxococcales bacterium
GGCTGCGCCTGGCTTGGGTGGTCGGCCCTTCTCAGGCCTTTGTGAAGCTGTGCGGTGGGGGCAGCAGTGCGGGTTGTTCAGCCCCGCGGCCATGAGCGGGTCCCCCTCGCCGGGGGCGAGGGGCGGAGGGGAGTGGCGTGTATTCCGCCCAGGATGAAGGGCTTGGCACTGCAAGGTGAGGTGACGCAGGAGCCCCTTGAGGCCCCGGCGCACCCACGCACCCCAAACTTGATTTATTAGAGAGCGTCGTCTAGCGGCCGCCCTGCGCTGATGCGCACCGAGGTGCGCGCGGTGGCGAGTTCGGTCTTCGCCTGGATCTGCCCCAGCTCGGCCGTGAAGACGTCGCGTTCGGCCTGTATGACGTCGACCTGAGTCGCAGCGCCCACCGCATAGCGATCTCGCGCGACCTGCGCGGCGCGGGTGGCCGCCTGCACCTGAGCCTGGGCGGCCTCGACCTTCTGGAGGGCGGCGTTGAAGCGCTGCCAGTCAGAGTGAATCTGATCCCTCGCCGCGAGCCGCGCCTTCTCGGTCGCGAGCCGCGCCGTCTCCTCGACGTGGCCCTGCACGCCCATCCCCGCGATCGTCGGCCCGTCGAGGCGCCAGGAGAAGCCCAAGCCCGCGATGTAGCTGAAGGACTTCCCCGTGAAGCTCGACGCGTTGGTGGCGCGCTCTGTGAATTGGGCCGACACCACCGGAATCAGCGCCAGACGGGCCGCCGTCGCCAGAGCGCCCGTCGCCTCGAGGTCGCGATCCGCGGCGCGAACCGACGGGAGCGCGTCTACACCCTTCTCGAGCTCCTCGAAGCCAGGCTCGGCTCGCAGGTCAGGCTCGGGCAGCGCGACCTGCTCGGGAGGCTCAACCCCAGAGAGGGTCTTGAGCGTCCGACGGCTCGTGGCCACCAGCGAGAGCGCGTCGGTCACCACCTGCTTGTTCCGTTCGGTTTCGGCACGGGCCCTGAGCGGCTCGAGCTCGGTCGCGCTCCCCGCCTGCGCCCGGACCTCGGCCAACTTGAGCTGGGCCTCCGCCACCGAGAGAGAGCGCCGCCCCGACTCGAGCACCGCCAGCGAGGCCGCGTACCCGTAGAACGACGCCACCACCTGCCGGCGGACGAGATCTCGCATCACCTGCTCGCGCTCGACCGCCGACTCGCGACTGCTCCCCGCCGCGGCTACTCGCATCCACCGCGTGGTGTCGATCAAAGCCAGATCGACTCGCAGCATCCCGTCGGTCTGTACGTAGGGCTGAAGGACGATGTCGTCGGTCTGACCGACGAGTCTGCCCGAGATGAACGCCGCGTACTGGTTGTGGCTCCAGCTCCCCGACACGGTGACCGACGGGAGCAGCGCCGTCCAGGCCTGGTGGAACTCCCACACGGCCCGCTCCCGCTGCTCCATGGAGATCCGCCGATCGACGTTCTGGCCGTCGGCGGCGACGAGGAAGTCCTTCACCGTCGTGGACTGGGCGGTGGCCGGCAGCGCGGCCAGCGCGACGAGCATCAGGGTTGGCTTCACTTGCTCACCTCCGCGGCGACCGCCGCTTCATGGGGCTTGTGCTCCGTCGCGGCGGCCTTGTCCTTGTGCCCGAACACGCGCCTCAAGAAGGCCGAGAAGTCGTCGAAGTACGAGTACGCCACCGGCACGGTGAGGAGCGTCAGCACCAGCGAGAGGATCTGCCCGCCCACCACCACGCCGGCGGTCGCCTTGTTGAAGCCCGAGCCGACACCCTTGGCGGTGATGAGGGGGATCATCCCGGCGACGAAGGCGAAGGTCGTCATGAGAATCGGCCGCAGTCGGTCCTTGTTGGCTCGGAGAATCGCCTTGAGCCGGTAGGCGCCCCACGTCGCCTTCTTCACCGCCTCGAAGTCGCTGAAGTGAACCTTGGCGAAGGCCTCCTCCAACATGTCCCGGCCGATGAAGCGATCGAGCTGCTCGTGGAGCGAGTGACGCAGCGCCTGCTCGCCGTGCACCCCCTCGGCTCCGTGGAGCGCCTTCTCAACCACTCCATGCTGCCGCTCGCGCAGCTGGTTGGTGTGGTCGATCTGNNTCGATCTGCAAGATGGCGTTCTTCTTCACCACCCCGAACAACACGAACAAACCGAGGAGGGCGTACATGTCGATGGCCTGGTCGAAGATGATGACCGACGCGATGGCGAACGGAATCGTCAGCGGCAGCGACACCAAGATGGTGACCGGGTGCAGCCAGGACTCGAACTGGGCGGCGAGGATGAGGTACATGAAGATGAGCGAGGCGAGGAGCCCCAAGGCGAAGGACTGCATCGTCTCCTTCATCATCTTCGTCGTGCCCTGTGGCTTCACGCTGAACCCCTTGGGCAGTTTGGCTGCTTCCTCGAAGAGGATGTTCTTCACCGACGCGCCCAGCGCCCCTTCATCGACCCCTTGCTTCGGGTTCATCATGAAGGTGACCTGTCGCTCGCGCTGGAATCGCTGAATGGTGGTGGGGCCCGAGCCTCGCTTTACCTGGACCACGTCGGCCAAGGACACGAGCCCGAGTTTCCGGCTCGGCACGGTGATGAGCCGGAGCGCGTCTTCGTCAGTGCGGTACTCCTGGGTCGCCCGCAGGCGAACGTCGTACTGCTCGCCGCGCTCCGAGTAGGTGGAGACCTTCTGACCCGCCACGAGGTACTGGAGCGCCTGAGCGACGTCGAATACCTGCACCCCGAGATCGGCCGCCCGCTGACGGTCGACGAAGACGCCGAGCTCGGGCTTGCCCACCACCAGGGTCGAGTCGACGTCAGCCGAGCCGGGGAGCCTCTTCATCCGCTCGACGACGCGTGGCACCGCCGCCTCCATGGCTTTGAGGTCTGGTCCCGCCATGAGGTACTGAATTCGTTGGGTCGCCTGCCCACCACCGAACTCGTTGACGTCGGCGACGTTGACGCGCAGCTCGGGAGGAAGGGTGGGGAGAATCTGCTCGCGCACCACGTCCTTGATCTGGTTTTGGGTCAGCTTCCGTTTGTCGGGGTCGGTCAGCTTCACGTAGATGCGCGCCTGGTTCGGCGTCTTGGCCGGGTCGTCGCCCACCGTCAGCAGCGTGGCGGTGACGTCGGGGAGCTTGCGCACGATGCGGGCGATCCGCTCACCGACGAGCTCGGTGGCCGGCACCGAGCGGCCCTCCGGCAGACGCACGATGACCTCGAACTGGGCGCGATCATCCACCGGCAAGAAGCCCGTGTGGGCGATCTTCGCGAGCGGCACGGTGGACGCCAGCGTCAAGAAGGCCGCGAGCACCACCGCCCAGCGGTGACGCATGGACCACCCGAGCAGCACCATGTAGACACGCTCGATCGGCCGGTAGAAGAACTCCACCACCTTGAACAGCATCGGGGGCGGCGCGCCGGCAGGATGCTCCTTGAGCCACCGGGAGGCGAGCATCGGGGTCAAGGTGAAGCTGACGAACAGCGACACGGCGATGGAGAACGACATCGTCACGCCGAAGCTGCCCAGGAAGCGCCCGGGGATACCGCCGATGAAGGCGATGGGGAGGAACACCGCGATGAGCGAGAGCGTGGTGGCCGTCACCGCGAGGCCGATTTCCCTGGTGCCGCTCACGGCCGCCTTCTTGGGCGGCTCGTTCTTTTCCTCGACGTGCTTGAAGATGTTCTCGAGCACCACGATGGCGTCGTCGATGACGATGCCGACCGCCAGCGCGAGCGCCAGCAGCGTGATGGTGTTGAGCGTGTACCCTTGCATCTTCATCAACGCGAAGGTGCCAACGATGGACGTGGGAATGGCCAGCGCGGCGATGATGGTGCTGCGGAGGTTTCCCAGGAACATCAACACCACCAACGCGGCGAAGAACGAGCCCAAGATGAGATGCTCGGTCACCGCGTCGATGCCGGTGCGAATGACCGCCGAGGAGTCGCGCTGCACTTGCAGTTTGTAGCCGGGCGGGAGCTCCTTCTGGATGTCGACCATCCGCGCTCGCACCGAGTCGACCACCGCCACGGTGTTGGTGCCCGACTGTTTGCGAATGGCGAGGAGCACCGTGCGCTCGCCGTTCCACAACGCCGAGGTCGCGACGTCTTCGACTCCGTCCTCCACCAGGCCGAGCTCGTCCAGGTGCACCGAGCGGCCGTTCTGATCGCGGACGACGATCTTCTTCAGCTCCTCGACGTCGGCGACCCGGCCCTGCACCCGCACACTGAAGTAATCGCGGCTGGTGTCCACCCGCCCGCCCGGGAGCGTGATGTTCTGGGCGTTGATCGCCTGGGCGACCTCCACCGGCGAGATGCCCAGCGCCTTGAGCTTTACCGGGTCGATCTCCACGTTCACCTGGCGCTTGCGCCCGCCGATGATGGCCGCCTGGCCCACGCCGTCGACCGACTCGAGGCGGCGCCGCACCACCCGGTCGGCGATGTCGGTGACGTCGCGCACGTCGCGATCCTTGGCGCTGAGCGCGACGTAAAGGACCGGCGAGGAGTCAGGGTCGAACTTCATCACGATGGGCGGGTCGATGCCCTTGGGGAGCTCGGGGAGAATGGTGTTGATTTTCTGTTGCACCTCCTGCGAAGCCACGTCGACGTTCTTCTCGATGACGAACTGAATGACGACCTGCGAGAAGCCCTCGGAGCTGTTGGACCTCAGCTCGTCGACGCCACTGATGGTGTTGACCGCCGCCTCGACCTTGTCCGAGATGTCGGTCTCGATGTCCTCTGGCGAGCTGCCGGGGAGCGTGGTCATCACGACGATGACGGGAAAGTCGATTTTGGGAAACTGATCGACTCCCAGTTGTTTGTAGAAGACGCCACCCACCACCAGAATGATGAGGGACAGCACCGTCGCGAAGACGGGCCGTTTCACACAGAGTTCGGCGAGCCATTGCATGGTCGTTGGTCTCCTATGGGCTCACTGAATGGAAGAGCCGTCGCGAAGGCCGGGGGGCGGCTTCACGATGACCCGCTCGCCGGCGTTCAACGGCTCCAGCACCGCGATGCGGCCGTCTCTGACGACTCCGGTCTGAACCACGATCTCGAAGGCCTGTCCGTTGCGGGCGAGGAACAGCCGCTTGATGGTGCCCTCGGCCTTGATGGCATCGACCGGCACCGTGGGCTCTTCTTCTTCACCGACCGCCAGCTTCACGGTGGCGAACATGCCCGGCTTGAGGCTGCCGTCGTCGTTCTTCGCCACCGCCTCGATGATGAGGTCGCGGGTGTTCTGCCGCAGCGCCGGCGAGACGAAGCGAACGGTGGCCGGGAAGACGCGGTCGGGGTACGCCGACACCTCGATGTCGAGCGTTTGGCCCGTCTTGATGAGCGCGGTGGCGGCTTCCGGGACGCTGATGGTGACGCGGGCCGGGTTGATGGCGTAGACACTGGCTACCTTCGACACCGGCTGCACATACTCGCCGACGTTGACGTAGCGCTCGCCGATGAACCCGTCGATGGGGGCGCGAATGACCGTGTCGCCGGCCAGCTTCCCGGCCAGGTCGGCGTTCGCCTGGGCCGCGTTGGCTTGGTAGAGCTGGGCCGTGCACTGGCTCTTCTGGCGCTCGTACTCAGACTTGGGAATGGCGCCCTGGGCGAAGAGCGCGTCGGCGCGATCGCAGTCTTGCTTGGCCAGCGTCACCTGAGTCTGGGCGGCCTGCGACTGGGCCACCGCCGCGGCGGCTTGGAACCCGGCGGCCTTGGAGTCGACCACCGCCAGCACCTGGCCTGCCTTCACGGGCATGCCGCGCTCGATGTAGGTCGCGGCCACTCGGCCCGCCACGTTGGCGGCGACTTCTGACTGGCGATCCGCGTTGACGCTCCCGGTGAGGGTGAGGAAGCGGGGCATCTTCTGGTGGGCGACCTCGGCGGTGTCCACCTTCACTGGCGGCAGCGCGACGAGGTCAGCCTTCTTGTCACCAGCCGTCTCGGTCGAGGCGGGGGGTTTGCTGCAGGCACCCATCGCGACCAGCGCCGCGACGAGGGAAAGTATTCGGGGGGAGGGGCTCATGAAGACTCCGGGGGTTTGCGGTTGGAGCGAGGTCGGGCCCGTCTCCGACGCCGGGACGGCGCGGGAACCGACAGGGCACGGCAAAAGAGTTGGGTGATGTCCTTCAGGTATTCCCGGTTGGACCGGGACGAATACGCGTGGTGCATCCAGTGGGCGGTGAAGGCACGGGCCGTGAGCGCTCCGAGCATGGCGGTGGCCACGCTCTCTGAAGAGTCCGCCCTGACCACGCCCGCGTCGATCGCCGCCTCGAGCCACTTGGTCAGCACGTGAATGCCCGACATCGGAGAGATGCCCCGGTCGAAGAAGTAGGAGTGGGGGATGCCGCTTTCCCTCAGGGCGCTGATGCGGGGCACCATCTCGCTGAAGAAGTCGAACACCCGCGCCAGCATCGCCTCCACCTGGGGCTCCAAGGGAGCCTTGGGGTCGGGGCCCCGCTCCACCTCGGCCCGAAAGGGGAGCTCGCGCGGGGGTCGAAGCGACTCGATCATCAGGTTCTGGCGGCTCTTGAAGCGCTTGAGCAGCGCGGGCGAGGTCACCCCCAGCCGATCGGCCACGGTGTCGAGCGAGACCTGAGGCCCCAGCTCGAGCACGCAGGCACGCGTCGTCGAGAGAATCTGCTCGTTGGTGACCTGACGGGGACGGGCCATGTCGTTCGTTAGTAAAGCCTCACTAACCTCCGTGCAAGCGACGTCGACATGACGAACGAGCGACCGAACGATTGCGTCCCAGATTCTGGGAAGTTATGCGGCTCGACCCGACCTTGAAGTAGTGTGAAGGAGCGGTGGCGCCTCGAAGCGCGTCACCCAGGCTCATTCACGGTTCAGCGGGGGCCTCTCGATTCAAGAAGATGGGGAGCCCCAGCTTGTTGCCGTACAGAGGACGATAGCGGTCGGTGTTGTACATGGTGGCCACGTCGACCCGGCGAGCGCCGAGGGCCGGGTCGGGCAGGGGCATGAGCTTGTAACAGCCGTTGACGACGGCGGCCATGAGGCCAGAGGCACCGTCGAAGATGGCGTCGAGCGCCATGGTGCCAAACGTGGAGGCGACCAGCTTGTCGATGAAGTCGGGGTCGCCGGAGCGCAGGTCGTAGGTGAGGTCCGAAACGATGGTCTCCTCCGAGGTGCGGTGCTGGATCTCCTCGCTGAGCACCTGGGCGACCGAGGCTCGCTTGCGGCGCCCGAGGGCGTCGGGCCGGCCATATTCCTGCACCTCGTAGCCCTGCCAGGCGGCCCCCTCGGCGAGGATGACGAGGGCGTAGTTCGAGGGGTTCTCTCGCTTCTCGGCGAGGAGCAACGAGATGAGCTTCTCGAGGTCGACCTTGTACTCGGGGATGACGCAGCGATTCGAGGTGACGTGGGCGGCGTAGAGCGCCGAGAAGCCGGCGTCTCGCCCGAAGATGCGAAAGATGCCGATGCGCTCGTGGGAGCCGATGGTGGTGCGCTGCCGATCGATGGCGGCGGTGGCCCGGGTGATGGCGGTGGAGAAGCCNNAGGTCGTGGAGGGTCTTGAGCCAGTAACCGGTGGGTTGCGGGCGCCGTTCGCCGAGCGGGGTCTTGTACATACCGGCCAGCCGGGCCGCCACGGACTTCTGGCCCGAGCCGATGTAGAGGATCGCCTGGCCCGGAATCCAGTACGAGGCCAGGCGTGACTGCAACTCAGCGACGGTCGGATGCTTGCCGTCGAGGAGCAGGCCCGGGACGCGCGTGAGCCAATCTCGGATGGCGTTCGGGTCGATCGCCACCTTGGGCTGCGGCGCGGGCAGCTCGACGATGAAGACGCCCGGGCCGCTGCTCGAGACGGGCTTTCCCCAGAGTGTCGGTCCCTCTACGGGAAGCCCGTTGTCGCGCAGCAGGTCGCGGCCTGTGAGGAGGGGCGCTGGAGAGGATGAGGTTGTCACCTGTGAACCGTGCCTTGCCGCAGCCTACATGTCAAACGGGCGATCACCGGACTACGTAATCGCGTGAATGAAGGCCCCGGTGAAAGCCGGGGCCTTCGAGCTCTATGGCGAGATCGTTACTTGATGAGCGAGGGATCCTCCGCGACGGGGATGCCGAGCAGCAGCGGGAGCCCTATCCGGTCCGTGTAGATCGGCCGGTACCGATCCGTGTTGTACATCGTCGCGATGTCGATCGAGCGCGGGCCCTGGTTGGGATCCGGCAGGGGCGAGTGACTGTACTTGCCGCCGCGGATCGCGACCATTCGGCCGCTGACGCCCTCCGCGATCAGGTTCATCGCCACGTTGGCAAAGGTGATGCCGACGATCGAGTCGACGGCATCGGGGTCGCCCGAGCGGAGGTCGTAGGTGAGCTCGCTGGCCAGCGTCTCGTGGCCGGATTTGGCCTGGATGGCCGAGGCGAGCACCTCGGCGATGTTGGCCTTGTGCTTGTGGCCGAACGAGTCGGCGGGGCCGTACTCCTCGACCTGCCCGCCCTTCCACATCGCGCCCTCGGCGGCGATCGCGAAGGAGTACCGGCTTGGGTTCTCGAGCTTGTCGTGGACGAGGAGCTCGACGAGGTGGTCCAGGTCGAACTCGTACTCGGGGATCAGACAGCGGGCGGTGGTCACGTAGGCCGTGTACAAAGCGGTGAAGCCGGCGTCGCGGCCAAAGATGCGGAATACGCCGATTCGCTCGTGCGAGCCGAGCGTGGTCCGCTGGCGGTTGATCGCGTCCTTGGCTCGCGAGATGGCGGTGGAGAAGCCGATGCAGTACTCGGTGGACCGGACGTCGTTGTCCATCGTCTTGGGAATGCCGATGACCTTCACGCCCCGGCGCGCGAGCTCGGCCGCCGACTTGAGGGTGCCGTCTCCACCGATGGTGATGAGCGAGTCGATCTCGAGCCGCTGGAGGTTCTCGAGGACCTGGCCCGTGAGATCGTACGTGAGGCCGCCCTTGCCCACGCTGCTGGGCAAGTCCGCACCCCGGAGGTGCTCTGGCAGCACGCGCACCTTCGATGGGCCGATGCGGGTGGAGTGGAGGATGGTGCCTCCGGTGCGGTCGATGGTGCGGGTGTTGTCCCGGTTGAGGTCGATGACGTAGTGGGCCTTGCTGACGGGGTCATCGAGGTTGACGTGGGTGAGGCCCTCGAAGCCCCGGCGGATGCCGACGGTCTCCCAGCCCTTCTCCCAGCCCCGGTAGGTCACGCTCTTGATGACGGAGTTGAGGCCGGGGACGTCGCCGCCGCCGGTGAGGATGCCGATTCGCTTTGGGCGCATGTCTGGCGTATTTCTAACCGGCTGCTCGGCGGTGGACCAATTCTCTGGTCGGTTGAATGCAGCGGTGGAAACCACGGCCTCCCGGCAGTATGGCGGGGGCATGTGGCGATGGCTGGGTCTCGTCGTGTGCGCCTCCTCGAGCGGGTGGGCGGCGCACGTCTCCGATGGTGATGGGTTTCAAATCGACTTCGAGGCTCCTGGCCTCGACACCTGCGTGCTCGAGCCGCGGCCCGAG
The DNA here is from genome assembly GCA_003153055.1 of Myxococcales bacterium. The sequence goes on from PMBV01000097.1 coordinate 9,403, forward strand.
GTCGCTGACCCGGACTGTGACGACCTCGCCGCGCTGGGCGACCAGGTCCGCCAGCAATCGGCTCCGGGGGTTCGGCTGGTGGCGGTGGCCGCGCTCCGTGGCGCTGGGTGGGGTGCCCCGGTGATCGTCACCGCTTTGCCGGCCCAGCGCGGTGAGCAGCTCGCCCAGGAGAAGCTCGATGACCTGGTACGTGGCTTCGCGTCGGGCTCGTCGGAGAAGACCAAGCAGTCGACGCGGCTCACACCGCAGGCCGAGGGGCGCGCATGGGTCAGCGCGCGGCTGGCCGGCACGCCCGCTGTTCGGTTCGTGGTCGAGGGCCCGGCGCCCGACAACAGCCGAATGCTGAACTGGATCGTCTTCGGCGAAAAGGGCGCCTACAACGTCTCGTTCGTCGGCACCGCGGCGCACGAGGCCGAGCTGGTGCAGGCCGCCGAGCGAGTCATGGCGACCGTGACGCTGCCGGTGCTCCTGGCCGTCGACTCGAAGCCCTTCGGGCAACCCAGCGCCTTCGAGCAAGGGCGTCGGGTCGGCCGGGTGATTGGCATGGTGGTGCCGCCGGCCGCGGTGGTCCTCCTCGCCCTGGGCTACGCGCGCCGGCGAAAGGCCGCTCGGGCTCCGAGCTGAGCACGCAGCTCGAAGGGGCCCTACGGCGCGGTCTTCGTCCCCTGCGCGGGAGTGGCGGTACTCGGCCCAGTCGCGGAGGGCGTCGTCGACGGGGCGGCAGGCGAGGCGCTGGGCGTGTGCCGGAAATGCTTCTTCATCGCAAGGAAGCCCTTCGCAGCCTTCTTCGCCATGGCCTTGGTGTTGAGTGACATGCCGAAGGCCAGTGAGCCCCCACAGCCGACGGCGGCACCCGCGTCGATGTCCAAGCCCACGCGGCCGTCCTTCATGCCCGCGCCAAACTGGAAATCACCGCCGACCCCCTGCTTGGTCCCCACACCCGCCGAGACACGCACCCAGCCGACTTTGACCTCGCCCTGGATCTTCTCTTCGGCGCCAGCAAAGCCTGACGCGCCGAGCTTCCCCATCATCGTGCCGTGTCTGGGGTCCAAGGCGACGGTAGCGCCGGCGCTTCCCCAGGCGCCCGAGTTGATTTCCCCCTTGCCCGCCGTCGAGACGTGCTTCCCGACGGCCCCTTGCCCGGAGAGGGATGCCTGCTCGCCCGCCTTGCCCTCGCCTTTCATGTGAGCGATGAGCTTCGGGTTCTGCTTGCTCTTGTCGACGAGGAGCCCAGCCTCTCCACTGAGCGATGCTCCGATGGTGAGCTTCTCCTCCGCGGTGAACCGAGCGTGCGGGGACCCCCACTCCTGTTTGCCCTGGGCCGTTGCGATCGTGGTGCTCACTTCGCCCTTCACCTGGCCGTGGAAGGCGTCTGGTGTCCGCTGCCAACTCGATGGAGTCCGCGCGGCGAATCGCGCCTCCGATGCAGAAAGCAAGGGAGGTCGAGGGTGAGAGCCGTTCTTGGGCCTCCGTACAACCGGCCACATGTGGGAGCACCTGGGGGCCGGAAGGGGCGACACCACTCGACCCGGGGGTTACTCAATTGAGTCCTCGGTCGGCATTGGGTCGGCCGCCTCGGACATGAGCTCTGCACGCTCATGGAGACACTGGAATGAGGGGCTACAAGAAGGAGAAACCACGTGAATGCGACATCAGTTGTCGGTCTCACCGCGGCATGCGTCGTCACGGCGACCTGGAATGCCTATGGCCAAGGAAATCGCTACAACCTCCCTCGCTCCTATCTCTCAGAGATAAGCGCGGCTCAGGCGTTTGATGAACTGAAAGGTGGATCGAAGCATCACGACGCGCGCGGACACCGGGGGTCGCCGGTGCTGATCGACGTTCGTTCGATGGAGGAGTTCGCCGCCGGGCATCCAGAGGAGGGATACAACGTCCCCTACCCGACGGTCTGCACCGGATGCGCCGTTCAACCCGAAGCGACGTTCTACTGGGAGGTGTTCAAGATCGTCGAGGGTGACACCGACCGACTGATCATGACCCTCTGCCGAACGGGCCATCGCAGCGTCCTCGGGGGCAATATTCTGGCGAACCCGTCGGCCTATGGCATCAACGGTCCGGCCTTCACCAACGTGCGCAACATCTGGGAAGGTTTTGTCGGGCAGTACAAATACGCGTACGTCGGCGGCACGATCCTCCTGGACTCCAACGGAAAGCCCGTTCCACTGGACTTGAACAACAACGGCGCGATGGACGCCGACACGGCGGACGTCTTCGTCGAGAGGACAGACAACAACCCAGACAAGGATGGTTGGCGAAACTTCCAGCAGCTACCCTGGACGACGGCCATGGATCGTCGTCACGCCTACCTGCACGACCTCACGCCCTACTCGAACCTGGTCCTGACTCCGGTCCAGCGCCGCTGACTGTGGGTCCTCCTGGCGTGTTGCTCGGATCCGTCGTGCGAGCCAAGGTCGAATTGCGCTACGATTCACCATCGGCACCAAGGGAGGCGACAGATGATGAGCATTAGGCGAGGTGAGTGGATCGTCGTAGCCGTGCTGTCGGCTTGTGGGAATCCGATCGCGCCGGTCTCCGTCGAGGCTCCGGCTCAAGAGACGGCCTCGCCCACTCAGCCTGCCGGGGTCGCGCGCTTGCAGCTGACTCGAGCGCTCACCGAGCAAGGCGGCGACGTGGTGGTGACACGAATCCGTGGGGATGCCCCGGTGACGCAGGAGCTCCGACTGATCGCGCCGGGGACCCAGACGCTCGAGGTCTCCCTCGATCCTTCCGAGGACCTTCACTTGCTCCAGCGAAGCGTGAGCCGCCAGGCCCTGGCGTCGACCGTTCAGCAAGGCGGCTGCCAGCCCGGCCCCGAGGGCCACGTCTCGAGCGACGTGTTGCGAGTGCCTGAGGACTTCCCGACCATCCAGGCGGCGATCGATGCCTCCCAGGCAGGTGACACGGTGCTGGTCGGCCCTGGGACCTGGGCGGAGTCTGTTCGGCTCAAGTCGGGCGTGGCCCTCACCGGGAGCGGCGCCACCCAGACCATTCTCGACGCACGAGGGGCGGCGAAGACGCTGGTCGATTTCACCGGCGCGCAGGACGTCAGCATCTCCGGGTTCACGTTCCGGGGCGTCGGTTTCGCCGCCACCTGCGGGCGCGACGTGCTCGGCTGCAGCGGAAACTGGTACGCTGCGGCGATCTACGCCGACGGCCATGAGCTCGCTGGCGTGGACCAGCCCCGAGTGAAACCGGTGCCCACTTCCTCTTTGACCACGTGCGCCGACAGCTCAGCGCATATCGCCCACAACGTGTTCGAGGGGAACGCGATCGCCGTGCTCCCGTACTTCCACGCGCTGGCGGTTGTCGAGAACAACCTCTTCGTCGGCAATGACAATGCATACGTTGCCAACCATCTCCAGGACCGCGGAGTGGTCATGAACAATACGTTCTACGGCTCCTCGGCGAGCTCGGTGAGCATCACCGCCGGCTCGGTGGACGTCTTGAACAACCTCATCGTCAAGTCCCAGGCGAGCGCGCTGTATCAGGAATACATCCAGGTCGGCTGGGTGAGGGGCAACCTCGTCTTCGAGCGCGATCCGTCGCTGCCGCTGGCGATGACCATCGGGGTCGACGGCAACATCGAGACTGACCCGCTCTTGCGCGACCCGAGCACCGGCGACTTCCACTTGGCCACCGGCTCGCCCGCCATCGACTCCGGGTGGGACATGGGCGGGCGCCTCACGGATGCCGATGGCTCGCCGCCGGACATGGGCGCTTGGGGCGGTCCAGGCGGGAGCTGGTAGCCGACCTTCGAGTTGGGCCCATGGACGCCTGCGAGAAGGCCAGCGAAGACGTCACCGCACTCACGGGGCCGTCGTGCTCGGCTCGACCCGCTCCACCGTCACCGGCGTGCCACTGAAGGCCGCCGTGCCGCAGAGGGCGTCCACGCGCAGCTCGTCGGTGAGGTCGTTCAGGCTGACCCCACCGTGGGCCACCGCCGTCTCCATCGTCACCCCATCGCGGTCGTGCCCCCAGCCGTGGGGCAGGCTGATGACGCCGGGGGCGATGTCCTCGGTCACCACCACCGTGGCCTGCACCGATCCGGTTCGGGAGCGCACCCGCGCCTGCTGCCCCGAGGCGAGCGAGCGCTCGGACGCGTCGGAGGGGTGCATGAACAGGGTGCACGCGGGCGGCCCCTTCACCAGTCGGAGGCTGTTGTGCATCCACGAGTTGTTGCTCCGAAGCTGCCGGCGGCCGATCAACACCAGCGCGCCGTTGGAGGTCTGAGTCAGTCGCTCGTCGAGGCGGGCCAGGTCGGCCGCGAACACCTCGGGGACCAGCGCGATGCGATGGTCCTTCGTCGCCAGCCGCTCGGGGAGTCGAGGCTCGAGCGGGCCGAGGTCGAGGCCATGGGGCGACTGGCGCAGCGCCCCGAGCGAGAGACCCCTGGGCCCCATTCGCAACAACAGGTCGAGCGCCCGTCGGGGGCCGAGCAGGTGAGCCGCTCGCAGTGTGAAACCCTGGCGAGCGCCCCGCCGGCCACCGCCGTGGGCTCTCAGTGCGCGGGCAAGGTCGAGCAGCACCTCCCAGTCGTGGCGCACCCCGGGGGGAGCCTTCACCACCGCTGGCGCGTAGCGGGCGGCGTTTCGCACCGCCAGCGCGTAGAAGAGGGCGTCGTAGGCCTCGCGCTCGAAGCCGAAGCTGGTGGGCAGAATCAGGTTGGCGTGCCTGGTCGTCTCGTTTCGGTAGAGGTCGATGCACACCAGGTAGTCGAGGCGCTCCAGCGCTCGATCCAGCCGCGTGCCGTTGGGGGTCGACAGCACCGGGTTCCCTGCGAACGTCACCAACCCGCGCACCTGGCCGTCACCCTCGGTCTCAATTTCCTCGGCCAGGGTGGCCACCGGGAGCTCACCGCCGAACTCCGGCAGCCCCCGAACCCGGCTCTTCCAGCGCCCGAAGCCTCCTCGGTCACCCATGCGGGTGGTGAGGCCCACCAGGTCCACAGCAGGCGAGGTGAACATCACGCCCCCTGCGCGGTCGAGGTTCCCGGTGACGACGTTGAGCGCGGTGATGAGCCAGGAGCTGAGGCCGCCGAACTCCTGCGTCGAGGCGCCCATCCGGCCGTAGCAAACGGCGCTGGGCGCTCGGGCGAAGTCTCTGGCGATGCCGCGTATGGCCTCGGCCGAGAGCCCGGTGTGCGCCGAGACTCGCTCCGGTGGGTAGGCCCGCACCAACTCGGCCAGGCGCTCGAAGCCGGTGGTGAAGGCCGCCAGCCGGCCCGGCTTCACCAGCCCCTCGGCGTGCACCACCTGAAGCAGGGCGAGGAGCAGCGCCGCGTCGGCGCCCGGCCGGATGAAGTGGTGGGTGTCGGCGATGGCGGCGGTCTCGGTGCGCCGGGGGTCGACCACGACGAGCTTCCCGCCCCGCGCCTTGAGGGCCAGGAGCCGCGCGCGGATGTCGCCCGCCGTCATCAGGCTCCCGTTGGAGGCCAAGGGGTTCGCCCCCAGCATGAGGAAGTGCTCGGTGCGGTCGACGTCGGGCACCGGCACGAGCAACTGGTGGCCGAACATGCTCAGCGCCGCCAGCATCTGGGGGAGCTGATCCACCGAGGTCGCGGAGAACCGCGAGCGGGTGTGCAGCGCGCGAGAGAAGAAGACGGCGGCCAGGAAGGCGCTCAAGCTGTGGACCGTGGGGTTGCCCAGGTAGAGCCCCAGCGCGTTGCGGCCGTGGGTCTTCTGAATGCGAGCGAGGTTCGAGCCGGCCTCGGCGAGCGCCTGGGGCCATGAGATGGGCTCCCACCTTTGGCCCACCCGGCGCATCGGCTGCCGGAGGCGATCCGGGTCGTCCATCACGTCGGAAATGGCCGCCGCCTTGGGACAGATGTGGCCGCGGCTGAAAGGGTCCTCCGAGTCTCCCCGCACGCTGACGACGCGGTCTCCATCGAGCTCGACGGAGAGACCGCAGACGGCTTCGCACAGCATGCAGGTATGGAGACGGAGCTCGGACATGGGCCCAGTGGTAACGGGCTCATGGGCGGCCGTCACGGCTCAAACGGGCGTCGCGTGGCGAGCCAGGAAGGCGGCCACCACTGGCACCACCTCTTCAGGCGCGCGCCGGCCGAGCACCAGGTCTCCGTGCCCGTAGTCGGCCGAGAAGCCCTGGTGGAGGCCGACCGTCACGCGCTCGCTGGGGCCACTGACTCGCGCCGCCGCGGCGTGCGCATCAGCGGGAGGGACGAGCGCGTCGACCGCGCCGGCCACCGTGAGCAACGGCTGGCGTATGGCTGTGAGGTTGGCCCGGTAGTCGAAGCCGTCCTCTCCATCGAAGGCGTCGTCTCTCACCCAGCGGGCGAACTGGCGGGCGACGCCTCCGGGGAGGTCCACCATCACGTAGGCCAGCGCTTGACGGATGACGTCGGGCTCCACGTTGCTCGCGTTGAGCAGGTAGGGGCCGATGGGCGCGGGAGGTAGGCCCCAGGGCACCGCCACCCTGGCCGGCCACGCGAGGGGCAGCGTGTCGAGACCGAGGACGGGCCCCAGCGCTCGCACGAAGCGCCGCACGCCGAGTGACGAGAAGGCCGTGGGCGCTCCAAGCGTCGCGATGGCCCGCACCGGCGCGTCGGGGAAGCGGGCGAGGTGCGCCAAGGCCAAGAGCCCTCCTCGCGAGTGCCCCACCCACAGCGCGGCGGGCGCCCCAGCGGCCAGCACGGCCCGCAGCGCGGCCGTCACGTCGTGGGCCACCTCCACGTCGAAGGTGCTCCCCGCCGCGACGCCATGGAGGCCGTGCCCGCGAACCTCGAGCACCCACGCCTCAAAGCCTCGCTGGGCCAGGGCGCGGGCCACCGAGTAGCGCTCGTCGAAGTCGAGGTTGAAGCGGTTGGTGCCCAGCGAGTGGGCGAGCACCACCGGCTCGGCGAAGCGGCGGCCGCCTCGGGCTCGGTACCTGCCCAGGGCGATGGCGTTGCCGTCGTCGGTGGCCACCCGGAAGAGCTCATCAGGCTTGAAGCGCAGCGGCGCCGGAGCCAGCCGCTGGGTCAACTGACGCACCAGGCCCGCCCCGAGGAACCGCACTCGCGAGGCTGGCTCACCGGAAGGGCTCACACTCTTGGCTCGGGCGGCGATCGCCCCTCCTTCAAGCTAGAATCGGGCGAAGACGCCGACGCCGACGGGCCCTACCACGAAGGTAACCGGCGGGGGCGCCTTCGGCCCGAACACCAACAGCCCGAGGCCGGTCCCCACCAGCACGCCCCCGGCCACGAAGAGAATGTCGGCTACCAGCGCATCGGTGCGAGCCTGATGGTCGAGCGCCGCGGCCTGCTTCTGGGTGAGGCCCGTCACCACGCCCGCGTCGCTGGCGGCGTGGTCCACCTTGGAGCGGGCGTCAGCCGAGAGGAACCCGAACGCCGCGCCGGTGCCCAGGGCGGCCAACCCGACGGCCCCCACCACGATGCCGAAAGGGCGCACCCACGCGGTGGGCTGGGCTGCCTCCGCGGTCGGCGCGGGGAGCGTGGGTGGTGGCGGAGCAGGCTGCGGTGGCGCCTCGACCGCCGCGATCAGCTCGGGGAGGGGCTGCTCCTCACGCTCCAGCACCTCGAGGACGATGCCGCGCTCACCGAGCAGCTCGGCGGACCACTTGATGGCCTTGCCGTCGACCTTGAGAGCGGCCGTTTTCGCGGGTGTCACGGGCACCCGCTCCACCCTCACCGGCGCGCCGTCTTCCTGCACCGAGAAGCGCACCGCCCGCGCAGGAAAGAGTGGGTTGTCCTGGACTCGCACCGAGAGCTCAGTCACCCGCCTGTCGACGCGGGTGGCCGGCTCGCTCACGATGGCCAGTGCCCCGAGGCGCGCTGCCTCGGTGCGGGCCTCGAAATACGGCGTACGAATGCGTGGCGGCTGGTTCTTCGACAGGTGATGTTCGGGGGCGATGACCAGCAGCTTCACGAACGCATCCCGTGCTCGACCAGGGCGATCCAGGGTCGCATGAGCAGTGCCCAGCACCTCGTACAGCCCCACCAGCGTCTCGCGGGTGATATCGGACAGCTGGAGGGCCGCCTCGGCTGTTCTCGTGGCTTTGTCGTATTGGAATTCGTCCGCCAGGAGTCTCGCTTCGCTCAGCCGGCTGTCCGGAGTCGCGAGGAGCGCCGAGACCACGAGCAAGACGGGGGGCGACATGAGCGTCGAGCGTATCGTGAATTGTCGGATTGACACAGCGGCTGGTCGATCCATGCTGGGTTCGACTTGAATACGCTGTCCACGGCCTGGTTTCCCGGAGCCTCCATTGGAAGGTACCAGCTCATCACTCCGCTGGCTTCAGGAGGCATGGCCGAGATCTGGCTCGCGCGTCAGCCAGGCCTGAGGGGCTTCGAGAAGGTCGTGGTCATCAAGCGCATGGTGCATGCGCTGGAGGAAGACCCCGAACACGTCGAGATGTTCGTCGGGGAGGCGCGGCTCGCCGCTGGCCTGACCCACCCGCACGTGGTGCAGATTTACGAGCTCGGCCAGGAGCACGGCTCGTTCTACATCGTGATGGAGTTCATCGACGGAGAGAGCCTGTCGACGGTGTGGAAAGAGGGCCTCAGGAAGAACAAGCCCATGCCTGGCCCGCTGGCGGCACAGCTCCTCGCCTGGGCGGCGGAGGGGCTCCACTACGCCCACACCCGCACCGGCCAGAACGGCGAGCCGCTCGTCATCATTCACCGCGACGTGAGCCCGCAGAACCTCATCGTCACCTACGACGGCTCGCTCAAGCTGGTCGACTTCGGCATCGCCAAGGTGGCCAACGAGGCCACGGTGAGCGGCAAGCTCAAGGGCAAACTGGCCTACATGTCTCCCGAGCAGGGGCGCACCGACCCGGTCGATCCGCGCAGCGACGTGTTCTCGCTCGGGGTGGTGCTGTTCGAGATGGTGACTCGAACCCGGCTCTTCCCGCGGCTGGAGGACCTGGAGATACTCCGCAAAATCCTCTCGGGAGCCCCGATGCCCCGAGCCCAGGAGCGGCGGGCCGACGTACCCGACGCGCTCGATCGCATCATCGCCAAGGCCATGGCCCAGCGCCGGGAGCATCGCTACTCCACCGCCCGCGAGCTCCAGGTCGCCCTGGAAGACTGGCTGCTGCGCACCGGCCGGCGCACGACCGCGACCGATGTCGCCGACTACATGAAGGAGCTCTTCGCCGAGCGCATCGAGCAGCGGCGCTCCCTCATCGAGTCGGCCAAGCGGGGCGACCTCTCGTCGAGTTTTTCGGCCTCGCGGGTACTCCCTCCGCTGGGAGACGGGGCCGACGCGCTCGACCCCAAGGGCGGCTTCACTCGGTTCGGTCTGGGAGGCAAAGGGAAGGCGGCGCGGTTCCGCGTGCTGGGCGTGGCGGCCGCCGCCATCGTCTTGGCGGTCGTGGTGGCCGTGGTGGCGGCCGGTGGCCCCACGCCAACCGAGGACAAGCCGCTCCCCGCCCCAGTGGCGGCTCCGGCGCACAGCACGCTGGTGGTGGAGTCGAGGCCGTCGGGCGCGCGCATCGTCGTCGACGGCGTCGCCCACGGCACCACGCCCGTCGTCCTCGACGACCTCGAGACGGGCGAGCACCAGCTCCTCGTCTCCTCCGAGGGCTTCGTGAGCGAGAAGCGAGCAGTGTCGATTCATTCGGTGGCCGAGCGCATCGCCCTCGTCATCGCCCTCGAGCGCGAGCCTCAACCCACCGGCGACGACCCGCGAAGGGCCGAGCGCCCAGTGGCGGCCGCGTCGACGAAGGCCACCGGCAAGCTCAACCTCGCCACGACTCCGTGGACCACCGTGTACTTCGGCAACAGGAAGCTGGGCGACACGCCGTTGGTGAGCGTCTCACTCCCCGCCGGCCGGCACGTGCTTACCCTGGTCAACCCCGAGCAGAACCTCAACAGCTCGGTCGAGGTGGATATCACTCCCAACGAGACCACCGTCAAGCGCCTGGCCTTGCAGTGACACTGAAGTATCTTGATGTCACGGCAGGTATTTCGCACAAGGCAGCTCCATGGACGCGAGTCAGTGGATTGCCGGCTTTCGCTCAGTGCACCAGCTGGTTCGAAGTGGCGGAGCGACCGAGGCAGACGGAGAGCAGCACCGGGGCATGTGCGAGGAGTTGGCGCGTTCGATGATGGCGTCTCAGGGCCAGCGGCTGGCCGACGGGGTGGACGCGCGCAAGCAGTTCAAGGTGGCGCAGGTCTACGCCGTCGAGGTGAACAACCTCTACCGCGCGGTGACTCGGGAGGTGTCGTGCACCAGCTTCTCGGCGGTGCTGCCCGACGGGTTCAAGGTGGGGCAGTTGGTGACGTTCTCGCTCCAGCTGGGGCGGGGTGCGGAACCCATCACCGGGCAAGCCCGGGCCACCGAGGTGGTGAAGCAGAAGGGCTCGGCGCGGGTGGCGTTCACCATCGAGGTCATCGGCAAGGCCGCGTCGGCGCAGCTCGAGTTGGCCCTGTTCGACGCCGTGCTGGCTCGACTGAAGTAGAGCGTTTTTGCGAATGGCTTGCAATTCAGCCGGTTCGAGCCACGCCTGAGTCTCGGGGCGGTCGAGGAACATGACGGGCGGGCCTCGAGTTTGCTACGAGGGACGCATGGTGCGCGCCGGCCTTGCCCTGGCTCTGGTTTTGATGGGCTGTGACCGCCCGTGTCCACGCGCTGATTCGCTGGGGGGGCTCGACGGAGGCCCAGTGGTGTGCGTGGCGGCGACCGACTGTCCTCGGCCAGCGAACCTCCTGGTCTGCGGGAGCGCGGAGGATCAGCTCATCGGCTGCGTCGACTGCGTGGCCACCCGCTGTGTCCGGTACGTGCCGGCGGGGTGCCCATGAGACGGCTCATGCTCCTCTTCCTGGTCGCGCTGGCGGCGTGCCACAAGGAGGACGCGCCGGCCCACCTCGAGCGAGCGAAGGCGGCGCTGTTCGAGCAGAAGGCCGACATCGCCCTGGCGGAGTACAAGCTGGCGCTCGACCTGTTGCAGCGCGACAGCACGGCGGAGTCCCTCGTGTACCGGGCGAGGGCACTGCGAGGCGCGGCCGACACGTATTATCTCACCCAGCGAGACTTCAAACACGCCCTCGAGGTCTACCGCGAGCTCATCAGCTTGTGCCCCGAGGCGCCCGAGACGCTCGAGGGGCGGATTCACCTGGCCTCGCTGTTGCGCCATGAGTTCAGAGACCTCCGTGGAGCCATCGCCGAGCTGACCGCTGCCCTGGCGCGGAACCCGCCCCAGTCGGCCGAGCTCTCGTACCAGGTGGCCGAGATGTATTTCGAGTTGCAGGACTACGAGCAATCGGCGCTGGAGGCGGCGGCGGTGGCGAAGAAGTTCGAGACCAGCGCCTACGTCGACGACGCGCTGTTCTTGAGGGCGCAGGCGCTGGCGATGATGGATGACCGGAAAGCCGACGCGCAGCGGGCCTTCCTCGACGTGGTGGATCGATTCCCCGACTCCGAGCTGAAGCCCCACGCGTTGTTCGAGCTGGGCAGGCTCCGGGCGAACGCGGGCGATTTCGAGCATGCCATCGAATTTTGGGTCAAGGCGCTCAAGTCGCACCCCGACCCGGCGATGGTGCAGGCCAACATCGCGCGGGTGCGTAACCGCCTTCGGGCCACCACTCCGAGCAAGCTGGGCGACGCGGTGAGCGCGTTCGATTGGGACACCGCTCCGGTGTACGAGACCCATCGGCCGGGCCCTCCTCCGCGGACCTCAGCCGAGGCGGTCGGCGGCACGAAGGAAGAGGCAGAGAGAGAGGCCAAGATGCCAGCCGAGCCGGGCCAGCACGACCCGGCCAAGGGGCAGGGGGAAGGCGGCCTGTAAGGCGACAAGGCGCAGTGGGGCGGCATGGCGCTTGGGGGTGGGGCTGGGGCTGGGGCTGGTGGGGCTGGTGCTGGGGCTGAGGCACCTCTCGTCCGCAGTGGACCGACTTCGGTTTGGGCGTTTGGTCCCCCACTCTCCCCCGCCCCTCGCCCGCCGGGCAAGGGGGGCCCGCTCATAGGGCCGCGGGGCCCGGGACGACCGCACTGCCGAACGGTCTGCCTCTCGGTGGCTGAACGCTCGAGTGGCGTGGCGGCTCCCCCGGGCCTCCACAACCGCCCTCGTTCACTCTGAGCCTCGAGCTTCTGGGTTCAGGCAATGCCCTTCGTCTTCGGCCCTCTGCCGGTCAACGTCTCGGTTGCACTCCCGTTCAGCGCCGCCCAGGCAGCTCGCTCGCTGCTCGGAGTCCACCAGTGTCCTTGATCAGCAGAGGGTAGAAGACCGAGGGCATTGCCTGAACCCAGAAGCTCTCGAGTCAGAGTGAACTGGGGCGGTGGTGGAGGCCCGAACGAAACGTCACGCCCAGCCAACGTTCAATCACCCGGGAGAGGATAGGGGCACTGCGGTCGTCTGGGGCCCCGCGGCCCTGAGAGCGGGACCCCCCTCGCCGGGGCGAGGGGTCAGGGGGAGTGGCGGCCGTCCGCCCGGACAAAAGACGTTGGCACTGCGGTCATGAGGTGCCTCAGGTACCGCCCGGACCAAAGAACGTTGAGGTTCCTCAGGTACCGCCTGGACTCACGCCCCCGGTGGCCTGAACCGCACCCGTCCCGTCGTACCCCCGGCACGGCTCAGCTCCAGCTTGGAGTCGAGCTGCCGACTCAACGTCTCCAGCAGCTCGAGCCCGAGCCCGGGCGTCGCGTGCTCGACCATTCCGATGCCGTCGTCTCGCACGGCGAGCTCCACCTGGTCCCCATCTTGACTGGCGCTCACCACGATGCACCCCTTCCCACTGGGAAACGCGTGCTTCAGCGAGTTGGTCAACAGCTCGTTGACGATGAGCCCGCAAGGCACCGCCGACTCGAGCGGGAGCTGCAGCCCCTCCTGCACCTCGAGGCTGAGATTGACCCCGGTGCCCCAGGAGGCCGCCACGTGCGAGGTGAGGGCGGCGAAATACTCGCACACGTCGATGCGGGCCGGCTCGGTAGAGAGCTGCAGGAGGTCGTGCACCAGCGAGATGGAGTGCACCCGGTTCTGCGTCTCGCGCAGCACCTTGGCCGCGGGCGAGTCACCTACGCTGGCGACCTGCAGGTTCAAGAGGCTCGAGATGACCTGGAGGTTGTTCTTCACCCGGTGGTGCACCTCGCGCAGCAGCATCTCCTTCGCCTCGAGCGCTGAGCGGAGCTGCTCGGCCTCTCGCAGCCGCTCGGTGATGTCGATGAGGGAGCTGAGGACGAAGACCCGCCCGCCGATGGGCATCGGGTTGAGGCCAATCTCGACGGGGACCTCTGAGCCGTCCTTTCGCCGGCCGAAGAGGTCTCGGCCCACCCCCATCAGCCGAGCGCTGGGGGCGTCCCCATAGGCCCGGCGGAACTCCGTATGCCGAACGAAGCGCTGGGGCACCAGCAACTCGATCTTCTGCCCGATGAGCTCCTCCTTGCCGTAGCCGAACAGCCGCAAGACGTAGGCGTTCGCCAGCACGATGGTTCCGCCGTCGTCGATGAGGAGCATGCCCGTCGGGGCCGCCTCCAGCGCGAGGCGGAAGTGCTCGTCTGCGAGCTGAACGGGGCTCGAAACCATGGCGTCGGACGAGGAGTAACGACCCACCCCAGCGCCCGCCACGTCGGGCCGTCACCGCTCGCGCCTCCTCCCATGCTCGCTGAAGTCGGGCGGCGCGCCACAAGACGCTCCGGGCCCCGGCTCAGCCCCGCACGAGCCGCAGCACCGTGCGCCCGTAGCGCTCCACGAACTTCGGCCCCACGCCGCTCACCCGCAGCAAAGCGTCTTCGCTCGCCGGCTCGGCCGCCGCGATGGCCGCCATCGCCCGGTCGGTCATGATGCGGAACGCTGGCACTCCGAGGGAGCGGGCCGTCGCCTTCCGCCACTCCCTGAGCCGCTCGGTCCTCCCGGCATCGGCCACGACCGTCGGAGTCCGAGTGCGCTTTCGCGGTCCTCCTCGGTGGGCCGCCGCCTCGACCGCCGCCTCGAGCATGAAGGCCTCTCCCTTCAGCGCGCTCCTCCCCCCAGGCAGCAGGTTCGCCCGCCGGAAACGAATGACCTTCCCATCCTTGGCGAACTCGTCGTCGCTCAGGCTCAGCGCCTTGGCGCGCACCATCGCCGCCAGCACTCGCTCGAAGGCGTTCCGCTCGACTTCTTCGTTCGGACACAGGCGCCGATACAGCGTGCCGGTGGACAGCGCGTCGCAGCGCTCCAGCTCCTCCAGGAGGCCCTCGGCCAGCACCCGCTCTTTGCCCGTGGGAGCGCGGAAGCTGCGACCGACCGCCTCGTGAGGCCGGCATGCGTCGCACTGCCCACAGGGGCGACCGTCGCGGGTGTCGCCGAAGTGCCGCACCAGGCGCGTCATGCGGCAATCACTCGACTGCGCGAAGTCCAGCACCTCGGCCAATTGGGCCTCGCGATGCGCGCGCATGGCCTCGTAGCTCTTCTGCCAGCCAACCTTGCCGGGGCGCACCAGGTCGTCGCGGTCGATCAGCACCCCGCCGTGAATCCACAGCTTGTCGAGGGCCGGCTCGGCCACCTCGGCGTCGAGCTCGGTGCTCGACAACAACGCCTCTCGGGGGATGCCGGCCGCGGGGACGTCTGACGCCAGGGCTTCGAGCTCCCGGGTAGGCGGGTAGTCGCGATCGAGGAAGGTCTCGTGCAGCTTCTGGTCGCTCCAGGCGTAGAGGAGCAGCGCCCGAGAGGGCTTCCCGTCTCGGCCCGCCCGGCCGATTTCCTGGTAGTAGCCCTCGAGGCTCCCCGGCAGGCCCATGTGTATGACCATGCGGATGTCGGCCTTGTCGATGCCCATCCCGAAGGCCACCGTGGCCACCACCACCTCGAGACGACCGCCGAGGAACGCCTCCTGGACCGACGAGCGGAGCCCCGCCTCGAGGCCCGCATGGTACGCGGCCGCCCGATGGCTCCGCGCCAGTTCCTGCGCCACGTCTTCAGCCATCTGCCGGCTGGGCACGTACACCAGGGCCGGGAGCCTCCCGGGCTCACCCAGCGCCCGCTTCACCTCGTCGAGCCGGGACCTGCGGGGGCACTCCAGCGCCTCGAGCGCGAGGTTGTCGCGGCGGAACCCACGAATGAAGCGCCGGGCCGCGGGCACTCCGAGTTGCTGCAGAATGTCGCTCTGCACTCGCTGGGTGGCCGTCGCCGTCAGGGCGAGCACCGGCGCCGGCTTGAGCAGCGGAAGCCGACTGCCGAGCAAACGGTACTCGGGACGGAAGTCATGACCCCAGTGTGAGATGCAGTGGGCCTCGTCGACGGCCACCAGGGTCGGCGGCCGACGGGCCAGGAACTCGGGGAAGCCCGGCACTGACAGCCGCTCCGGCGCGATGGTGAGGAAGTCGAGCTTCCCGTCGAGGTAGGCCCGGCATACCGCTCGCGACTCCTCGCGGCTCCGGCCCGAATGAATGCGCTCGGCGGCGAAGCCCTGGGCCTTCAGCTTGGCTGTCTGGTCCTCCATCAGCGCAATGAGGGGGCTGATGACCAGCGTCGTGCCCCCGCGCACCACGCCCGGCAGCTGGTAGCACAGTGACTTGCCGCTCCCCGTCGGCATCACCAGCAGCGCGTCGGAGCCGTCGGCCACCGCCTGGCATACCTCCTCTTGAAACGGGCGAAAGGCCGAGAAGCCGAAGCGCTCCTCGAGGACCTCGTGGAGGCGCGGCGACGAGGGGCTCCCCGGACTCGGTGTCGTTTGGGAGGGGAGGCGCGCGGACGTCAAGGCACTCGTCCTACTCGGGTTCTCCCGAGCGATGCCAGCGCCTCTTGCCGGCGGCGGGCTCGCTGGCTCCGGGTCGGCGTGGGGCCCTGCTCCGTCTTCTGCCCGAGGAGCCGGGGCCGTCCTGGCAGCCCCACGCGCCGGGTGGGAGGTCGCCCTCGGCAGAGACAGGCTGCGTGCGCCGACCTCCGCAGGAGCCTCGACGGCGGGCGGACGTGCTGACGCGACGTCGTCGTGTGTCCTAGGAGACTGGTGTTGAACGCCGACCGAGCCCGAACGCCGAGGTGCGAGCCGCGCGAGGAAGAGGCCCGCAGGAATACTTGTCGGTATTTCAAGGGCCTCTGACGATGCCCGGCGAAGCAGATCGGCGTTCCGGCGACCGAGTGCGTTTGACACCAGTTTCCTAGAGCGCCGAACAGGTTGCCCGANNAGTGCGTTTGACACCAGTTTCCTAGGCCCTCGATGAGTGCTCTCTCGGAGGCCCGTCGTCTGCTCCACCCCTGGGTCGCTCGTACCGGCCTGGTGGCCTGGGTCGAGCTCGTTCCCGCTCCCTCGAGTCGCCGGGGCCGAGCGTCGCGGCGAAGCCCCCGAGGCGCTCCGAGGCTCTCCCTCGCCGGGGCTCGCCGCGGGGGCGTTCTTCTTCCTCTGTCGAGTCGGCACCGACAGCTCCTCGCCGGGGCTCGCCGCGGGAGCGTTCTCTTTCCTCTGTCGAGTCGGCACCGACAGCTCCGCGCCGGGGCTCGTCGCGGGAGTGCTCTCATTTTCGTGTCGACTCGGCACGGGCAGCCCCGCACCGTGGCTCGTTGCTGAAGTGTTCGCACCTCCCTGTCGAGTCGGCACCGGCAGTCCCGCCCCCGGGGTCGCACGCGACACGACGCCCACGAGCTCGACCACGAAGCGCTCGATGCGCTCCATGAATTCACCCAGGGTGCCCCGCCCGAGCTCGAGGTGCTTCAGCCGCAGCTCCCACTCGCCGGTGAGCGAGGGACTCTTCACCGCGTCATGCACCACGTCGATGAGCGCGCAGCCCTTGGGTGTCGCCACGAGTGACTTGCCCTGTCGCTCGGCGTAGCCCCGGGTCAGCAGCGTCTCGAGGATGGCCGCGCGGGTGGCCGGAGTGCCCAACCCACGCTCCCTCATGGCGTCCTCGAGCTCGCGATTGCCCAGCTCGCGCCCAGCCGTCTCCATGGCGGTGAGGAGCGTGGCGTCGGTGAAGTGCCGGGGTGGCTCGGTCTGCTTGTGGAGCACCGCCGTCTTTTCCACTCGGCGCGCCTGGCCCGCGGCGAGCCCCGTGGGGAGCGCAGCTTCGCCCTGGGCGCCCTTGTCCTTTCGCTGGGGCTCGAGGTCCAGCACCTTCCACCCGAGCTGGGTCACCACCGTGCCAGTGGTGCGAAAATGGTCGCTCGCCTCGGCCGTTTTCACCTCGGTGATGACGGTGGTGACGCGGCTCTTGGTGTCGAGGTGCCAGGCCATCAAGAGGCGGCGACAGACCAAGTCGTACAGTCGCTCCTCGTCGCGATTGAGGGCGCGAGTCGGGGCCCGCCCCGCGGTGGGGATGATGGCATGGTGGTCGCTCACCTTCGAGTCGTCGACGAAGCGGCGGGAGAGGGGCCGGGTGCCGCTCCCGGGAGCGAGCTTGCCCTCGAAGGCGGGGGCGATGGCCTCGACGACAGGGCCGAGCTCCTTACTCACGGCCATGGGCAGGTGCCGGCTGTCAGTGCGGGGGTAGGTGAGGAGCTTGTGTCGCTCGTACAGGCCCTGGGCGACCTCGAGCGTTCGCTTGGCGGTGAGCCCCCACAGGCGGTTGGCGGCTCGCTGAAGCTCCGTGAGGTCGAAGAGCAACGGAGGCGGCTGGCTCTTGTCGCTGCCAGTCGACGACAGCACTTCACCCGACTGGCCGCGGCACCGTGCGGCGATGGCCTCGGCCAGGCGCCCGTCGGCGGGGAGTCGCTGAGCCAGGCGCGCGTCAGTCTCGGGCCCCTTGCGTGCGGGGTCGAACCAGGTGCCCTGGTAGGCCTCGGCGGCCTGCCCGAAGACGGCCGTCACCTCGCAGTACTTCTCAGGCACGAAGCGCTCGATGGCCCGGTCGCGCTCGACGAGCATCGCCAGCGTGGGAGTCTGCACTCGCCCGACGGACAACAGCTCGGGGCCGTAACGGACCGTGTAGGCCCGCGAGAGGTTCATGCCGACCAGCCAATCGGCCCGCGAGCGACCCTCGGCGGCGTCGGCCAACGAATCGAGCTCGCGGCCCGGGCGGAGCCGACGAAAGGCCCCGGCGATGGCCTCGGGCGTCAGCGCGCTCAGCCACAGTCGCTCCACCGGCTTCTGGCAGGCGGCGGCCCGGTAGATGTAGCGGAAGATGAGCTCGCCCTCGCGGCCGGCGTCGGTGGCGCACACGACCTTCTCGACCTCGGGCGCGGAGAGCAGCGCGGCGAGTTGGTGAAAGTGCGACGCGGTCTTCGAGTGAACCTTGAGCGGCCACTCGGAGGGCAGCATGGGGAGCCGCTCGAGGCTCCACTGGCGCCACGCCGGGTTCATCTCCTGAGGCTCGGCCAGGCCCACCAGGTGCCCGATGGCCCAACTGACGACGTAGCCGTTGCCCTCGAGGCTCGCCGGGCCCCGACGACGAGCGCCCAGCACCGCGGCGATGTCACGGGCGACGGCGGGCTTCTCGGCGATGACGATGGTGCTCAAGGTACTCGTCGGCGTCTTGGACGAATTGGCACCCTACTTCATGGGGCTGACGTCCGAGGGGAGTGGTGCTTTGTTCGAGCCTCCGCCACCGCCCTCGGTCACTCTGACTCGGGAAGTCGCATCCCCCATGCACGACAGCCATCAGGCCTTTGAGTATTCTGTAGCCGGATCTCCCGTACCTCGTGGAGGCTCGAGATCGAGAGGCGCCGGGAGGCCTCTCTTCGCGCCGGGCCGAACGGGCTGAATCCGAGGTGTTACATTCACGAATGCCGATGCGCTGTCATGTAAGCTTCGCTCATTGCTTCACGGTAGGACGGACTCATGCAACGCGCGCTCAACCATCTGCCGGCGATCCTCCTGACTGGAGGCTCAGGCTTCCTCGGTCGGCACCTCTTGGAGGCGCTGGCGGACAAGTACCGCTTCTTCGTCATCGCCCGGCGCACGCAGGCCGAGGCTCGCGCGCCGGTGCACCCGAACATCACCTGGCTCCAGGCCGACCTGGCCGAGCCAGTTGACCTCGCCCAGTGCTTCGAGCTCATCAAGACCGAGGGTGGAGTCGACGTGGTGCTTCACTTCGCCGCCTACTACGACTTCACCGGCGAGGAGAACCCCGAGTACCAGCGCACCAACGTCGACGGCCTGTCGAACGTGCTGGCGCTGTGCCGCGCGCTCTCGCCCAAGCGCTTCGTCTTCGCGTCTTCGCTGGCGGCCTGCGAGCTCCCCGGGGAAGGCAGCTGTCTCACCGAAGACGACGAGCCCAACGGCGACCACGTGTACGCCCGCAGCAAGGCGCAAGGCGAGGCGCTGGTTCGCGCGGCGCAGCGCCACTTCCCCACCTGCATCGTGCGCCTGGGCTGTCTGTTCTCGGACTACTGCGAGTACCCGCCGTTGTTCGTCTTCCTCGCCACCTGGCTGTCGAACTCGTGGAAGGCCCGGGTGCTGGGAGGCCACGGGCGCTCGGCCATTCCATACATTCACATTCGCGACGGGGTGGCCTTCTTCGCACGGCTCCTCGAGCGCCTCGACGTGCTCGGCCCGGCGCAGATGTTGATCGCCAGCACCAACCAGCCCATCTCTCATCTCGAGCTGTTCGAGACGGCGACGAGCTTCTGGTACGGCCGGGCTCGCAAGCCCTTCTTCATGCCCAAGTACCTCGCGTGGGTGGGGCTCTACGCGATGGATCTCCTCGGCACGGTGCTCGGTGAGCGGCCCTTCGAGCGCCCCTGGATGGGCGCGTACATCGACACCGTCATGACGACGAACGCCCACCGAACCTACGAGCTCCTCGGGTGGAAGCCCAACCCGCGCCTGTCGATCCTCCGGCGGCTCCCGTTCCTCATCGAGAACTTCCGGCTCGATCCGCTGCGCTTCAATCAGCGAAACTTGGCAGCGATGAAGGCCGTGAAGCTCTCGACGCACCTGCGCATCTTCCACCTGCTCGAAGCGCACGAAGAGGAACTGGTGAAGCGCTGCGGGGACGCGGTCGTGGCGCACGCCGAGGTCGGCCGGCTGTGCAGCTACCATGGCATGTCGCGAGACGAGCTCGACTGGTGCTCACGCGCGACCATACTCGGCCTCAAGAACTCCATTCGCACCCGGGTCCACGGCGTCTTTCGGGCCTACTGCCGGAGCGTCGCCGAGCGTCGCCACGGCCAGGGCTTCGTCTGCCGCGACGTGACCGCCATTCTCATGCTCAAGCGAGACCTCATCCTCGAGGTGCTGAAGAACGACCCTCAGGCCCAGCCCATTCTCGAGGAGCTCGAGAAACGCGTGCGCATCAGCTTCGCCCTGGGGCTCGACGAGGTGGTAGACGTCTTCGAGGCTCTGTCGGGCACGATGATCGAAGACGACCACGAGGAGGCTCCCCTGAACGCCGCGGCGGCGGACGTCGCCGAGTCGGAAGCGGCGAGCGGTCGCTGACCCGGCTGCTGAGCCCCTCTCGTGGAGGAACCCGGCTCCTCACCTCACCCGGGATCCTCGCGGGTCAGCGAGCCCGCGAGCCATGAGCGTCGCGACGATCGCCATCGCGATGTCGCCCACCAGTGAGACTTTGACTGCCCAGGCCGACGCCTCACCCGAGAGCACCGAGGCGACCAGGAAGACGCTCGCCGTCCACTTCGCGACCAGCATCGCTCCGAGCCGCTGCCGGCGCTGCCACTCGAGGAAGTACACCGCCGCCAGGACCACGTGGAACACCCCGCCCTGCCGAACGAAGAAGGCCGGCGTGTCCGAGAAGCCACCGAAGCCGAGGACCCACTTGGGCGCCACGGCCATTCCCGCGCCGATGAAGAAGCTATGGAGCGCGACCAGGTACACGAAGGGTCCCGCCAGGCGGGTGAGGCCGAGAATCGTCTGGTTCATGGTGCGCTCGTGCATCCTCCCTCGAGCGCAGACGCTACCTCAGTGCCGAGGGCACGTCCTTGATGGTCTTCGCCGCGCCCAGGGCATCGTCATGTGGCGACGCGCACCGGGCTGAGCTTCTCGAGGTCGACTTCCCCCAGGCCGGCTCGACCCGCGTGGGCGATGTGCTTCACGTCGGCGGGGGTGAGCACCTTGCCTCCCATCGGGACGACCGAGAGCGCCCAGGCGTCGACCGAAGCGGTGGTGCGCCCGGCCACCATGCGCCCCGGGTGGCCGACGTCGCCCGGCCCCTTGGGACCTCCGCTCATCAGCGCGTGGGTCGCATCGAGGATGGTGAGGTGGGGCTTCACCACGTGAGCCAGGTCGGCGATCGCCTGATGGAGGTCCAACCACAGGTGAAACGGCTTCCGACTCCAGATGGTACCCATCGCGTTCTTGAGGCCGAAGGACACGCCAGCCGAGCCGTGGTGCTTGGCCTGCGGGAGGTTGATGAAGACGTCGGCGTCGAGAAAGACCTTGGCCACTTCGACCGACTTGAGCGCGATGCCCTGGGGGATGGGCACCTCCCGGAACTCGTCGTGGTCGGCCAGCATGTGCACCGCTACACCCAGTGCCTTGAGCGCGGCCTGAGCCCCAGTGCGCTCGAGGCACTTCGCCGGGTCGTTGAGCGGGTACTCCACCACCAGCACCTCCTTCGCGCCGGCCTCGAGGCAGGCTTCGGCGACCGCGACCAACGTGTCCGGGTGCGTGGCGGTGGCCCAGGCGATGGGGTTGGCGAAGGCGAGGTTGGGCTTGAGCACCACTCGCTGACCCCTCCGCACGAAGGCACCGATGCCGCCCAGCGCCGTGAGCGCCGCCTTCACCATCACCTTGCGATCCGTCCCCGACACCTCGACGAGCTGGGCCGGGGCCGCCACCGCCACATCGCCACCGAGGGCGACCCGTGAAGGGAGCGCCACGGTGGCGACCAGGCCTCCGACGAGGACTTCCCGGCGATCAAGTGGAGTCATGGGAGCAAATGTACAGCCCGAGCGGCGGGCCGGCCAAGCCACGTGCGCGAAATGCAAGGGGTTGGCCCGTCACCGGCCCGCCGTTACAGACACGGCACGCAGCCGTCATGGTGGAGCCGCGCCCGGTCGCTACAGAGTCGAGCGTCGATCGAAGGAAGTCGCGAGGCTGTCTCGAGACGGTGACGGACACGTCACACACCACCGGAGCGTCCATGCAGCGATTCATTGTCGGCCTTTCCCTGGTCATCGCCACGACCGTCGGCGCGCAGAGCGCGGTGACGGCTGACCCCAAGCTCCCCGATTACAAGCCTCAGGCGGGCATCTCGGGGAACCTCAACTCCATCGGCTCGGACACCCTCAACAACCTGATGACGTTCTGGGCCGAGTCGTTCCGCAAGCTGTACCCCAACGTGAAGGTGCAGGTCGAAGGCAAGGGCAGCTCGACGGCGCCCCCGGCGTTGATCGCCGGCACGGCCCAGCTGGGTCCCATGAGCCGAGAGATGAAGGCCGCCGAGATCGACGGCTTCGAGAAGAAGTTCGGCTACAAGCCCCGCGCGGTGGCGGTGGCGCTCGATGGTCTGGCCGTCTTCGTCAACAAGGACAACCCCATCAAGTCACTCACGCTGCAGCAGGTCGACGCCATCTTCTCATCGACCCGCAAGCGCGGCGGCACCCCCATCACCACCTGGGGCCAGCTCGGCCTGACCGGCGAGTGGGCGAACCGGCCCATCAGCCTCTACGGCCGGAACAGCGCCTCGGGGACCTACGGCTTCTTCAAGGAGCACGTGCTCAAGGGCGGTGACTACGCCGTCTCGGTGAAGGAGCAGCCAGGCTCCGCCTCCGTCGTGCAGGGCGTGGAGAAGGAGCTGGGCGGCATCGGCTACAGCGGCATCGGCTACAGCACCTCGGGGGTCCGCGCAGTGGCCATCGCCAACACCGGAGCTCCCATCGAGGCCAACTACGAGAACGTCGAGAGCTTCAAGTACCCCATCGCGCGAGACCTCTTCGTCTACATCAACATGCCACCCGCCGGAGGCGACAAGCTCACCTGCGAGTTCCTCAAGTTCGTCTTGTCCAAGGCTGGGCAAGCGGACACCATCAAGGACGGTTATTTCCCTCTGTCGGCGAAGGTGGCGGCGGTCTCGTTGGCCGACTCCGGCTGTAAGTGAGGGAGATCCGGGTGGGTCGCCGCTCGTGAGTCCTGGTGGCTCAGGCTCCGGCTCGGCCCAACCCGCGAGGAACCACGATGCCTGCTGTGACTCAACCAGAGACCTCCCAGCCCGGAACCGCTCCTCGGCGGCGCTCGTTCGCCGTCTCGTCGTCGGTGGCGAAGCGGGTGAAGCTGGTCGACCGGCTCGCTGACGCGGTGATTCGGGTGGGCGGCCTGCTGGTCATCTTGGCCATCGCTCTCATCTTCATCTTCATCGTGCGGGAAGTGGTGCCTCTGTTCCTCCCCGCGACCGTGAGCGCACCGTCGGTGCATCAGGCGTCCTCGGCGCCGCTCCTCGCCGGCACCGACGAGTACGAGTCGTCGGTCTTTCAACTGAACCGCGATGGAGCCATCGAGCTCCACTCGCTCCCGCGCTGGGAGCCCATGCCGGCGCTGAAGAGCACGCTGCTGGGCGGGCGTCAGGTGACCGCCGCGTCGCTCGCTCCCAGCCGCGGTCTCCTCTTCCTCGGGACTGGCGATGGGCACGTGGCGTTGGCGCAGCTCCGCTTCGAGCCCACGTTCGCGCCCGATGGCGCCCGCACCATCACTCCAGCACTGAAGGACCTCGCGCTGGTGAAGCTCCCGGGGCCGCCAGCGCCGGTGAGCCGCGTCGTCGGCCGATCGAGCAGCTCGGGCGCCATGAGCTTCGTCGCGCAGACGGGCGAGTCGCGGCTGGCCGTGGTGACGGTCACTGAACGAGGGCTCCGTGAGGCCGATGACTCGGGGCAGTTGAGCGTCCCCGAAGGCGAAGATGTCACCGAGGGCCCGTTCCAGGTGCGCTCGGTGAATGCCTCGCTCGATGGGCCCATCACCTCGCTCGCCATCGACTCGGAGGCCGACCGGCTCTTCGTCGCCACCGCGCTGGGCACGCTGTACCACTGGCAGCTGGTGGCCTCTGGCACGACACCCTATGCGACGTACTCGAACCCCGGTGCGCTGGCCGCCTCCCTGGGCCTCCGCGCCGCGTCCGTGGGGGACGCCACGCGCCGCATCACCGCGCTCGACATGCTCATTGGCGATCAATCGCTCATCGTCGGCTACGACGACGGCACGCTGGAGGACTGGCTGGGCGTCCGTCAGTCGAGCGACGACGTGCTCAAGCGGGCGCGCCCGGTGCGGTTGTTCGAGCCACTCTCTGGGCCTGTCGTCGCGCTGAGGCCCTCGGGGCGTGACAAGACGTTCCTCGCCGCTTCAGCCGATGGCGCGGCCGAGCTGGCCTACGCGACCTCGGCGCGGACCTTGGTTCGCTACCAGCTCGGTGGTCGACCGGTGGAGCTGTTCTACGGGGCCAAGCTGACCAGCGCCCTGGCGGTGACGAAAGAGGGGGCCATCGACTACCGCACGGTGTCGAACCCGCACCCCGACGTCTCGTGGGGCATGCTGTTCGGGAAGGTCTGGTACGAGGGGTACGACGGGCCCGAGTACATCTGGCAGTCGTCCAGCGGCAGCGACGACTTCGAGCCCAAGTTCAGCTTGGTGCCGCTCATCGTGGGCACGTTGAAGGGTGCCTTCTACGGGCTCCTCTTCGCCGTGCCGTTGGCGCTGTTCGCGGCGCTGTACACGTCGCAGTTTCTCTCGGCGTCGCTCCGCTCGGTCATCAAGCCGTTGGTGGAGGTGATGGCCGCGCTCCCCAGCGTGGTGATTGGCTTCCTGGCTGGGTTGTGGCTGGCGCCGATGCTGGAGGACAAGCTGCCCGCGCTCCTCTTCTTCGGGGCGCTGGTGCCGGTGGTGGTGCTCCTCGTCACCGTGGCGTGGCGGGCGGCGCCCTCGCGGCTGAAGGTCTGGTTCCCCGAGGGCCGGGAAGTCTTCCTGCTGGTGCCGGTGGTGGCCGCGTGCCTGTGGGCGTCGGTGGCTTTTGGCTCGTCCCTCGACGTGGCCCTCTTCCACGGCGACCTGCGCCAGTGGGTGTTCGACACGTTTCAGGTTCGGGTGGAGCAGCGCAACAGCATCGTGGTGGGCATCGCGATGGGGTTCGCCGTCATTCCGATGATTTTCACCATCTCAGACGACGCCTTCAGCAATGTGCCCCGCAGCTCGACCTCGGCGTCTCTCGCGTTGGGGGCGAGCCGCTGGCAGACCGCGATTCGGGTGGTGGCTCCCACCGCCAGCCCCGGCGTCTTCTCGGCGGTGATGATTGGCTTTGGGCGAGCGGTGGGCGAGACGATGATTGTCCTCATGGCCACCGGGAACACGCCGGTGCTGAGCTTCAGCCCCTTCAACGGCATGCGGACGCTCTCGGCCAACATCGCGGTGGAAATCCCCGAGGCGCCCTTGGGAGAGACGCACTACCGCATTCTCTTCCTCGCCGCGTTCCTGCTCTTCATCCTCACCTTCGTCGTCAACACCGCCGCCGAGATCGTCCGACATCGGCTCCGCGAGAAGTACCAGACCGTCTAACCACGCGAGCGCTCCGAAGCCATGACCACCGCCCCCAGGTTGCCCAACCCCAAGACGCCGTCGCTCGGCACGGTGCTCCGTCGTGGCGAGCACTGGGTGTGGTTCAGCGGAGCCGCGCTGGCGGCGGCCGTCATTCTCATCTCGGGGTTGCTCCTCATCGTGGTGCTCAACGGCGGAGGCACCTTCTGGCCCCGGCCGCTCACCGAGGCCACTCGAGCCGACGGGACCAAGGTCCTCGGCATTCTGTCGGAACGAGGCGTGCTGCGGGAACAGCGGCCTGGAGCCGGCGTGGTGGAGGTGCCCCAGAGCCAGTTCAAGGTCGCCAACCGCGACGTCTTCGGGGCCGACTTCGTCTGGTACCGAGATGACGCCCTCACCGAGGTGCGCCAGCCGCTCGAGGCCGTGGCCGTGGAGCGCATGGAGAACGGCGACTTCCTTGGCTTCCTCGTGGCGCTCAAGAAGGGCGAGGCCGAGGTGGCGAAGGGCGAGGCGGCGTGGACCGAGCTCGAGGCCCAGTTGCCCCAGGCCATCGGGCTGCGCAACCGGGTGCGGGCGCTCCAGCGCGACGACGTGGGCCGCATCAATTACGAGCTTCGCGGCCTCGAGCTGGCCATCACCCACGCGCGGCGCAAGGGCGGCCCGGCAGTGGCCGAGACGGTGGCGAGGCTCGAGGCCGAGGTGGCCGACGCCAAGCGCCGCTACGAGGCGCTCACCGAGCAGGTGGCCCTCGTCACTGGCGAGGCAGGGGCGTGGGTGGCGGTGATGGAGACGGCTGACGGCCGGGCGAAGGAAATTCCTCTCGCCAGCATCGTCGACGTGTGGCGTCCCAACCAGATGGGCTTCTTCGCCAAGGTGGGCCACTACCTCCGGCATGCCTGGTGGTTCGTCTCGGAAGAGCCGCGGGAGTCGAACCAGGAAGGGGGCGTTTTCCCCGCGCTGTTCGGCACCGTGATGATGACGCTGCTGATGACCTTGGCCTGCACGCCGCTGGGAGTCATCACCGCGCTCTACTTGAGGGAGTACGCCACCCAGGGGCTGGTGGTGCGCATCGTGCGCATCGCAGTGAATAACCTGGCCGGAGTGCCCTCCATCGTCTTCGGGGTGTTCGGCCTGGGCTTCTTCGTCTACTTCATCGGAGGGGCCGTCGATCGGTTGTTCTTCGCCGATGCGTTGCCCACCCCGACCTATGGCACCGGCGGCATCCTCTGGGCGTCGTTGACGCTGGCGTTGCTCACGGTGCCCGTCGTCATCGTCTCGGCCGAGGAGGCCATCGCCGCCGTGCCTCGGGGCATGAGGGAAGGCTCGCTGGCCCTGGGGGCCTCGAAGTTCCAGACCATCACCCGCATCATCTTGCCGGCGGCCCTGCCGGGCATTCTCACCGGAGTCATCCTCGCCATGGCGCGC
This sequence comes from Myxococcales bacterium, assembly GCA_003153055.1. The sequence goes on from PMBV01000097.1 coordinate 36,131, forward strand.
GGGGCGGGCGAGGTGGCGCCGCTGATGANNGCGTCGAAGCCGATGGTCTTCACCACCACGCTGCTGCTCATCGCCATCGTGGTTGCCCTCAACCTCGCGGCGATCCATCTGCGCAACCGGATTCGTCGGAAGTACCAGACGGGTGCCTTCAACTAACGGGTAGCACCTCGAGACCTGCCGCCATGAACAACCAGCTCGCCGTCCCATCCTCCGCTGTCTTCTCGCCGCCCGGTGTCCGTGCGCCGGCGGTCTCGGTGTCCGCGCCGTCGACGAAGGCTCCGACTGACGAGGCGCCCAAGCTCAAGGTTCAGGGGCTCTCGCTCTTCTACGGGAAGACCCAGGCGCTGCACGACATCACCCTCGACATTCCCGCCAGGCAGGTGACCGCCTTCATCGGCCCCTCGGGGTGCGGGAAGAGCACGCTCCTTCGGTGCATGAACCGCATGAACGACCTCATCGGCAACGTGCGCATCACCGGGAAGCTCCTGGTCGATGACCAAGACATCAACGACCCTCAGCTCGACGTCATCGAGCTGCGCAAGCACGTGGGCATGGTGTTTCAGCGGTCGAACCCCTTCCCCAAGTCCATCTACGAGAACGTGGCGTATGGCCTTCGCATCGCGGGGACCAACGACAAGAAGACGCTCGACGAGGTGGTGGAGCAGAGCCTCACTCGCGCCGCCCTGTGGGACGAGGTGAAGGACCGTCTTCAGGCCAGCGCGCTGAGCCTGTCGGGTGGCCAGCAGCAACGGCTCAGCATCGCCCGGGCCATCGCCATCGACCCCGAGGTCATCTTGATGGACGAGCCGTGCTCGGCGCTGGACCCCATCGCGACCGCGAAGATTGAAGAGCTGATTTCCGAGCTCAAGAGCCTCTTCACCATCGTCATCGTCACCCACAACATGCAGCAGGCCGCCCGCACCTCGGACCGCACCGCCTTCTTCTACCTGGGCCGGCTCATCGAATACGCCGAGACCGTCACCCTGTTCACCAACCCCGCCGTGCCCCAGACCGAGGAGTACATCACCGGTCGTTTCGGGTGAGTCATGAGGAACCGTTCGATGAGCTCGAGCAACAAGCCCGGCAAGACCCTCGCGGTCGCCCACACCGACAAGGCCTTCGAGGCTGACTTGAAGGAGGTTCGGGGCAAGCTGCTCTCGATGGGCGCGAAGGTGGAGGAGCAGATCGCCGGCGGTATGCGGGCCCTGCGGACTCGCGACTCCGAGCTGGCCGCGCGGGTGAAGAAGGCGGACCGGGAGGTCAACCTCCTCGAGGTCGAGGTCGACGAGCTCTGCCGGCGGATTCTCGCCTTGCGCCAACCCACCGCGAGCGACCTGCGGCTCATCACCACCGCGCTGAAAATCGTCACCGACCTCGAGCGCATCGGCGACGAGGCGGCCCACATCGCCGAGCGGGCCATGGAGCTCAACCAGGCGCCTCCGCTCTCCCTCGAGACCGACCTGCCCCGACTCGCGGCCCTGGCACAGGAGCAGGTGAAGGCCGCGCTCGACGCCTTCGTGACCGCCGACCCCAAGGCAGCCGAGACCGTGCTGAACGCCGATGACCGGCTCGACGACCTCTTCGTGCGCATCTTCAATCAACTGCTGGGGTTGATGATGGAGGACTCACGTACCATTCGTCGCGCGACGGCACTCGTCTCGGTGTCCAAGTACCTCGAGCGCATCGGGGACCATGCCGTCAACTTGGCCGAGATGGTCATCTACATGGTGCGGGGCACCGACGTGCGGCACCCCAACAGCCGGGCGCTGGTGCTCCCCAGTCGCAGGCGCTCTGCCGAAGACCCTGCCGTCTCCGGGTGAGCGCCGCGGAACGGAGCGTGGCGGGGACGGGCATGCCTTGAGGTGCGAGGGGTGGGGCCGGTGCCCACCACCGAGGTTGTCTGACCAGCCCCTCAACCCGAGATGGCGGTGAGCACACACCAGACAGAAGAAGCGATGGACCCACTCCCTCGCCCGGCCGAGGCGCGCGACAGACGGGAGCTGCGCAGGGGCCAAGCGTGGCCCCCACGCCTCGGATCCGGCGGCGTCGAGCGCCCCACGACGAGGGCGAGGGGTGCGTCGACGGCTCCGCGACGCAGCGCTCAACGGAAGGGAGTTCGCGGGCAAGCTGCCGCTCGGGGCGGGCCCTCGAGGGACCCAGCTCGGTCATTGCGCGTTGGCGAGCTCATGGAGCGCCTCGACGACCGCACACCTCGAATTGTACCTCGGCAACCAAGGGCCCACCTCCACCAACCGGCCGAGGAGCTCGTGATGCTCGTCCGCAGCCCCTGACCAGGGACTCGCCATGCCCCGTGCTGCTCTCGGACACGTTCAACTCCCCGACCATTTGCCCGGGTCTACCGGAAACGAGAACGGCTGCTCGCGACCTCCACGCGATGAGATCCACGCAGTTGCTGAAGAGTTGTGAACGGTGAACGCCTTCGTGCTCTGACCCGGGCTACCGTGCTCCGGCATGGGTCCTTCCCGGGTCGTCGCCAAGCTCCTCACCATCTTCCCGACCCTCTACGCCTGTCAGAGCGAGGGCACCCGGACCCTCCCGCTCTGGCCACAGGGGGCCCCCGGCTCGGAGCACCGCCGCGCCGAAGCCGAAGAGACGGGGCCGTGGTGGGTGAAGAACGTCCACTCCCCGACGCTCACGGCCGTGCTCCCCCGTCGGAGCCAGGGCACCGCGGTGGTGATTCTGCCCGGCGGCGGCCATGAGCGCCTCGTCTTCGGGCCCGAGGGCCTCGAGCCGGCCAGGTTCCTCGCTCGTCATGGCGTGGCGGCCTTCGTGCTCAAGTACCGCCTCTCCGGCGAGCCCAACTCGACCTATCGAACCGACGTCGAGTCGGCCGCCGATGCCGCGAGGGCCATTCGCCTCCTCCGCGCGAGGGCCAAGGAGCTCGACATCGAGCCCGACCGCATCGGCATCTGGGGCTGGTCCGCAGGTGCCGAGGTCGCGCACTTCGTGAGCTTCGGAGCCGCCACCGGAGACCCCTCGGCCGCGGACCCCATCGATCGACTGAGCGCTCGCCCGAACTTCTCCATCGAGATCTACCCCGGCGCCGTCGGGCTCCCCGCCACGCTCCCGCCCGACAGCCCTCCGGCCTTCCTCGTCGCGGCGTTCGACGACCCGCCAGCCCGTCACGCCGTCCTCGAGTTGGCGAGGCGCTACGAAGCCATCGAGGTGCCCGCCGAAGTGCACCTGTTGGCCAGTGGAGGGCACGGCTTCAACCTGGGCCGACGCTCCAGCCTGGCGAGCGTCTCGAGCTGGCCGGATCGCCTGGTCGACTGGCTCGGAGATCGACGGCTCCTCAGGCGGTAGCGTGGCTTTAGCGCGACACCTTCGCGGTTCGCCCCGAGTCGATCCACTCCCGGAGCACCCGCTCCATCTCTTGGGCGAAGATGAGCCGAGTCGCCTCGAGGGCCGTCGGGCGTAGCTCCCGGAGCAACGGACCGAGGGTCTGCCCTCCGCGCCCTCGCCCCGGCTTGAGGAACAGCTCGGCCAGCTCCCTCGCCGCCTTGCCCATGCGCCTGCGGAGCAGTCTCGCCGCGTCGGCCACCACGTCGAGCTCGACGCCCACGGCCTCGAGGCGCGCGGTCAACGCGAGCAGGGCAGGGCTGGGAACGAAAAACATCTCGCCTCGTCGCTCGATGAGCCCCACCCGGGTCAGCTCAGTCACGCGTCCCGGCTTCAGCTCGCCAGCCACCGTCGCCAACCCCTGGGCATCGACGAGTCGCGGCTGGTCATTGGCCCACGGTTCCTTCAGCTGCTCGTCGAGACCGAGCCACTCCTGCACCGACAGCTCGCCATGGTCGACCCGCTCCATGAGCTCGCAGATGGCCTTTATCTGCAGCCCGCGATCCTGCAACTCAGCCACCAGTTTCAGACGGTCGAGGTGCTCTGGCCCGTAGTAGGCCACCCGGCCGCGCAGCTCGGGCTTCGGCAGCAAGCGTTTCGATTGGTAGAACCGAATGGTCCGACTCGGGAGCCCCGTTGCCGCCGCCAGCTCGTCGATGGTCAGCGCGTGCTCACTCATTGCATCACTGGGATGACGTAGAGCGCCACCGCGAGCACGTGGCAGATGCTCCCGGCGAGGACGAAGGCGTGCCACACCGCGTGCATGTAGGGGACCCGCTTCATCACGTAGAACACGGTGCCCAGCGAGTAGAACAGGCCACCCGCGCCCAGGAAGATGAGGCCTTCTCTGGGGAGCGACGCGATGAGCTGCCGGCTGGCGAGCACCACCATCCACCCCATGGCGAGGAAGACGGCCGCCGAGAGCCACTTGGGCCGGTAGACCCAGGCCGCCTCGAGCGCGATGCCGGCGATCGCGAACGTCCACACCGCGGCGAACAGGCCCCAGCCCCAGGCTCCGCCCAGTGTCACCAGCGTGAAGGGTGTGTAGGTGCCGGCGATGAGCAGGTAGATGCCGGCGTGGTCGATGATTTTGGTGACGTGCTTGGCTCGGGGCTCGCGCACCGCGTGGTACACCGTCGAGGCGGTGTAGAGGAAAATCAACATCGCCCCGAAGACGGCGGTCGTCACCAGGTGCCACGTGGTGCCACACACCGACGACAACCAGACCATCGCCGCCAAAGCGCCGACGCTCAGAATGGCTCCGAGGCCGTGAATCGCCACGTTGGCTATCTCTTCACCGGTCGAGTAGCCGGCGAGAGGCGCGGAGGGGAGGGCAAGCTCGGGCGTCATAGGGACTCCAGTTCGTGAGTGACCATGCCACTTGTAACAGTGACAGTTCCAACTGTCAACGTCGCGCTCTTGACGCTGGCTTGACGTGGGGTCCCCGGGTTTTGATGTCGGCCTTGCAGGGGCCCGTGTAAAGCACGTGAGGAGGTGCCGACGATGAGGAGCTTCTTGGCGGTGTTGGCGCTGGTGTCGTGCTCGAGCGAGCCGGCGATGGTGCGGCAGGCACGGAAGGCCGAGCTCGCGGGGGCATTGAGCCGTGCCTTCTTGCAGAGCGTGGAGGCCGAGAAGAGCGCGGTCCTCGCCACCACTGACGAAGAGTCCGAGCGGTTCGCCGCGGAGTCGCGGAAGGCCGCCGGTGACGTGAGCCGCCTCCAGGTTGAGCTCCGTGGGTTGATCGACGGCGACGCACGCCAGCCCGAGAAGGACAAGCTGGCGGGGTTCTCGACGACCTGGGCCAAGGTGGTGGACATCGACGCCAAGTTGTTGCCGCTGGCGGTGGCCAACACCAACCTCAAGGCCGCGCACCTTTCCACCCATGAAGCGGCGGCGAAGCTCGAGCGGCTCCTCACCATTCTTTCGACGCTCGAGGAGAAGACCAAGGACCCAGCGCGGCTCCGGCAGCTGGCAGCGGCCTCGGTGGCGGCGCTCACCATTCAAACCCTGCACCCGCCTCACATCGCCTCGCCCGACGACGCCGAGATGAAGGCGCTCGAGGGGCGGATTGGGGTTCTGTCGACGAAGGTAGACGACGCGCTCAAGGCCGAGGGCGCGGGGAAAGAGCGAGACCAGGCGCTGGCCGAGTGGCACGAATACCAGGCGCTCACCACCGAGGTGATCGCGCTGTCGCGGCAGAACACCAATGTGCTCAGCTTCTCCATGTCGGTGCACGAGAAACGCGACGCGTCGGTGGCGGCGGAGGTCGCTCTGTCTGCGTTGATCTCCGAGCTCCAGGTGGCGGGGCCTCGAGCGACCCGCTGACTCCCGGCAACCGCCAGGCGCAGGTTCTCCCGAGGCGCCACGGTGACCGTGCCATGATGTGCGGGCGTGACCCGCCTGACACTTCAGCACCGCCGAACCCTCGCGTACCTGGGGCTCGGGCTCCTGGCGTGCTTCGTCTACCGGCCGCTCTTCGAGGGGCGCGTGCTGGCTGGCCGCGACGTCTTTCGTCTCTTCATCCCTGACACGGCGTTCCTGCTCGAGTGCCTGAAGCAGGGAGAATGGCCCTTGTGGAACCCTTACCAGCGGCTGGGCCAGCCGTTCCTCGCCAGCGTGGCCACCCAGGCGCTCTACCCGCCCCGGGTGGTGCTGGCGCTCATTGCCGGACCGGTGTGGGCCATCTCCCTCGAGCAGGTGTTCCACGCGGCCGTCGCGGCGCTGGGCACCTTCAAGGCCTGTCGGCGGCTCGGTGCCAGCCCGATGTCGTCGTCGGTGGGTGGGGTCGCGTTTGGCTTCGCTCCGCTCTTCACCCAACTGGCCGTGCAGCAGAACGTGGTGGCGGCCGCGGCGTGGACCGGCTTTCTGGTCAGTGGGGCGCTGGTGCTGGGGCGGAGGCCCGACCGTGCTCGCGGCCTGTCGCTCGGTGCCTTCGTTGCGTTGTCTTTTCTGTCCGGCTCTCCCGAGACACTCCTTTGGCAGGCGCTCTTGATGGTCGCCCTCCTCATCGCGCGGCGCACCCCGGGTCGCGCGGTGGCCGCCGGTGGGCTCTCTTTCGGCTGGGGGCTGATGGCCGTCGGAGTGGTGCTGGTGCCGGCGGTCGAATTCGTCCTCCACTCGGAACGAGCGGGGGGCGTCGAGGCTCCGCTCCAGTGGTCGATGCCCTGGGTCAGCCTCGGGTCGATGGCCTGGCTCAACCTCGACCTCCCACGCCCCCAGTACGCGGGCTCGGAGCAGAGCTTCGTCCCGGTCCTCTTTCAAGGCACGGTGGTGTCTGCGCTGGCCCTGTGGGGTGCGACGAGGCGCCCTCGACTTCGACGGCCGGCGACCGCGGTGCTGGGGGTGGGCGTGGGGCTCGGGCTGGTGGCGCTGGGACGCAACTTCGCGCCCGCTGAGCAGCTGTTGTCCCTGTGGCCCTTCGCGCTGTTCCGTTACCCGGTGAAGTACGTCGTCGGAGCCGCCTTCTGCCTCTGTGTGCTGGCGGCCCTGGGTCTCGACCGCCTTGGGGCGTCGACTCGCCATCTCGGTCCAAGGCGTGGGCTGGGGTTGGGAGTGCTCGCCCTGGCAGTCTCCGTCGCGCTCGTGGCTCGGCCACTCTCCGACGGGCTGGGGCTGCGCGATGGCGCCGGTCCCGGGCTCGCCTGGGGCGCGGTGTTTCTCGGCGTGGCCGGGCTGGCGGTGTCTCTTCGAGTCCACCTGGCCGTCGCTCTGGTCGCGTTGGTCGAGTTGGTCACGGTTCAAGGGCTGGCGGGCATGGAAGGGTGGATTCCGGCTGGAGCCCTCACCCGAGGCCCTGCTGGACTGGGCGACGAAATTCCTCGGCCTCAGCTCGGCAGGCTCAGCGTCCGGCTGACGAACGAGGCGGCCCTGAAGGACGGCATGGCCTACGTGGCGAGGAGCCGGGCGTCGCTGGTTCCGCTGCGGTTCGTCGAGGAGCGTCTCCGGGCCGTGGAGGGCTATGGAGCTCCCGAGCCGCGGTGGCTCGACTCGTTGCTCGAGGAGGCACCCCGCGAGACGTTCGAGCTCCTCGGCGTCACCGACTACGTACGCGAAGGCGAGCAGCCGCCGTTCCCGGGCCTCCGACGCGTGCCGAGCGCCCCCGGGTTGCCCTTTCTGTGGCGGTCAGACACGGCGCAGCCCCGGGCCTTCGTGGTGCACGAGGCGCAGCTCGTCACCGATGAAGCCGCCCGCTTGGCGCTGCTCGATGCCTCGGGGCCGGGGCGGACCCGCGCCGGGTTGGCCAGCGGCGCTCCGCTGACGGGTCACGCGTGCCCTTCGACGGCGAGCATTGTCGAGGAGAGGCTCCAGCGCCTCGTGGTCGTGGTTGATGCCTGTGCAGAAGGGTACCTCGTGCTCTCGGAGCGCTCCTTCCCCGGCTGGGAAGCCGAGGTCGACGGCGTGGAGAGCCCGCTGCTCCGGGCGGACCTGCTCCTACGGGCCGTGCGCGTGCCGCCTGGTCAGCACCGGGTCACCTTCACGTACCGGCCAGGCAGTGTCCGGGTGGGCCTGGGGCTGTCTGTCTTGGCGTTGGTAGGCGCGCTGCTGACGGTGCTGCGACGACGGCGAGGGCACGAGCCGCTGCTGCCCGGGTGCTGAGCCCGCGGGCGGTCTCACATCGACTGGTGAATTCTGGACGCCGGTTGTCCATTCTTCACCAACCGAAACGGGCCGGGTCACCGTGGCGAGGGGTCCTTCGGGCCGATGGTGAGCGAATGCTCGAAGAAGGCCAGCGCGTCAGTCACCAGCGTGGCGTGCACCGCGCGGCGGTCGACCCCCGGAGGATCCACGCAGAGGTCGGGCATCTCGGACCGCAGCTCCGGCGGGCAGGGGACGAGGAAGACGAAGTGGTCCGCGTTTGGCACCACGCGCGCGCCGTCGAGCCGGAGCCCACGCCGAACGACGACGGCGTTCTCCTCGGGCAGGAGCACCGTGTCTCGCTCGGCCTCCGCAAGGAAGACCGGTCGGCGAACGCGCGCGAGCGACGCCTCGCTCAACAGCACGCCCAGAGGCGCCATCACGAAGGCGGCGCGCACCCGGCGATCCTCCGGTGGTGGCGGCGGGAAGAGCGTGAAGCGGGGAGGCGCTCCACAGAAGTCGGGGTCGCCCGGGTGCCGCTCACAGTACCCCTGGACCCTTCCGAAGTCGGGGAGCGCGCCCACCAGGAGCAGCGCGGTGAGCCCGCCGGCCGAGAAGCCCATCACCCCGATGCGGTCGGGATCCACGAAAGGCCCCAGCCTCGGCTCGGCCAGCACGGCGTCGATCAACGCTGACGCCTGGTACGCGCGGCCGTAGATGGCGCGGTCCGTCCCCGCGGCGCTCTGGTCGTTCCAGCTGTCTCCGGCGTGGTCCACCGCGGCGACCATGTACCCCGCCCGAGCCAGCGCCTCCCCGAGGTCATGGTGCCCGAAGCGGCTGCCCTGGTGGCCGTGGACCAGCACGACGAGCGGGTGGCGCCCGGGAGCGATGGGCGTGTCGAGCCTGCCCTCCACTGGCCAGGGACCCATGCGGGTACCCGGACCGCCGAGCGTTCCCTCCGGTGGGTAGAAGACCGTCGCTTCCAACGGCTTGTGCGTCAGCGGGTCCTCGAGGTGGAGGTTCTCGAGCCCGACCAGCGGACCCGAGAGCGATGGCTGCTCTACCCGAGGGCAGGCCGCCAGTGTGGCGAGCACGAGCAATGGGAGCGGACGCATGACGAATGAGATTGCGGCGCCTGCTCGCGTGTTGCAACTGCCGAGCCCCTTCGGTCAACCGTGGAGGAGGCGGCTCGATGTGGTACGCCACTTGAAGAGGAAGTTGGCGGAACTCGACAGGAGACCCCAATGGATTCAGACCAAGAAGAGGTGAAGGCCCCCAAGCACCGGCGATGGCCAGTCGTCGTCATCGTCGCCCTCGTGCTGGCGGCAGGCGCCTTCATCGCCTTCCGTGTCCTCGAGGAGCCACGTGGCCCGGAGGCGTCGCCGGTGGTGGACGCGGGGGGAGCCGACGCCGATGCCGGGCCCTCGCTCTCGTTGGACGACGGCGACCTGCTGCTCAAGAAGCTCGGCAGTGGCTGGTCCTCGCACGCGCAGTTTCTCAAGTGGCTCGAGAGCCTGGGGCTCCGCCAACTCGCCGCGGCGGCCCAGCTCGTCGCCGAGGGAGACAGCCCCCGGCCGGCGCTTCCCTTCGTGTCCATCACTGGGCCCTTCGTCGTTCGCGAGGAGCGGCTCCCTGGCGCGCCCAAGCGGGCCGGCAAGCGGAAGGTGCCGGCGCCACCGGGCCGCCTCTTCATCGCTCCCGAGTCGTATGCTCGCTACGACGAGGTGACCCTGGTGGTGACGTCGGTCAACGCCGCGGCGGTGGGTGACGCGTGGGCGCGGCTCCGGCCGTACCTCGAGGTGGCGTACCGGGAAATCGGTCGCCCCGGCACGCACTTCGACGACACGCTCACGGTGGCGCTCCGCCGGCTGCTCACGGTGAGCTTCCCCGAGGGAGACGTCGAGCTGGTGCCCGAGGGCGCCGTGTATGCCTTCAAGGATCCACAGCTCCAGTCGGCCAGCAAGGCCGAGAAGCACCTGTTGCGCATGGGGCCGAAGAACGGCAAAGCCATTCAAGCGGCGCTCCGTGACTTCGCAACTCACGCTCACCTCGACATCGGCCCGTGAGCGGGCACGCGCTCCGAGGTGAGCGGTGACCTGGGCCCGGCTGCGCTCCGTGCTCGTCGGCGAGGGCCAGCTCCGCCGCGTGGCGAACACCCTCATCCTCCTGGTGTTGGGGTTGGGGCTCATCAGGTTCAGCGCGCAGGATCTCGGCGAGGCGCTCCACTGGGGGCCGCGAGAGCTCTCCTGTGAAGCGTGGCTCGACGCTCCGCTCGAGACGAGGTGGGTGTCTTTGACAGGCTGCCGGCTCGACCTCTCATCGGCCGCCAGTCGAACCTACAAGGGGTGGCTGCCGCCGGTCGACGGTGGCGTGGCAGGCCCGCGCACCCTCGAGCTGTTTCTGCCCGTCTCGGCCTCCGAGGTTCGCGAGACGCCCCCACGCGTCGTCGTCTCCACCAGCGATCGCGAGCTCCTCGATGTCGTCGACGCCCTCGCCCGGGTCCCCCAGCCCGAGGTCGATGCGTTCATCGAGGCCCACCGCTCGACCTTGGAAGAGAAACTCAAGCCCTCGCACCTCGTCGGCTACGTGGAGCCGGTGGCGTCGCTCGCGTCACGCTCGGCGCTCAAGTCGATGATGATTGAACGCGCCGTGGTGCTGGAGCAGGACCGCGCGCCGCCAAAGGCCAACGCCATCTTCGGTGTGCTGGTAGGAATGGTGATGCTGCTCGTCGCCCTCTGGCCCATCTTCAACCGCATACGCGAGCCCGAAGGAGACTGACTTTCTGCGGGAGTCCAAGCGGTCATCACAAGACGCTCACCCTTTGGGTCGACTCTGGGCTAGGTAATGGCCCTTCGAGAGGCCTCCATGTCCCAATTGACTCTGCGTGACATCGCCAGCAATGAAGAAATCATCGTGCCGCCGGAGGGTTTCGTCTTCGGGCGAGCGGGTGGCGATGCTGACATTCAGCTTGATGACAACACCATCTCGCGTCGTCAGGCGCGGGTATCCAACCGACAGGGCACGTGGGTCCTCGAGGTGATGGTGGTGCCGCCGGGGCAACGCATTCCCCGGCCTCAGGCGCTCCAAGAAGGCCAGACGTTCTTCATTGGTCAGAGCGAGTTCGAGGTCCTCGCCGTCGAGGAAGCCGAGGCTGAGCCGCCTCCGAGGAGCGCGCCCCGAAAGCCCGCGCCCGCGCCCGCGCCGGCTGCTCCCGCCAGGTCCGCCCCACGGAAGGATCCTCCGCCCAACAAGACAGTGCCCGCTCAGCCGGCGCAGAAGCGGCCTGCTCCCGCTCGCCAGGCAGCGCCCGTCGACGATGAAGACGGCGGTGGTGGTGGAGGTGACGAGGCCGCGGCTGACGCTGACGCGGGCGGCGGTGGCGCCCAGGGCATCAAGGCCCTGTTCGTCGGCGTGCCCAAGGGCATCGCCTATTACCTGGTGAACGTGCCCAAGTTGCTCGTCAACCCGATGGGCACCGTGCGCAAGGCCATCGAGGAGCTGCCGACCGAGCCCCTGGGGCCCACTGCCCTCATTGGCTATGCGCTGCCCGCGATGTTGGCGACGGCGCTGTTGGGCAGCATCGCTGCCGGCCTCGCGCTGCTCATCGGCGGCCACGGCTTCTCGTTGATGGCCTTCATCCCCATCGTTCCGGCGATCAGCGCCGTCATCGGGGCGGTCATCACCGGCTTCATCTTCCACCCGGTGGTCGGCTGGCTGGTCAAGATTCTCAAGGGCGAGTCCGACGAGCGGAGCCGCAGCAACTACTTCCTCCAGATGATGACGGTCTCCATCGTCACCGCGGTGCCCTCGGCCCTCGGCTTGATTCTGGGCGCTCTGCCGATTCCATTCATCAACCTCCTTGGGCCGCTGCTCACCACCCTCACGACGCTGGTGACACTGTTCCTGGTCTACCAGTGGTGGATCAACGGCTTCAAAGTGGTGAACTGGTTCCGGTACGTGCTGCTGGTGCTCGGCGCGCTCGCCGTCATCGGCTCGGCCATCAGCCTGGTGACGGGCGTCGTCGCCACCATTCGCGGCTTTGGCTCAGGCGGGAGCGCCTCCATCGGCCACGTGAGCGGCGACGCCGACGAGGCCATCAAAGAGGCCGAGCGGCTGCAGAAAGAGGCCATGGCCAACGCCGATTCGGCGACCAAGGACGCTCTGACCCAGGCAGAGAAGGCCACTAAGGACGCCGCCGCGCGAGCCAAGGCCGCGGGCGCCAAGGCTGGAGCCAAGGAAGCAGCCGAAGCGGCTCGGGCCGAGGAAGCCGCCGCTTCCGCCAAGCCCCCGCCCGCCGAGGAGCCCTCGGAGGGTGCGTCGGCCAAGACGCCGCCCCCACCTCGAGAGGACACGGCTCCCACCGGAGCGTACGGCGTGTTCGCTCGGCGACTCGAAGCGGTGGAGAAGAAGCTCGAGGCAGACCCGACGTTGCTTCGGAACTCCGAGATTCAGCGGCTCTACGGCGACTACCTCGAGGTGGCGTACAAGAACGACCACGCGTACCAGAAGGAGCTCGGCCGTCACCCGGAGCGCGAGAAGCTGTACCGGCTCCAGAAGAACGACCAGGTCTTCACCGAGTCGAGCTCGACCATCGACAAGCTGGCCAACAAGCTCGGCGTCCGCTGAGACAATTCCTCGGGGAGCGCGAAGCTCGCGCGCCTTCATCGGACTCCCATGCCCAAGCTGCTCGGACTCATCCTCAACGTCGCCGGAGTCGCCTCGCTGTACTTCGGAGGCGTTCCCTACACGACGAAGGACACCGTGGTTCAGCTCGGCCCGCTGAAGGCCGAGGCGAACTTCAAGCGGAAGCTCGAGATTCCACCCGAGGTCGGCGCTGGCGCCGTCGCCTTGGGCACCGTGCTGCTCCTCTTGCCGCGCCGCCGTTAGAGCGTCTTCAAGTAACTGACCAGGTCATCCACCTCGGTGTCCGAGAGCAGCGAGGTCTTCCCATGGAGGTCCGTCGACTTGCCCTGGAGGATTCGGGCCTTGAGTGACGCCGCGCTCCCATCGTGGAGGTAGGGCGCGGTGCGGGCCAGCCCGAGGAGCGATGGCGTATTGAGGCCGCCGTGCGGCAAGAGCTCGGATCGATCCACCACGGGCCCGGTATGAACCAACGTGCCCACGTCGGCGAAGGAGTCGTTGGTGAAGGGCATGCCCGCGTGGCAGGTACCGCACTGGGCCTTGTCGAACGCCGCGCGTCCTCGGGCCACGAGCTCGGCGCTGGTGCTCCTCTGGTGTGGGTTGTCGGGGCCCGGCAGCCAGCCGAGGAAGGCGGCGACCTGCTGCTCCATCACCGGAGTGACGCCGGTCCCTCCCATGCGCCGCTGCACCGTGAGTGACATGAAGGCGCCGAGGTCCGCGAACTCGCCGTTCCAATGGTAGGGCGCCGTCTGTAAAACCATTCGGCCCGCCAGCGAGGGTGTCTGTCTTGGCCCCTCCTGGAAATTCCAGACATGCCCGTCTTCTCGACCCTCGAGGTGGCAGCTGGCGCAGGCCAGGCCGGCCGAGGGGTCAATCATTCGACCATCCACCGCTCCGAAGAAGAGCTTGCGGCCTGCCACCACGTCGGCGGGCAGCACGTCGCTCGCCAGGGGGAAGGTCCCCACGTTGGCGACCCGACCATTCTGCGCGGCCAGTCGAGACAGCGAGTGGTCGAGGGCATTGAACACCCAGGCTTCGGTCCCACCGCGGGTGACGGCGATGCCGCTGGGGCCAGCACCCACCGCCACGAGCTGGCTCACCGTGCCCGCGGCGAGGCCGACCGGAGGACTCAGCTGCCCGTCGGTCGCGCGACTCGTCGTGGGCATGATGGCCACGTTGTTCGACCCGAAGCCGGCGAGGTAGAGGAAGGCCCCGGTGGGGTCCGTCGCCAGCGCCCGGAGGCCCTGCACCGACGCGCCCATCCTCCCCGCGTTGACGAGCGTAGAGGGATGCGCCGAGCCATCGGTGAGGCACGAGGCCACGTCATCGACCAGCGCGTTGCCGGAGACGTCGAAGGTGAGCAGCCCGGCCGTGGCGACCCCCGTCACTCCGCAGCTCCCACCTGAGGCGTAGCCGCCCCCACCAGTCCGGGTCCCCGCGGGGACGCTCGACGGCGTGGTGACGACCAGCGCGTCCGAGGAGATGACTGCCGGGACGTAGAGGTGCCGGCCGTCGAAGGACGTCGCCGCTGCTTCGAGGGCGACCGGCTGCACCGTGGAGGCTCGGGGAGGAGCACCACCAGCGAGCACGCCGCGATTGAGCTGGGCGTACACGTCCGTTCCCGTCTTCACCACGGCTGGCTTGGCCACGTCGAGCAACACGAGGTCGCCCGACTTGTAGAGGGTTACCGCAGCTCGGTTGTCACTCAAGAGGGCCATCGCTCGAGGCTCGGGTCCCACCGGCAGCTCCCACCGCTGCTCCATGGTGCCGGTATCGAAGGCCATCACCGTCCCGAAGTCAGATTGGGTCACCGAGGTCGAGTTGACGACGTACAGCGTCCGCCCGTCGGCACTCACCGCCAGGCCCACCGGCTCCACTCCCACGGGGACTCGGGTGGCCTCCGTCAGCTCGCCGGGGCGAACCACCGACACCGTCCGGCCCAGGCGATTGGCCACGTACAGCGTGCCGTCGGGGCCCAGCAGCACCTTCTCGGGCTGCCGACCCACCTTGATGGTGCCCACCGTCTGCAAGCCCCTGGTGTCGAAGACGAACACCGAGTCGAGGTCGCCGTCGGCCACGTACACCAGCCCGTCGTCGTGGCTGATGGCCAAGGAGCCGCTCGCCGAGCCCGAGCCAGTCGGAGCACTCGAGCACCCCAATAGCCCGACTCCCACACCGACCAAGACCGCGCTCGTCAGTCGTATTCTCATATCGGCCTCCCGGCCTTCTGAGGGGAGCTTCGCGGCCAACCTCCCCGTGCCACGGGTCGCGAAGTGTTGACGAGAATCAATGCAGACATGCGGGGCGCTTCGCAACCCCCTGCGACAGGAGTCGACGCGGCATCAGCGTCACTTCTGCGAGACGCGCGTATGTCTCCGCAGAAGCGCGGAACTCTTCAGGAGTCTTTCGGCCTCGTGTCGCGCTGGGCTTCGAGCTCGGCGACGCGGGCGCGCAGGCGCAGCACCTCGCTGGAGAGTTGGGCGTAGGAGTCTCTGACGTGGCCGTTGAAGAGCCGCTGGCGGGCCAAGGCCTCGTTGATGAAGAGCTGGCCGGCGGAGCGGAACAAGCGCTTGGCGAGGACGACGAGCTGGCCCTGGAGCCCGTCGCGGTGAGACTCGACCTCGAGGCCCCGCGTGGAGTCGGCGTGCTCGGTCAGCTTCTCGAGGTTGAAGGAGAGCGGGTCGACCCTGGGCTCGACACCCTGCGAGGGCGGAGGGCTCGTCGGGCGTTCTCCGTGGGCCCCCAGGCGCGCCTCGACGAAGGCCAGCACCGCGTCCACCGACACATCGCGTCCAATCAGCTTCATCGCCGGCTCCTGGCCAAGAGGTCGATCTCTTCGTGGTAGGCGTCCATCACCGTGGCCCAGTCGTGGCGTTGGGCGAAGGCGGAGGCCCTGACCGAGAGGGTGTCTCGGGCTTCGCCGACGACGGTGAGGGCCGCGATGAAGGACTCCGCGTCGTCGAGGCCGAAGGTGGCGCCGGCGAGGCTCCGTGAGAGCTGGCCTTGCACCACGTCGGAGGCGCTGTTGCCCAGCACCGGCGTGCCCACCGCGAAGGCCTCCAGCGTCACCAACGAGAGGCTCTCGTAGCGGCTGGGGATGACCAAGGCCATCGCGCCGGCCATCGCGTCCCACTTGGCTTGCTCGTCGAGGCGGCCCACCTTGATGAGCTTGTGGCCGCTCATCGAGAGGTCTCCCGCGCCGGCCAGCACCAGGCTGGGGGCGTCGTGGAAGTGCCGAACCACCCGCTGATGCAGCCGCACCAGGTCGGCCACGCCTTTGCCTTCCTCGAGGCGGCCGACGTAGAGAAGGTACGGCCCTTCGAGCCCGAAGGCTTCGCGGAAGCGGGAGGGCTCGGTAGGCGGGGCCTCCACGCCCACTCCGACGACGCGTGAGCGGACGACACCGGGGGAGCGGCGGCGGATGAAGGCCTCCTCCTCGGGGGTGTTGCAGAGCAGACAGGCCGCCCGACAGAAGACGTCGTCGTACACCTGGAACGCCATCGGCGGCTCGTCGTGGGCGGTGGGCACCACCAGCGCCCGCGGGGCCACGAAGGGGAGCCCGTGCACCGTGGGCCCGTAGAGCGCGGTGAAGAAGATGAAGGCGTCGGTGGTGGCGCGGCGGGCGACCAGGGCCTCATCGAGGCCGATGACCTGGGGGCCTTGGGCGTCTATCCAGTGCTCTTCGGTGACGAGGTCGGCCGGCTTGCCGAAGACGCGGCCCGACAGGCGGTTGAAGTCACGCATCTGTCGAGCGCGGCGCACCGGGAGCCGATGAATCACCACGCCGTTCTCGTGCTCCACGCCGGGCGGGTCGACGTTTTCCCAGGTGAGGTGGTCTCGTGCGCAGGTCGTGAGCACCTCGACTTGAGCCCGCTCGGCCAGCCGCTCGGCCACCATGCGGGCGTGCGCCTCGGCTCCGCCGATGATGTGGCTGCCGTAGCGCTGCACGACCACCGTCACCTTGGGCGGCGCGGTGGATCTCCGCCGGCTCGTGTCTCCAGTGCTCCCCGGGTGTGTCGCGTCTGGAGTCGCGGAGGAGGCGGTCTGCGTAGCCTCCTCGCCCACAGCCGGTTCTCCGAGCGCGATGCCGAGCGCGCGGATGGTCTCGTCGAGTGAGAAGGCGCGCAGCCGTTCCTTCTGGCCCTCGATGAGGCGCGTACGGAGCGCCTGGTCTCGGACGAGCAACAGCACCAGCTCAGCCAGCGCCGCGAAGTGCTTCTCGTCGAACACGAGCCCGGCTCCGCCCATCGTCTCGGGCACCGCAGCGGCACCGAAGGCCAGCACCGGCAGCTCCGCGGCCATGGCCTCGACCAGCGGGACTCCGAAGCCCTCGTGCTCCGACATCGAGACGTAGACGTCGCCCGCGCGGTAGGCCGCCACCAGCTGGCCGTGGTTCACCCGCCCCAGGAAGGTGACGTTGCCCACTTCTTCTGCCTGGGCCTTGAGCGCTCGGAAGGCGGCGTGGCCCGCCGCGTATCCGCCCACGACGAAGAGCTGGGCCTGGGGCGCGTGCTGTCGGACAGCGGCATGCAGCGAGAGGAGATCCTCCACGCGCTTGTGGGGCACCACCCGGCTCACCGAGACGATGCGGGGGCTCCCCTTGCTGGCGAGCTGCTCGGCCAGCCCCGCGTCGGCCGCCTGGGGGAGGAAGCGCCGGGGCTCAACGTACAGCGGCACCACGTGCACGTTTCGATGGCCAGCCTCGACCAGCTCGGCGGCGTTGTACCGCGAGACGCCGATGGAGATGTCGACGCCGTCGGCCAGTGCGGCGAGTTGGGCGCGTCCGGAGACGAGCGCCTCCTCGAGCTGGGTGCCCCGGTACGCCTGGGCCGGCGTGATGTTGTGGTACACGAGGCCCCGGCGGCAGGGCACGTGGAGCAGGCGTCCGGCGAGCGGCGAGGCGATGCCGTGGTGGTAGAGCACCAGGTCATCCGGTTCGGGCCGAAAGGCCGACATCGGAGACACCAGCGCCTCATAGCCGCCGGCGACCTCATCGGCGTAGAGCCCGCCGCCGAGGCCCAGGTGTCGGAGAGCCCGTCGCCAGGCCACGGCCGCCTGCCCCATGGCATCGCCCGGGGTGAAGCAGGGAATCCACTGATGCACGCGTGGCACGACTCCTCCTGTACCGTGTTTGCCGAGGCTCAGTCAGCCAACATTGCGTGGTTGTTAGGCTGAGGGCTCGGGGCGCTGAGGCACCGCTCATCCGCAGTTGACCGACTCCAGTCTGGGCGTTTCGTTCGCCCACTCCCCCCTGCCCCTCCCCCGCCGGGCGAGGGGGGCCCGCTCTCAGGGCCGCGGGGCCCTGGGACCACCGCACTGCCGAGCTGCTTCGTCCTGGGTGGGTAAACGCCGGCTGGGCGTGACGGCTCGCCCCGGCCCCCACCACCGCACTCGTTCACTCTGAGCCTCGAGCTTCTGGGTTCAGGCAATGCCCTCCGTCTTGGACCCTCTGCCGGTCAACGTCGTGGTTGCACTCCCGTTCAGCGCGGCCCAGGCAGCTCGCCGCTCGGAGTCCACCAGTGTCCTTGACCGGCAGAGGGTAGAAGGCCGAGGGCATTGCCTGAACCCTGAAGCTCGCGAGTCAGAGTGAATTGGGGCGGTGGTGGAGGCCCCGACGAGCCGCCACGCCCCTCCAGCGTTTAGCCACCCAGGAGGCGACGGAGGCAGGGCGGTCGTCCGGGGCCCCGCGGCCCTGAGAGCGGGACCCCCCTCGCCGGGGCGAGGGGTCAGGGGGAGTGGGTGCGCCGGGATAAAC
>PMBV01000349.1 GCA_003153055.1 Myxococcales bacterium
CTCTCGCGCAAGGACACCGACGAGCTGGAGACCGAGGCCAAGGGCATGGGCGCCAAGGGCCTGGCCCGCGCCAAGGTGGGCGAGAGCGGCGAGTGGACGCAGTCGCCCATGGCCAAGACCATCAGCGCCGAGCTGCGCCTCGCCATCAACCAGGCCACCGGCGCGCAGGCGGGCGATCTGATCCTCTTCCAGTTCGGTCCTGAGTCGAAGGTCAACACCATCATGGCCAACCTGCGGGTGCACCTGGCCAAGCGACTCAAGCTCATTCCTGAGTACGGCTCGGGTGGCCAGTGGCAGTTCCTCTGGGTCGTCAACCCCCCGCTCTTCGAATACGACGACGAGAAGAAGACCTGGGCCCCGGCCCACCACGCCTTCACGCGCCCGCGCGACGAGTGCCTCCCGTACCTCGAGCCTGCCACCTTCGATCCCGCGAAGGTGTACTGCCACCGCTACGACGTGGTCCTCAACGGCTTCGAGATCGGCGGTGGATCGATTCGACTCCACGATCCGACCGTTCAGGCGTTGGTGTTTCGCGCGCTTGGAATCTCCGACGAGGAGGCCCGACAGAAGTTCGGCTTCTTGCTCGACGCCCTCAAATTCGGCGCGCCTCCCCACGGCGGCGTGGCGTTGGGCATGGATCGGCTGGCCTTCCTCATCACCGAGACCGAGTCGCTCCGCGACGTCATTCCCTTCCCCAAGACCCAGAAGGGGACCGACCCGATGACGGGCGCACCGGGAGAGGTCGACGACCGACAGCTCCGAGAGCTGTACGTCAGGGCAGTCCCTCCGGTGAAGTGACCGGGCGGCCCACCTCGACACCCCTCGGCAGGGCCCGCTAACGTGCCCCAGCGCTCGGGCCTCTCGGGCGTCTGGAGCGTGGAGCTCCAGCCGCTCCACCCCGGGGAGTCCATGGTCGATACGTATGTCAAGCGCACGCCGATGCCGGTGTCCGTCGACGAGCTCTTCGCCTGGCACTCCCGAGAGGGGGCCTTCGAGCGGCTGAACCCCGCGTTCGATCCCGTCGAGGTCGAGTCGCGAGAAGGTGGGCTCGAGGTCGGCGCCCGCACGGTGCTGAGGATGCGAGTGGGCGTGGTGTGGCACCGCTGGGTGGCGGTGCACACGGACTATGAGCGGGGGCGGCTGTTTCGTGACGAGCAGGAATCGGGGCCCTTCTCCACCTGGCGGCACACGCATCGCTTCGACGCTGACGGCCCTGGCAGCGTGATGCACGACGAGATCGAGTACGCGCTCCCCATGGGGGCCATCGGCTCGGCGCTGGGCACGCGGTTCACCCGGGCCGCGCTCGAGCGCACGTTCCTCTACCGGCACCAGTTGCTCAAGGCCGACCTCGAGCGGCACGCGGCCTACGCCTCTCGGCCTCGCCTCACCGTGGCGATCGCCGGCGCCAGCGGCCTCGTCGGCTCGGCCCTGCGGCCATTTCTCACCACCGGAGGCCACACCGTCAAGATTCTCCGGCGTGCTGGCTCGAGGCCCGACCCCTACGGGCTCGAGGGTGCCGACGTGGTGGTGAACCTCGCTGGCGCGGGGATCGCGGACGAACGCTGGAGTGACGAGCGCAAGCAGCTCTTGGCCGAGAGCCGCGTGCAGTTCACTCGGGCGCTGGTGGAGTCGATGCGAACGCTGAAGTCTCCACCACGCGTACTGCTCCAGGGCTCGGCCGTCGGCGTCTACGGCGAGCGCGGCGACGAGACCCTGACCGAGTCGTCGGCGCTGGGCCCTCGCGGCCCCCGGGGCGCCGCCTTCCTCGCGGGATTATGCGCCGACTGGGAAGCCGCCGGGCGAGCCGCTGAAGACCTGGGGGTCCGCGTGGTGTTGCTCCGCACCGGGCTGGTGCAGACCGCGCGAGGGGGCGTGCTCGGGCGCCTCCTGGCTCCGTTCAAGGCCGGCGCCGGCGGGCCCATCGGCAGCGGGCGTCAGTGGCAGAGCTGGATCTCCCTCGAAGACGTGTTGGGCGTGCTCCACCGGGCCCTGTGGGATGACAACCTGAGAGGGCCATTGAACGTGGTGGCCCCAGGCCCGGTCACCAACGCCGAGTACGGGCGGCTCTTGGGGCAGGTGTTGGCGAGGCCGGCGGTGATGCCGCTCCCGGCGTTCGCGATGCGGGCTGCCTTTGGTGAGCTCGCCGACGGAGCGATGCTGGCCAGCCAGCGCGTCATGCCCACCGTGCTCGAGCGCATCGGCTTCCGGTTCCTCCACCCGAACCTCGAGGAGGCGCTGCGCTTCACCCTCGGGCGGCTGCCGGTGTCTCAGCTGTGACGGCGCTCTACCGCCGCTTGGGCGCGGGCGGCGTGGCCGTGCGAGGGTCCTCGGGCCACGAGTGTCTGGGGTACTGGCGCATCAGCTCCCGTCGAATGGCTGGGTAGTGCCTCTCCCAGAAGCCGGCGAGGTCCGTCGTCACCTGCACGGCGCGCATGTTGGGGGCCAGGAGGTGCAGCACCAGTGGGCAGCTCCCCACCGCGGGGCCCTTCACCAGGCCGAAGAAGTCCTGGAGGCGCGATTCGATCCACGGAGGCTTGGCCGGCTCGTAGTTGACCTTCACCGTTCTGCCACCGGGCAGGGTGAGGCGCTCGGGGGTCTCCCGCTGCAGCTGAGCTGCCTGGGGCGGGGTCAACTTCGCCTGGAGCACCTCGAGGAGGTTCACCTCGTCGAGCTCGGCGAACGAACGCAGCCCCTCGCACGATTGGGCCAGCGCGGCCTGTACGAACGCGTCGTCTGGCAGGGGGAAGCCCGCGGCGGGGAAGCCCTTGCGCACCGTCTCGACCCGGCACCTCCAGGCGGCGAGCTTCTCAGCGTCGACGAAGCGCGCGAGGCCGGCGTCGAGGGCGTGCTCGGCGAGGAGCGCGGTCGCGGCCTCCGAGGGAGAGGCGGGCTGGCGGGTCTCCTCGAGGGTCAGGGCCCCATAGGTCAGGCGAGTGATGCGCTCGACGCGATGGGCGCCGTCGTTCCACTCCAGGGCGTCGACCTCGCCCAGCTCTTCGGGGGCGACCTCGAGCAGCCACTCGGCGTCGATGCGGCTGGCCAGGCGCACGAAGACGCCTCCCCGGCGCTCCTCGACGTCGACGGCCACCAGGAGCTCGGCGTCGTGCACCACGCTCGTCGGGTCGAGGGTGGCCGAGCCGCCCTGTGACAGCACCAGCTCGGGGGCCTTGGGGCGACGCCGGCGGGCGACTCGATCGGGGTAGCCGGCCAGCACCGCGCGGAGCAGCGCGCTCTCGTGCTCGGCGAGGCTCCGTGGCGAAGGGGCCCTGGTGCTGTCGAGGTGTCGGGTGAGCTGCTTGAGGGCTCGCTCCACGGTGCTCATCGCCTGTGGGTCGAGCCCGGCCGATCGGGCGCCGCCCTTCTGACCGCGCTCGAAGCGCTCGAGGAGCTCGAGGAGATCCGACGGGCCGCTGGTGCCGCCTGAGGGGCCTCCAGGGCCGAAGCGGGCTCGGGTCTCGAGGCGAATGTCTCGCTCACCCAGCAGGGCCGCCAGCGCCGCGCCCTCTCGAGCCACGCCGAGGTTCTCGGCCTCGACCACCAGTCGGGCCTGCCGGGGGTGCAGTGGGTGCTTCAACAGTCGCTGCCCCACTGGGGTGAGCTCGCCCTTGGTGGTGATGGCGCCCAGCTTCCGCAGCAGCGTCTCGGCGGCCTCGAGGCTGGAGCTCTGGGGCGCCTCGAAGAAGGGGAAGGAGGCGGGCTCGGTGACGCCGAGGGCCCTGAGCGCGAGGGCCGACTCGGTGAAGTCCATGCGGCGGATCTCGGGGAGCTCGGCTCCTGGCCGCCCCTCGAAGTCGCCCCGGGTGTAGAGGCGCACGCAGGTGCCCGCGCGGGTGCGACCGGCGCGCCCGGCCCGCTGGGTCGCCGAGGCCTTGGAGATTTTCGCCACCTTGAGTGTTGGCAGACCACTCCACGGCGAGTGCGCCGCCACCCGCGCCAGCCCCGAGTCGATCACCGCGGCGATGCCGTCGATGGTGACCGAGGTCTCGGCGACGTTGGTGGAGAGGATGACCTTGCGTTTGGAGGACGGGCGCAGGGCGCGGTCCTGCTCACTCGATGGGAGATCGCCGTGCAGCACGTGCACCTCGAGCTCTTGGCGCTGAGCGAACTCGGCCAGTGCTTCGCTGGCGCGGCGAATCTCCGAGGCCCCGGGGAGGAAGGCGAGGACATGTCCGTCGAGCCCGGCCTGAATGAGGCGCTTGAGGGCGGCCAGCACCTGCTCGGCGAGGGGGCGCTCGTCTTCCTTCTCCAAGTGCTCGATGGCGACGTCGAAGCGTCGACCCTCACTCCTCAATGACGGCGCGTCGCCCAGCCAGGCGGCGATGGGCGCGGCGTCGAGGGTGGCCGACATCACCACGAGCTTGAGGTCAGGCCTCGGGCCTTTCTGCAGTCGGCGCAGCATCGCCAGGGCCAGATCACCGGCGAGGTGTCGCTCGTGGAACTCGTCGAGCACCACCAGCCCCACGTCGCGCAGCAGCGGGTCGGCCACCAGCCGCCGGGTCAGCAGCCCCTCGGTGACGAAGCGGATCCGCGTCTTGGGCGAGGACACGTCCTCGAAGCGCACCTGGTAGCCGATGGTGTCGCCCAGGCGCTCCCCACGCTCGGAGGCCACTCGGGCGGCCGCCAACCGGGTCGCCAGGCGGCGCGGCTGGAGCACGACAATCTCCTTGCCCCCGGAGAGCCTCGCCTCGAGGAGCGCCGGTGGAACACGGGTCGTCTTCCCCGCGCCCGGTGGAGCTTCGAGCACCAGCGCTTCACGAGCCTGGAGCGCCGAGATGACCTCCGGCAACAGCGCGTCGATGGGGAGCGTCGTCACTCGGCCAACTCGGCGCCGCCCTCCGGGCTGGCCAGCTTCCTCTTTCGCGGCTTCTGGGCCAGGCCCGACTGCTGGAACGCCTCCTCGACTGGGGCGAGGGCTGCCTCGGCCAGCAAGCGCGCTTGGCGCATGGGAAGCTCGAGGGCGTCGGCGAACGCACCCAGCTCGACCCTGAGCTGGCCCGCTTCTCGCTCAGGCAGTGGCTCTCCTGAGAAGGCCTCTCGCCACGCCTTGAAGGCAGCGCGCAAATGATCCGCGGCGGCCTGCACGGGCGCCAACCCCTCGTCGGCCAGCATGCGCTTGGCGTAGGTGCTCGAGAGGCGCTTCTCGAAATCGGTGCAGAACTTCTCGAAGTCTTCCCGGTCGACGCGCCGGAGCACCGGGACCTTGAGCTTCCCGAAGAGGGCCTCGAGCAGGGGCGCGCGGGGACCGGCGTGGAAGGCGATGCCGGCCTGGAGGCGCTCCAGCGAGTCGACCGCGGCCTGCTGCATGGCCCGACCGTGCTCAGCTCTCAGCGGGGCGAGATCGGGCAGCCGCATCGCCCGCGACACCACCGGCTCGACCCCGACGCGAGCCGCCGTCATTCGCTCGATGGCCGTGGTGAGCCAGCTCTTCTCTTCCTTGAGGTCGGACCGAGGCTCGAGCTCGGCGATGGCGCCCTGGAGGCGCTGCAGCATCACCTCGGATTGGGAGACCGTGTCATACGCATCGAGCAGCGACGGAGCCGTCATGGAACGGGCGCCTTAGCACGAAGCCCGCGGGGTGGTGGTCGGGTCGCTAGAGCCGCAGACTCAGGAGCTGTTCCCGGGGGTGCACCACCCCGGCCCGATGGCCAATGGGGGAGAAGCCCAGCTTCCTGGCGAGCGCCAGCGACGGCTGGTTCCCGGGCGCGATGGCCACCATGAAACTCGACTGCCCGTGCGCGCGGTGAGCCCAGCCCATGAGCCCTGCGACCGCTTCTTGGCCGTAGCCTCTCCGCTGGTGCGCCTCGAAGATCTCGTACCCCAGCTCGACACCTCCGGGCAGGTGCGCCTCGAGGTCCGCTGGGCCGGGGCGTGAGTCAAACCCGACGTGGCCAACCATCTCTTCGCGGTCGGGGCGCACCACGGCCCGCAGGAGCCACTCCTTGATCGTCGGGTCGTCTCGGAGGTTCTGCAGTCGCGCCGAGGCGAGCAGCACCTCGCGGAACCAGGGAGACGGAACTCGCGCGCCGAGGCGGGCCTGGGCACGCTTCACGTCACCCTCGATGGTCGCGGTGAGGAAGCCTTCGTCGAGGCTCACCAGCTCCAGTCGATCGGTGTGAATACGCTCCATGGATCGGGAGGCGCGGGAGTGTACCAGGTGCGAGCATGCCTTGAGGTGCGAGAGTGGGGCCTGTGCCCGCCCACCGAGGCGGTCTGACCAGCTCCTCGACCCCAGACCCCGGTGAGCGCACGTGAAGTGCTGTGGACGACGCCAGGTCCGTGACCGGCGGGGGTGAGGGCCAAATGGAAGAGCAGCTTCCCTAACCCCCGGGCGAGTGATCGTACCAGGACGGTATGCCTCCACCACGCGAGGCCCAGAGGTGGTGAAGCGAGCCGACAACAAGGTTGTCGCGATCAGACGCCAATTCGCGACAACCAGGTTGTCGCACCAGAAGACGGTGGCACCGCTCGCCTCTCGGGCCGGGTCCACAACCTTGGGGCGGAGGTTGGGGTGGTCTCCCAGCGTGTCATCACGGTGTACAAATCGGTACACCGTGATGACAGCTCTGCAGAGGCACACCAGGGAGGCGTGGTCGCCACCCTCGACATTCGAGACCGAGCCGGCCGGACCCACTCACCGAGGCGGTCGGGCGAGCTCCCCGGCCTGAGAGGACGCGAGAGAGCCCATGCATCACTCCCCCGACCGGCCGAGGGGCTGGTGATGCTCGCCCGGAGCCCCGGACCCCTTTCCGCGGCCCATGCCTCGGGCCCTTCTGCTGCGCCCCAGTTGCTGGTCCCCTCTTCGCTCTTCACCCTGATGGTCGGAAATGCCGCCCTGATCGCGACAACCAATGAGCCATTGCAGCGTCAGGCCATCTGGCCCGTGTCTTCTGTCTTCCACTCGCTGGGCGCGGCCCACCACGGACCCACCTTGGAGCGCAGTTGAGAGAACAGCAGGGAATGTAGGGACCAGAGGGGGCCGGGATCTGAGAGACAGGTGCCCACACTCCCCACCCACTCGTGGCAGGGTCCGAAGAAGAGCGATCACTGTGCGCGCCACGCCGCGAGCGCCCGCTCGAGGTCGTCGGGGAGCGGCGCCCGGCACTCCACCGGAGGGTCCACGCCGGCGACCGAGAGTCGGGCCGCGTGCAGGGCAGGGCGAGCGAGGAGCGGGTCGCGTACTCCGTACATCTCATCGCCCAGGAGCGGGAAGCCGGCCTCCGAGAGCTGCACCCGAATCTGATGGGTCCGCCCGGTCTCGAGCGTCACCTCGAGGAGCGTCGCCGCTCGGTACCGCTCCTCGACCCGGTAGGACAGCCGAGCTCGCCGAGGAGAAGCGGCCCGGGTGGTGAACCGCCCTGGGGCACGAGGGTCTCTGCCGTACGGGGTGTCGAGCCGCCCCTCGTCTGGCGGGCTGCCACGAACGACTGCGAGGTAGATCTTGTGGACGTCGCGCTGCTCGAAGGCCTGGGTGAGGCGCGCCTGAGCCTCGTCGCTCTTGGCGAGGAGCAGGCACCCGGTGGTGCCCTTGTCGAGCCGGTGCACGATGCCTGGCGCCGCGACGCCGCCCACGTCGAAGCCCTCGAACTGCGTCGCGGCCAATTGGAGGATCGACACCTGCCCAGGCTCCGGCTCGACCACGATGCCCGCGGGCTTGTCGATGACGAGGAAGTCCTCCCGCGACACCAGCGCGTGGAGTCGCGGCCCTTCTACCGGTGGGAGCCGCTTCGGTGCCGGCAGCTCGAGCTCAACCGTCTCTCCGCCATGCAGCCGCCGCCGGACCTTGGCCCGGGTGCCGTTGACCCGCACCAGCCCTCGCTCGATGAGCTGACGGAGTTGCTCCACGCCGTAGCCTGGGAGTCGCGACGCGAGGAACGTGTCGAGCCGCGCGGGGGCGGGGCGAGGAACCACAAGGCGTCGAGGCGGTCGTTCCATCTGGCTGGGCTCGGCGCCGACGGGCGCGCGAAGGCCCCCTACCACGTTACCTCTGCAGGGACGACACCGTGCTCGGACGCCCACGCCGGGGGAACAGCTCAATCCTTCGGCCTGGCTTCGAGCTCGGTCAAAAAGCCGAGCAGGGCTCGATTGAACTCCTCGGCGCAGTCGAGCTGCACCGTGTGACCGCAGCCCTTGAACTCGAGGAGGCGGCTGTGTGCGATGCCCTCATGGCCGACCTCCATGGTCGTGCCGGTGAAGCCGCCGTGGAGGAACGCGTTGGGAATGAGTCGGTCGCGGTTGCCGAACACGATGAGCGTCGGCGCGGTCACCTTGGCGAGCGACTCCCGGACGAAGTTGTTCTTGGCCAGCCCCTCGACGGTGCGCACCTGGGCGTAGGCATACGCGTCGAAGTCGGAGTTCCTTGCCAGGCGTACCCGCTCCTCGATGAGCCACTCGTCATCGGGCGTCCACCGCTGGAAGTTGGCGTCGCGCACGTTGCCCCAGATGGCCTCCTCGTCGGCGTCCTTCACCAGCGAGCGCGCGTAGACGTTTCTGAACCACTGCTGCTCGCGAGCCGAGAAGACCTCGAAGCCGGCCGGGCTCGCCAGCACCAACGCCCGCACTCGCGTAGGGAAGCGAATGGCCGTCGACAGCGCCGTCTGCCCGCCCATCGAGTGCCCGACCAAGATGACGTCCCCGAGGCCGAGGAGATCGAGCAGCTCGACGACGTTCTCGCCGAACGACTCGGTGGTGTATGGGAACAGCGCCGGCTTGTCCGACTTGCCGAAGCCGAGCTGATCGATGGCGATGACGCGGTAGCCCTGGGCCGCTACCACGTCGAGCTGGGCCCTCCAGAACTTGAGGTAGCTCCCCAGGCCGTGGAGGAACACCACCGTGGGAGCGCCGCTGGGGTTGAGCTCAACGTACCGCAGCGTCGGCGCGTGGCTCAGGCCGTAGCGGGCCTTGGCCCCTTCGAGCACGACCGACTTCGAGGGCCATGGTTGCCCTTGCGGTCCGGAGTAGTCGAGCTCGGCGAACTCGAGGGCCGGCTCGGTGGCGTATCGTTTGACGCAGCCCACTCCGAGGAGCGCCACCACGACTCCGATGAGCAATGGAGCACGCATGATCAGAACCCGTACCAGGTGAAGGTGGTGAACAGCGCGTAGGGGTTGGCGGTGACGCGGGGGTTGCCGTCGTAGAAGGTGCCTTTGATGAGGTACCCGCCGTGGAGCCCGACCGTCATCAGGTAGCGGATGGTCCACTTCACCTCGGCGTTCACCTCGAAGCCCATGAAGCGCCCCTGTCCCGGAGTGGCGAAGGCGTCGGCAGGCGTCGCGTTGGCCCAGCCGGCGGCGGCCCCCAACTTGACAGACAGGACATTGGGGACGAGGTCGTGCGTGGCGGCGAGGATCCCCGCCGTGACGCCGTAGCCTTGATTCGAGATGTCGTTGACCGCGCCAGTGTAGTTATTGACCGTGCTCGTGAATGGGAACAACAGAAGGGCCTTGTGGTCGAACCAGACGGCACCCGGCAAGCCATAGGTATTCATGGTGAAGACACCGGAGTACTTGCCGTCGCCGGGGTTCGCGTCGCCCGAAGTGTAGAGCCCCTCGAGCGACACGACGTCGTTGGGCGCGCCGTCGTAGCGGTAGAGAATTTCGAGGTTGGCCCCCACGCCGAGAATGTCGAGGGTCCTCGGGTTCGGGCTCGTGTCCACCGTGCTGTCGTAGTGTCCGACATTCACCATGACGAAGCCGGAGGCCGCCAGGGGCCCGTGGTTGAACGACAGGTTGTGCTGGAAGTTGAAGCCGAAGTACGACACGCCACCAACCGCGCCGTCGATGGCGAACCGAGGCGCGCCGGTGAAGCCCGCGAGGCCTGGGCTGCTGGGGCCATCGTTGACCAAGCCCTCATAGGCGAACGCCCGCCCGCGGGTCTCATCACGCAAGGTCCACACCGAGAGCCCGAGGTGGGTCCCCGGAAAGGGCGAGTAGGCGTAGTCCGCCGTGCCCAGCAGAACGAAGTACAACGCTGGGTTGTTTGCGGTGGCTCGGTACGGCTGGCTCGCCGCGAGGGGCAGCAGGCTGGCCTTGAAGCGATGTGGGCCGAGGTTCCCGTAGACCGACGCGCCAGTGGCGTCGGAGGCCAGGTACATCAGCTTGTAGCCGGACCGCACCACCTCGAAGAGCGAAGTGGTCGCCGGATCTTGGATCGCGTCGTACACCGATTGGGTACCCAGCACGATGGCCAACGGTTTCTGTTTCTTGAACGGGTAGATGGCGACGTTGATGTTCTTCGATTGAATGTTGACCTGATCGGCGTTGAATCCACCGCCTTGGTTGGGCTGGACGGCGTTCGCCGAGAGCCCCCACATGAAGTCGATCTCGAACTGGGCCCGCACGGTGGCCAGCCCATCGAAGAAGAACGGGGTGTATTCGATGACGGGAATCCACCGCTGATCGACGTAGAAGACGCTGTTGGCTCCGACTTGGGTAGCGGACCCAATTGGTGAGCCAATGGGCCCGAGCGAGACTCCCTTGAGTCCCGAGGGGTCGCCCACCATGTTGGTCAGGCTCGCGCGCATGAAGAAGTAGCTGATGAACCGGAAGTCGGACAGCGGGCCGTCGTGCGAGCGATCCTTCTCGTCTCGGTAATCGTTCAGCGGGTCGATCGGGGCCATCGGCCCCTCCGCGTGGCTGGCCGACGCCAATGCCACCGCGCCCAACAACGCCAGCCGAACTGCCGCTCGCACAGGCATCGCTTGATCCTCCAGAAAGGGGACAGAGGAGGCTGAGCCCACCCGTGGTCAGCCTCGGTTCACCACGAGCTACTGAACTCGATAAACCTGCTGGGCGTTGCCACTGAATGGCTTGGTGAGCACCGTGACGCCCGCTGAACCGACCGGACCGGCGGCGCAGTTCGAGTTGGCCGATTGGTTCTGGAAGTAGAGCTCGAGGGTGACGGTCGTGCCATCGCTGGAGATCTTCCCACGACCCTCCTGGGCGAAAGATCCGTAGTTCGCCAAGATGTCGAAGCAGGCGCCGTTGTTTGCCACGTTGGTGATGGCCAGCGTGGTCGAGGTGAAGGTGGCTTCGTTGGAGACGGTCGTTCGATCACAGGTGCCGACGGTGCCGCCATCAGGGCGCTGCAGCGTGCCGAGCTCCGAGGTGACGCCGAAGTTCCCACTGAGCGTCTTGATCGTGACCTTGTTGTAGCACTGCGTCAACGAGCCGTAAAAAACGTTCTCGTTGTAGCCGTTCGGGCTGTTTGGAATGTCGTTGCCCTGCATGATCATCGTCTTGCTCTCGAGGAAGGCGAGAATCTTGGTGTCGCTGCTGAAGTCAGAGACTCCCGCGTCCGAGGCGTTCGTGGTTCCACACCCGGCTACCAACGCAATCATCGTGAGGGCTACGACGAGATTCAGGTCTTTCATTGATTCGCCTCCGTTGGGGTGATGCGACGTACTTCGAGTGATGGAGCTCAATGGGCGCTCGCCTCCGCGCTCGACCGCGCCCGCACCTCAGCGGGCCCGAGGAGCACCAGGGCCACCATGCCCAGGACGCTCGCCGATACCACCGAGGCGATGGCCCAGCCGAGCGGGACTCCGGCCTTGTCCGAGAGCGCCGCGATCACCATGGGCACGAAGGCCGCCGGCACCGCGCCGAGGTGGTACACGAGGCCGACGCTCTTCGCCCTCAAGTGCGGCGGAAACAGCGAGGTGAGCAGCAGCGGCGTGGTGCCCGAGTAGCCGGCACCGAAGACACCGCCCAAGAACGCGCCCAGCAGGAGGAGCGAGGGCACCGCTCCCACGTACAGCGGGCTCGTCACCGCCATTGCCAGTGTTGGAATGAGGATCGCCAGCGCCACGCTCCGCCGCATCGCGATGACTCCGCAGGCGATGGCGCCCAGCATCATGCCCACGTTGAACAGCGTGACGTGGGTAGACACCTCGCGGATGTCCATATGGAACGTGCCCTTGAGCAGCGTCGAGTAGAGGCCGGTGAGGCCGTAGTAGGCAGCCAGCCCGCACGCCATCGCCGCCGATCCCCAGACGATACGGCGGAGCACCCCAGGCGTACGCCACACCTCGACGAAGCTCGAGCCCTCGCCCGAGGGCCCGTGCACCGCAGGCGACTCCTTCACCATCAGCATGATGGGGAAGATGAGGAGCGCTGGCACTGCCGCGGTGACGAACAGCCCGCGCCAGCCGAAGCGGGGCACCACCAGCGCCGCGGCTTGGGCCGCCAACAAGTAGCCGATGGCCCAGCTCCCCTGGAGAATGCCCGAGGCGATGCCTCGGCTCCGCGACGGCCAGTTCTCCATGGCCAACGTCGCGCCGGCAGTCCACTCGGCGCCCATGCCGAAGCCGAACAGCGTGCGGAGCACCAGGACGACGGTGAACGAGGGCGCCAGCGAGATGGCGCCGTCACAGGCGGCGAACCAGACGATGGAGATGAGGAGTGGCAGCTTTCGGCCCCAGCGATCGGCCGCCCACCCGGCGGTGATGCCGCCCGCCAGGCGCAACAGCAGCGTCAGGGCGATGGAGGAGGAGGTGGCCGTCGACGAGACGCCGAACTCCTTCATGATGTCGGGCATCACCAAGAGGTAGACGGTGAAGTCGAAGGCATCGAGCACCCACCCGAACCAGGCCGCGGCGAAGGCTGTCCACTGGGCGCGCGTCGGCTCTCTCCACCACGGCTGCGAGCTCACCACCGCCGAGTCGGGAAGGCTGACGCTCATCGGGCGAGCCCTTCCATCGCGAAGAAGGCCGATGCCATCGCAACGCCGCCGCCCGAAGCGCAGAAGGCCACCACGTCGCCGGCCTTCACTTTGCCCGCGTCGATCGCGTCATCGAGCGTCATGGGAATGCAGCCGCTGCCCGTGTACCCCCATCGGTCCATCACCCAGTGTGTCTTGGACATCGGCTGACCGATGGCGTGCATGACCTCCTCGATGGTGCGGAGGTTCAATTGAGTGAAGACGAACAGCGCCACCTGCTCGAGGGGTACACCGCACTTGCGTGACGTCTCGCGGAGCATCCTCGGCCAGTGCTCGGTGTTGTATGTCTTTGGAAATTTGCGCACGAACTCGACGTGGGGGTGTAGGCCGTCTCCGGCCGGCTGGGCGGTGCCGCCAGCGTAGATGCCCAGCGCGTCCCACATGCTGCCGTCGGCCCACAGGGTGCTGCCCAGGAAGCCCGGTCGCTCCGAGGGCGAGAGCACGACGGCTCCGGCGCCGTCAGCGAAGAGGGTGGCGGTGTACTTGTCGCTCCAGTCGAGGTACCGGCTCATGCCGTAGGCGCCGATGACCAGCACGTGGCGCATCGTCGGGTCGCTGCCCAGGTACCGGCAGCCCACGTCGAGCGCGGTGACGAAGCCGGCGCAGGCGGTGTTGAGATCGAAGACTCCAGCACGGCGGGCGCCCAGCTTGTACTGCACCACCGCCGCCGTCGCTGGGCTCGGCTGGTCTGGAGTGTCGGTGGCGACGATGAGCAGGTCGATCTGGTCGGCGGTGAGGCCGGCGCGAGACAGGGCCTGGCGTGCCGCTCCGGCCGCGAGGTCACTCGTCACTTGGCCTTTCGCCAGATGGTAGCGCTGCTCGATGCCGACGTTCTTCGTGAGCCAGTCACCCACACCAGGGCCGAAGCGCTCGTCCATCTCGCGGTTGGTCACGAGCACGGGCGCGACCGCTCGGCCGGTGCTGGCAATGCGCACGCCTCTCATCGCTTCTCCGTGGGCTTGGCCCGAGCCTTCTTGGGGGCCGGCTTCGCGAGTCGCTCGGCTGACAACAGGCCATGTTTGACGAATTGAATGACTTCGTCGGTGATTCGCGCGAGAGCTTCAGGGTTGTCCCACACCACGAAGCGCATGCCGATGAAGTCGGCGATGCCCATCAGCGCGTAGGCCAGTACCTCGGGGTTGAAGCGGCCGATCTCGCCTTTGGCCATGGCCCGCTTGAGGCCCCGCCCGTAGGCCTCCGCCAGGCGCCCGTAGTAGCGGTGGTAGACGCCCTCGTCGACGAACTCGGCCTGGCGGACGATGCGGTAGAGGTTTCGGTGCTTGCCGGCGAACTCGAAGAAGGCCTTGAAGCCGGCGCGCTCCTGCTCGAGGCGCTCGCGGTGGGGCGAGACCGCTCGGCCCAGCGTCTGCCGGAGCCGTTCACCCAGTCCGTCTACCAGCTCGATGAAGATGGCTTCCTTGTGGGGGAAGTACACGTAGAACGTGCCCAGCGCGACTCCGGCTCGGCGGGTGATTTCGGCGATCGACGCCCGCTCGAAGCCCATCTCGCCGAACACGCCCTCGGCCGCGTCGATCAGCTCCTGCCGAGTGCGTTGGCCCCGAGCCGTCAGCTGCTTCCCGTTGAGATTTGAAACCTGATTCATGTTTCGGGTTGGCGGTGTCACATGAAACTGAACATGACGTCAAGTTCATGTCATGGAGGTCCGCGCTCCGGGCGCTATGGTTCTGCGATGGACGAAGTGACCGGGTCGTCGCGCCTTGTCGGTAGGCCGGGCGCGTGAGAGGCCGACTGATGCTCTGGTGCGGTGCGTCGCTGGTGGCGATCTACGCGGGCCTCTGCCTCCTGGCCTTCGTCGGTCAGCGGAAGGTGGTTTTCCCTGCGCCTGTGGTCCTCCGCCCGCCGGCGGGTCGAGGCATCATCGTCGAGGGACCCCAAGGGACGCGGCTCCTCTGGCGCGAGGCCCCAGGTGGCGGCCCGGTCGTGGTGCACTTCCACGGGAACGCGGAGCAGGTGGCCGACTCGAGCTGGCTGGCCGAGGCCTATGCCGAGCGAGGGGTGTCTTTCGCGGCGGTCGAGTACCCCGGCTACCCCGGAGTGGGCGGAGCTCCCGGCGAGGCGGCGATGATCGCGGCAGCTGAGCAGGCGCTGCTGCACCTCACCCAAACGCTCGGCGTCGCCCAGGAGCGGCTGGTGCTCTCGGGCCAGTCGGTCGGCACCGGCGTCGCGGTGGCCATGGCCGCGACAGGGTGGGGCACCAAGTTGGTACTCCTGAGCCCGTACACGTCGCTGCCCGACGTGGGCGCGAGGATGCTGCCGTGGTTGCCGGTGCGCTGGCTCCTCCGGGATCGCTTCGAGTCGGACGCAAGGGCCCCCGCGGTGACGATTCCTGTCCTCATCGTGCACGGGACGGAGGACGAGGTGATTCCCGTCGAGCTGGGCAGGGCGCTGTCTAGGCGCTTTCCCTCGGCCCGCCTGGTCGAGCTCCCGCGGGCCCATCACAACGATCTGTGGGCCCAGCCCGAGACCGCGCACGAGGTGTTCGGCTTCGTCCTCGGGCCAGCGCGTTAGAGGGGGACCGCCGCGACTGGATCCGGAGGGACCAGGTCACTCAGCGGAGCGAGAACGGACCTCGCTCCCAGCGCAGGGCCCGAGGCCCGTGGAAGTCGAAGGTCGTGTCTCCCGAGGTGGGAACGGTGGCGTCGAGGGCGTGCTTGAGCCCGTCGGAGGTGGCGGTGAGGTGAACGATGATCTTCGCCGGAATGGGATCGGCGACGGGCGCTCCAGGGGCGCTCCCCGGCCGCGACGGGTAGACGGGAATCGCGGCACAGCAGACGAGCACCGCGGCGGCTAGCGCACTAACGAGAGCATCGGTGAGTACACGGGAGGTTCCGCCTTGTTCGCGCCGCGCTTCTATGGGCGCGCCGTACCCGGGGTGATAGCCTCGCCTCTATCCGTCAGTGAGAGGCAAGGGGCCCGCGTGTCGAGAGTCATCCAGTTCATCCACCCTGGCAGACAGCCCCCATCGCCACTGGTTGCAGGGAGTCGCAAGGTATGGAATCGCTTGCCGGGCCATTTCCGCTCGTTCATCGAGGCTCGCGGTCAAGTCCTGGCGGACCCGGACCAGCAGCCCCAAACGCATGACTATGTTCGCTTCTGGGGCGAGTGGGAGGCAGAGGCAGACATCACTCTTGTCTTCCCGCGACCACCGGGGCGCTGCGACGCGAAGATGTGCATTCGTTCGCGAGTCACCAGTCCAACCGTGTTCGACGGTCAGCAGAACACCGACCCGTTCGTGTTCGNNACTTCATTCTGGACACGGTCTTCGTCGTGCTCTCTCGCGAGCCCTACCAGCCAAGAACCGAGGGCCCAGCGACCGCTCCGCCTTCCTTTCGAACCGTTACTCACTGGCCCTTATCCCAAAGAGCGAAGAGCCAGGCGTGCGCGGAATCCAACGACGCCTGCTCGGCCGGCGAGGAGTTGGCCTTCTACCGTGGCGCAACCCCCGAGCAGCGAGTCGAGGGTATGTTCAGCTTCGCCCCTGCCATCATCGCGAGCGCATCGAGGCAGTCGTTTCGCCGGCCTTGGCTGGCGCCCAGTGGCGTCCTGGAGACATGCATCAGCCCCGGGCTGACTCAAGGGGTGAAGATAACGCCAATGGAGACCAGAGCCGTCTGGGACGAGGTGGTGCGACGGGCGCGTGCGGAGCAGCTCTTGCTCGGAGTCGCCTTTGACACGTGACCCGAACTTGATGCCGAGTTCGGCGCAGCGGACGAGGCTGGCTTCGGCGCCAAGCCCGCCAGGGTAGCCCGGGCGATGAGCGGCGTTCGAGGGGAACCATGACTCGACAGGCCCCGGGCTTCCTCCTCTGAATGGGACAGGAAAGTGGAGCCTTATTCGGTGGTTCCAGTCGCACCGGCGGCTCCGGGTTGACTCCCGGCTCCTTCGTTGGTATCCGTTAGGCCGATACCAGGAACCCCAAGGACCAGTAGGCCATGTTGCCGCGCCCCACCATCGAGGCCTTTGACCGACACCTCGTCGCCCTCGGGCTGAGTCTCGAGGCTGTCGTCGTGGGAGGCTCGGCGCTGGCGCTCCTCGGGGTGACAACCCGGCAGACTCGGGACTTCGACATCCTCGCGCCAAAGCTGCCTCCTAGAATTGCGGACGCGGCTCGCGACTTCGCGCGAGAGCAACGGCGCCTCGGCCTCGAGCTCATCGACGAATGGCTCAACAACGGGCCCATGCAGTTGGGTGACGTCCTCCCGGAGGGCTGGAAGCAGCGACTTCAGCCGGCCTTCGAAGGCCGGGCGCTCATCCTGAAGTCCCTCGGCCGGGCGGACCTGTTGAAGACGAAGCTCTTCGCCCTGTGCGACCGGGGCACGGACCTGCCCGACTGCGTGGCGCTCGCGCCGACAGCCGAGGAGGTCGCCGAGGCGCTGCCGTGGCTCTCGGAGCAGGACGGGAACCCCGACTGGCCGGCGCATGTCCGTGCCACCATCGTCGAGCTGCAGAGGAGGCTGGGCCATGGCGTTTAGTCGCCCTCGCGTTCTCCTGGCGCGGCCTGAGGCTCTGGAGCTCACCGCGCGCATGGTGGGCATCGGGATGAACTTCGCCGCCGAGCCGCGAGTCGATGCCGACATCGAGACGACGCTGGTGCACGCCTCGGAGCTGGGGATGGACGAGGGCGAGCTGCGAGTCCTCTCCGTCCTGACGACGTGGCTGGGCGTCCACCACGCGCACGTCAATGCCGACCGACTGGTGCGGCTCGTGGGGGAGAGCCCCTCCCTGCGCGTGCGGGCCTACTGGGCGGCGGTCGCCGCGTGGCTCGAGAAGGACCGTCGCTTCGCTCGGCTCGCGAGCGGGTACGACGGGGCGGTCGTCGACCTTCTGCCCGTGGGCACGGACTTCCAGCTGAAGCGTCGGGGGGAAGATGAGCGCTTCGCCGGCACGAAGGTGAGGGTCCCTCGCGGGACACTGCGCGACCGGGCTCAGGACGTCCTCACGCTCGAGGCGCTGGTTGCGCATCATGCCGGCTACCGCAACCGGGTGCTGATGGGACCGAGCTGGCGGGCGGACGCCTGGACCGTCCTGGAGCAGGCTCCGAACCTGTCGATCGCCGAGGTGGCGCGCAGGGCGTCGTGCTCGTTCGCCACCGCGTGGCAGGCGGCGCAGGACTTCAAGCTGCTGCGTCAGGCGAGGCTCGACGGGAGGGTGCCGTCACCGTCCTGAACCGAGCGGGAGGGGTGACCCAGTGGCCGTGGACCCAGTCCTGCGATGGACGAAGTGACCGAGCCGTTGCGCCTTCGTGGTTGGGCAGGCGCGTGAGAGGCCGACCGATGCAGGCAGAGACCGCGCGCGAGGTGTTCGGCTTCGTCGGGTTTTAGAAGGGGACCACCGCGACTGGCGTCGGCGCGACTGGGTCCGGGCAGGGCAGGTGCACCTGAGCCTCGGCGGTCGCCGCCACGTAGATCCGCAGGTACGTGCCGTGGGGGTAGACGCCGGTGATCTCGATCTTCGCCACGTCGGCCCTCAGACACCCGAGATCGCCCCCGAAGGCGAAATCCTTCGAGAGCTTCGACCGCACCATCGACAGCCGCTCGCCGAGGTCGAGCTTCAGCGCCGCGCGCGCCTGATCGCGAATGCCTTTGCCGTCGAGGCTCGCCTTGAGCCCCAGGAGGAAGCTCGTCGTCTCGATGGTGGGCTCGAGGTCGGGGATCCGCAGCTCGTTGTCGACGACCTCCGGGTGGCCGGCGAAATAGATGTCGCCGTCGAGGGTGGCGGTCAGGTTGGCGGCTTTGATCGGCCCACCCAGGTGAACCTTGAGCACCAGCTGATCCGCCGTCGACAGGTAGACCTCGGGTCGGGTGAGGTAGAGCCCGGGGTAGGTGTCCGAGAAGAAGAGCTTGCCGTCGGTGAAGGTCTGGGCCATCGCCTTGGCGAGCTCGTCGTAGCTCGCGGCGATCGGCACCGTGATGGTGAAGGGGCCAGAGGGCAGGGTGGCCACGTTGGCCAGCGGCGGAGGCGTCTTCGAGAGGTTCGAGCTGGCGCAGGGCATCGTCACCGACGGCGCCACCACCAGGGCCAGGTCCTTCTCGAGACCCCCAGCCATGACCGTGGGGCCGGCCTCGAGCGAGGTCACCTTGAGCGTTACGCATCCATTGGCGTCACCCACCGGCACCTCGATGGGCGTGGCGACGCGCTGGTAGGCCTCGGCCACCTGGGGGCTCAAGTCGTAGCCGAAGGCTTCGATGTACTCCTCGAGCATGGTGGTGGCGGTTTTGAGCGCCCCGGCCAACCCCTCGGCGGTGCGGAGCCGGTAGTCCTTCGACTCGGCCTTGACGGTGGCGCCCTGGAGCCGCGCCTTCCAATTCGAAGTGATGATCGGCTCACCCGCGATGGCCACCTTGATGGGCACCGTTGTCTTGCCCAAGAGCGGGAGGTCGGCCTCCAGTGACAGCTCGGTCTTCAGCTCGACGCGGCCGTCGGCAAAGCGGAGCGAGAACGGGCCGCGCTCCCACCGGAGGGCCCGAGGCCCGTGGAGGTCGAAGGTCGTCTCTCCCGAGGTGGGAATGGTGGCCTCGAGGGCGTGCTTGAGCCCGTCGGAGGTGGCGTTGAGGTGAACGATGATCTTCGCAGGAATGGGGTCGGCGACGGGCGCTCCAGCGGCGCTGCCCGGGCGCGACGGGTAGACGGGAATCGCGGCACAGCCAACGAGCGCCGCGGAGCACAGCATCACGATGGGAGATCGCACGATGGCGGAAGGTACCAGGCTGCTCAGCCCATGCCCAACACTGCCGCGAGGGCGCCCGGCGCGGAGAGATCCTCGAAGGCGTGGGTCGCCCCGTGCTCAAGGAGCCGCTCCGCCTTCCAGTTCCCCATGCCGCCCGCGTGTGCCTCCGTCGCGGCGAGCGGTCAGCGCTGGCGAAGTTGGAGCGTCGTCTCCTGGTCGCGAGTCAGTTGAAGCTGGATCGCGTCGCCTTCGTCGCCCGCCAGCAGGTTCCGTCGGTCCAGCTCGGCGGCCGCCGCCCTCACGTCGGCCACGGTGAGCACGAGGGAGGTCATTCCGTCCCGCGAGGCCGGCTCGACCCGCAAGGCCGGGCCCTGGGCGGGCCTCCACGGCCGCAGGCCGACCGCGTCCGCCGCGCCGAGCAGGGCGCTCCAGCGCTCGACGCCTGCTGCGTTCTTCACGCCGATCACGACTTCGTCGAGTCCCTGAATGCCGAGGGCTCCACCCTGCTTGGTGCGGAGCCCGCCCTCGAAGGCGTCCCAGCGCTGATCCTGATCCCACGGGTACTTGACCAGCAAGCGGATGGGCGCCTCGGCCCAGTACTCGAGGGGCACGCTCGTCCATCGATGGCCGTCGGAGTTGGTGAATTCCTGCGGCGGGCCATGCCCCAGCCCGCGCGCGTCGAGCGTGGCGAGCGCCGTCGGGACGTCGTACGGCTCGAAGGCCAGGCCGATCAACCGCGTCCCTGGTGCGAGCAACTCGCGCACCTGCGAGTCTCCGAGAGGCTGCAAGACCTCGAGGCTGACCCGCCCGAGGGCGACCGCACCACTGAGGCACCCGGCGTAGTGGAACAGTGGCCAGGCGATCGGGAGCCCGAGGCCCTCGGTGAGCAGGCCGAAGAGGGCCCGCGCGTCTCCGGTCTTGAGCAGAACGTGATCCACCTTCTTCACCACGGCGTCAGGCATGGAGGACTCCTTCGGGCGATGGAACGACGGTTGGGCACCAGGGCTCCGCGACGTGGCGGGCGATCAGCTCGGCGATGCTCGAGGCCGCTTGCGCGATCGTCCGCTCGGCCTTCGCGAGGTCGAAGCGGGCGGGGTCTCCCAGGTAGCCCCAGGGGGTCAACCGACGGGCCTCGGCTCCTCCGCGGCTCCAGCTTGCCAGGTTCGGCCAGGTGAGGCGCGTCGGCGCCAGCGATCGAGCCACCACGAGGTCGGCCTGGGCAGGGTAGAAGCGAGCCATGATGCCCGACTCAGTCGAGCTGGCGTGGAGGTCGAGCGTCTCTCTGTCCGGCGCCGGCTCGCGGTGGCGGATGAGCACATGGGCCTCCTGGCCGGTCAGGTTGAAGCGCGCAGCATCGGTCGAGTCGACGATGGCCACCGCGTCGATCGCCAGGGCGCGCCGGGCCTCGGCCATCGTCTGGTCGAGGATCGAACGGGCCGTCATCGCCTCCTCCGCGGCTTCGAGCCAGTCGCCCGGGCGAGGGCGGCGAGCGTCGCTTCGAGCCACTCGAGCTCGGCCCGGGCGTGGACCCGCGCGTGTCGAATCATCGATAGCCGCAGCACCAGCTCGGCGTCGTCGGCCCGAGCCGTGGAGCCTTGCTCCGCGCGGATGGCGGCTTCAATCTCTGGCTCTTGCGACTCGAGCGCCTCGACGAGCGCCGCTTGCCGCTCCCGCCGCTCGCGCAGGGCGATCATCACGTCCTGCGTCGGCAGGTGGCTCGCCTGCGAGAGCGCGGCGTCGATGGCCGGGTGTACCCGCTCGAGCCGGCCGAGCGTGTCGAGCAGCCCCGAGTGGAGGCTCGCCCGCCCCGCGTCGGTGATGCGGTAGGTCGTCCGCTCGGGTCGCGCCCCCACCCGCTCGCTGCCCACCACCGAGATGAGCCCCCGGGCCTCGAGCCCCTTGAGCGCGTAGTGCAAGGCCCCCGCGGTGAGCCGGGTGAACTGGGGCACGCCCCGCTGTTCGAAGCGCTGGCGCATCTCGTAGCCGTGGAGCGGGCCGTCGCACAGGAGCCCCAGGGCGATTAGCGACGTCGTCGATTCGGGCTCGCCGGGCATACTTGGCAGACTAGTTTGCACAAACTATGAGGTCAACCCCTGCGCTGTTCGCTGCGCGGTGCTCCCGCCTCTGCTCGGGCGAATTCGGCGCGCCTTCACCATGCGCCCTCGGGGGCCAACGTTCGGGCCCGGGCCAGGAGGAAGCGAAGACGCATCGGAAACGAGAGCGTCCGCATGCGGTACGGCAGCAGTGGGAGCACCGCCGCCTCGAGGTGAATGGCGGTGTCGTGTGCACGAATAGGCGACGAGGAACGCTGGTGGTGCTCTTGCCAGTCTCGGCGGCGGTAGGCTTCGTGTAGTGTGGGCGCTCGCGGTGGCCATCACCCGAGTTTCCAGCAGCGGCTCACTTGCGGGCGGAACGTACCAGGCTGCTCAGCCCATGCCCAACACTGCCGCGAGGGCGCCTGGCGCCGAGAGGTCCTCGAAGGCGTGCGTGGCCCCGTGCTCCAAGAGCCGCTCCGCCTTCCAGTTCCCCGTGCCGACGCCGACGCTCTCGGCACCGATGGCCTGGGCCGCCGCGACGTCTTTGGGCGTGTCTCCGATCACCACCACCCGCGCGGCTTCGAGCGCCACGCCCAGCTTCTCGGCGCCGCGCCTGGCTCCAGCGCGAATGAGCTCGGGCCTAAGCTCGTGATCATCGCCGAAGCCGCCAAAGGAGAAGTGCTCGAAGATGCCGACCCGCTCGAGCTTGACCCTCGCTCCGGCGCGAATGTTCCCCGTGCCGAGTCCGACGGCCATGCCATGGGCGAAGCCCGCGGTGATGGCCTCGGCCATTCCCCGGTGCACCCGGAACCGCGACAGGTCGGCGGCCCGCACCTCGGCGGCGAGGCACCCGACGTACCGGGCGAGGAAGCCGTCGATGGTCTCTTCAGTGGGCTCCACCGAGATGGCCACCAGCCCAGCCCGCGCGATGGCCCGGTCGGTCATGCCCTCGAGCGAGACGTGGTCGAGCGCGTCGGGTCGCTCGAAGAGGGTCTCGAAGGCGAGCTCCATCGCCCGGCGCCCTGCTCCAGCGGTGGTGATCAACGTGCCGTCGATGTCGAACAACAACACAGTGGGTCTCATGCGGCAGCCTCGGTAATGGTGTGGGCGAGCCGGGAGGAGACCCGCGCGGCCCACTCCGGATCGAGCTCCATGCACGCCACCTGGCGCTGGAGCTTGAGCGCCGCGGCGGGGATCGATCCGCTCCCCGCGAATGGATCGACCACGAGCTGCCCGGGCGCGGTCCAGGTGCGGAGCAGCGGATCGAGCACACTGAAGGGCTTGTGGTTGGGGTGGCTGCCCCAGCGAGCCCCCTCACCGTCGTCATCGTAGCCGGCCACCACCGCCCAGGGCTTGGCCGGATCGCCTGGGCTCGGCCGGGTGCCCTCGTGGCGCCCCAGGACCAGCGCCGTCTCCACCACCCGGAGCAGCTCCTCGCCGCTGTTGCCCTCTCGAGTGCGCTTGCCCCAGACGAACTCGCCCAGCAGCACCGACCACCCGAGCGCCCCAGCGACCTCGAGGATTGGCGCCTTGCCCAACAGGTTCGTCCACAGCACCATCGGGCCGTCGGGCTCGAGGTGCGTGGCCGCCAGCTCGAGCCAGGCTCGGGTGAAGGCGCGGTATTCACGGACGCTCTCGAAGCGGCGCACCGGGCCCCGGTCGATTTTCCTCCCCTTGGGGTCTCGCTCGTCACCGCCGCTGCGACGCCGGGTCAACAGGCAATACGGCGGGTCTGTCACCAGCGCCTTCGCCCGTTGGCCACCGAGGGCTCGGGCCCAGGTGTCCTCCTGGGTGGCGTCTCCTTGCAGGCATTCAACCGACATGAGGGCTCCAGCCCCGCTCCTACCATGAGGGCGGTTCATCGCGTCAGCCCCCGGCAGCTCCGGGCCACCTCAGCGCCGTGCCCCAGCCACGTCGGGGTGCCGGGTGAGGAAGTCGTCGAAGCTGCCGGCGAAGTCGACCACCGGCTTGCCCTTTCGCGGGGCCCAGATGCGGGTGGCGACCTCGGAGATGAGCTGCTGGTCGTGGGTCACCACGATGACCGTGCCCTCGTACTTCGAGAGGCCCTCGCCCAGGGCGGCGATGGACTCGAGGTCGAGGTGGTTGTTGGGCTCGTCGAGGATGAGGACGTTGTCTTTACTCATCATCAACTGGCACAGGAGCGTGCGCACCGTCTCGCCTCCCGACAGCGTGTCGGTGGGCTTCATGCGCTCTTCACCCGAGAACAGCATTCGCCCCAAGAGCCCGGAGATCTCCTCGTTGTACAGCTTGGTGTCGAGGTCTCGGAGGTACTGGTAGACGGTGGTGCCCTTCTTGATGATGCCGTGGTGATCCTGCGGCATGTACCCGACCGTCGCGTTGTGGCCCCAGGTGATGGTGCCGGCGTCGGCTCCCAGGGCCCCGGCGACGAGCCTCACCAGCGTCGACTTGCCCACGCCGTTTTTTCCG
The DNA here is from genome assembly GCA_003153055.1 of Myxococcales bacterium. The sequence continues at coordinate 23,887 of PMBV01000349.1, forward strand.
ATGACGCAGATCTTCTCGCCGCGGGTGATGAGCGCGTCGAACGGGGGAATGACGAGGGCGCCGTCGAACGACTTGGTCAGGCCCTTCACCTCGAGGGTCTGCCTGCCGCTGGGGGCCTTCTGCTCGAACTTGATGAAGGGCCGGGCGATGTTCGATCGCTTGACGTCCTCGACCTTGAGCTTGTCGAGCTGGTTCTTCCGGCTCTGCACCTGGCTGGCCCGGGTTCCGGCGGAGAAGCGCGAGATGAAGTCGTTGAGCTGGGAGATCTTCTTCTGCTTCTCGACGGTCTCCGATTCGACCCGGGAGCGCACCTGTGACTTCTGGCGCACCATGTCGTCGTACCCGCCGGGGTAGAGGATGATGGTCTCGTAGTCGATGTCGGCGATGTGCGTGCAGATGGAGTTGAGGAAGTGCCGGTCGTGCGAGATGGTGATGAGCACGCCCTCGTACTCGTGGAGGAACGTCTCGAGCCACCGAATGGAGTCGAGGTCGAGGTTGTTGGTGGGCTCGTCGAGCAGCAGGCCCTCGGGCTTGCCGAACAGCGCCTGCGCCAACAAGACGCGCAGCTTGTAGCCGCCGGTGAGTGCCGAGAGCGGCCCCTCGTGGAAGCTCTCCTCGATGCCCAGACCTCCCAGCAGGGCCGCGGCGTCGCTCTCGGCGCTGTAGCCGTCTTCCTCGGCGATGACGCCCTCGAGGTCGGCCAGCCGGTGCCCATCGGCGTCCGTGAGGTCGGCCTTCTCGAGGAGGTGGTGCTTCTCTTCGAGCGCGGCCCACAGGCCCTTGTTGCCCATGATCACCACGTCGAGCACCCGGGTGCCCTCGAACTTGAAGTGATCCTGGCGGAGTACGCCGAGCTTCCGCGGGCGCATGATCTCGCCCGAGTCCTGCTCCTCGTCGGCCGCGAGGATCTTCATGAACGTGGTCTTGCCCGCGCCGTTGGGGCCGGTGAGGCCGTAGCGTCGACCGGCCGAGAAGGCCACGTTGACGTTCTCGAAGAGCTTCTTGGGGCCGTAGCCCTTGGATACGTCTTGAATCGAAAAGGACGCCATGTCGGGCGCCTTTAGCCGATTTCCGTCGGCCCGTGCACCGAGGGAAAAGCGGAGGGCTCCCGTACCTTTACAAGGTGACCGGGTGGGCCTACACCCTTGAGTCATGAAAAAGGTGCTCGTCGCGGTCGATGGGTCTCCCGCTTCGCTCCACGGCGCTCAGGCCGCGCTCAAGCTGGCGCAACCCTCTGGAGCCGAGGTCATCTTGGTCTACGTGGTGCCGCCCATGTTGCTCCCCGGTGACGCGCCGTGGGCCCCGCTCGAGGAGATCCACGAGGCCGAGCAGCGCCGGGGCGAGCACCTCCTGACCGAGACGGTGGCCAAGCTGGGCAACCCCGTGGTGCGGACGCTGGTGAAGGTCGGGCCGCCCGCCGAGACCCTGGCCGAGGTCGCCGAGGCCGAAGATGTCGACTTGGTCGCCGTCGGCAGCACTGGCAAGGGCGCCGTGAAGCGGCTGTTGGTGGGCAGCACGGCAGACCGCCTGGTGCACATCTGCACCCGGCCGGTGCTCGTGGTTCACTAGGAGACTGGTGTTGAACGCCGACCGAGTGCGTTTGACACCAGTTTCCTAGAGCCGCGTCAGCCCTGGGGCTTGGCGGCGAGGGCCTTGTTGACCTCTCGAGTGCGAGTGCGGTGCACGATGAACTCCTTCTTCACCTTGTCCATGTCTCGGTCGATGAGCCGCTCCACGGGCCTGCCGCCCTTGAAGTGCTCGCGCACGATCTCCACGGCGGCCTCGGGCGTCACTCCGGTGTACCAGAGGCCCTCGGGGTAGACGACCAGGTTGGGCCCACGGCCGCACATGCCGATGGAGTCGCACGGGGTCACCTGCACCTCGTCATCGAGGCCCTGCTTGATGATCTCCGCCTGGAGCGCCGCGAGCGACTCGGCTCCGCCTCGGGCACCGCAGCAGACCAACCCACCGGCCTTTTGTTGGCGGCAGAAGAATACGTGAAGGCGACAAGGTTCCATGAGGGCAGTGTGCCCATCCCGCCCGAGGAGGGAAGCGCAAACGACCTCAGGGCTTGGGGGTGAGGGTGACGAGCAGGCGCGGGTGGTACGCGTGCCAGTGCGAGCCGCCCGATGGCCCGGGTGACTCGAGCAGCACCTCGCGCCATCGCCCGGGGATTCCCCCCTCGCCGTGGATCGCTCCCAGCACCGCGCCGGTGACCAGCGCGTTCACCGGGGCATCGCCGCCGCGGTTGACCACGTCGATCAACGCGGCCTCGACCGACGGGGCGTGAAACAGCTCCCACAGCGCGAGCCTCACGGTCACCCGCACCGGCGTCGGCGTGGTGAAGAGGTGCAGCTCGGGGCCGTAGAGCAGCGGGTCGTCCTGCTGGGCCAGGCTCACGTCTTCTCTGAGTTGCTCGAAGGCGTCCTTCACCTGGCCCACCCACTCGGGCTCCCGCTGGGCGAGGCCCGCCGCGGCCACGCCGAGCTCGGCTTCGATGGCCTTGAGCACCTCGGTCGTCTCGGCTCGCTCCTTGGGCGACGTCAGCCCGGCCGCCACCGCCGCGTTGACGATGACCGAAGCCAGCCGGCACAGCGGGGCGAAGTGGGTGAGGCCCGTGTCTTCGAGGCTCAGCCGAATCCGCTCGTCGCGATGGCGGGCGAAGTACACCCCGATGGGCGCGGTCCGGGCGAGGCCTCCGTTGTCCTTCAGCCGCTGGCCCGATTCCATCCACGCGCGGCGCCCCACGGCCTCCACCGGCCGTCCCTCCCGCCAGAGCTCGAGGGCGACGCGCACCGCCGCCGGAGGCTCCACCGCGTCGGTGAGCCACCGGGAGTACGCCTTCGCGGCTTCCGTGAGCTCGAAGCCGTTGCGGAGCACCGCCGACAGGCAGAAGGCCATCTCGGCCCCCCATGACACTTGCCCGGCCTTGAGGCCCCTGGGGCCTCCTGCCCTCAGGTCGACCTGTGGCCCTCCATTCAACGTGGGGAACTGGTCGGCCAAGAGCTTTCTCCCCTCGTTGGGCACCCCGAGCGCTTCTCCCACCGCGAGCCCCCACAGCGCCCCTCGCGCCCGCGACGACACGGCCTCTTCGGTCGCTCGCGCCGGGCCCTTCGACTTCGGCTTTCTCGGTGGTGGGGGCATGGCCGTACTCAAGCCGAAAAACGCACGCTTCGTTCTGATTCGGATCGCGCTGTGGTGATGACCGCACTACAACTTCCACCATGACCGACATCATCCATGTAAAGGCACGGGAGATCCTCGACTCTCGGGGCAACCCGACCGTCGAGGCCGAAGTGGCGCTCGAATCTGGGGTGACCGGCCGCGCGGCCGTTCCCTCGGGAGCCAGCACCGGTGAGCATGAGGCCCTCGAGCTTCGCGACGACGACAAGGCCCGGTACCTGGGCAAAGGCGTCCTCAAGGCCGTGCGCCACGTCAACGAGATCATCGCCCCGGTGGTGACGGGGCTCGACGCCCTCGATCAGGTCGCCCTCGACAAGGCGATGCTGACGCTCGATGGCACTCCCACCAAGAGCAAGCTGGGCGCCAACGCCATTCTCGCCGTGTCCATGGCGGCGGCCCGGGCGGCGTCTCTCGAGCTGGGCCTGCCGTTGTACCGCTACGTGGGCGGAGCCCAGGCGCGCACCTTGCCAGTTCCGATGATGAACATCTTGAACGGCGGCGCCCACGCTGACACCCGCGTCGACGTGCAAGAATTCATGATTCTCCCCTGGGGCGCGCCGTCCTTCCGCGAGGGGCTGCGCTGGGGCGCCGAGGTGTTTCACGCGCTCAAGAAGATCCTCAAGGGGAAGAAGCTCGCCACCGCGGTGGGCGACGAGGGCGGTTACGCGCCTGACCTCCCGTCGAACGAAGACGCGCTCAAGCTCATCATGGAGGCCATCGGCGTGGCTGGCTTCAAGGCCGGCGAGCAGATCGCCCTGTGCCTCGACACGGCCGCCTCCGAGTTCTACGACAAGGGCACCAAGAAGTACTCGTTCAAGGCCGAGGGGCGGGCCCTCGACTCGTCGGGCATGGTCGCCTGGTACCAGGAGCTCGTCAGCAAGTACCCCATCGTCTCCATCGAAGACGGCTGCGCTGAGGACGATTGGGACGGGTGGAAGAAGCTCACCGTCGAGCTGGGCAAGAAGGTGCAATTGGTCGGCGACGACATCTTCGTCACCAACGTCGAGCGCCTCGCCAAGGGCATCTCCACGGGCGTGGCCAACTCCATCTTGGTGAAGGTGAACCAGATCGGCACGCTCTCCGAGACCCTCGACGCCGTGCGCATGGCCCACCGCGCTGGCTACACGTCGGTCATGAGCCACCGCTCTGGCGAGACCGAAGACACCACCATCGCCGATCTCGCCGTGGCGCTCGATTGCGGCCTCATCAAGACCGGCTCGGCCAGCCGCAGCGACCGCATCGCCAAATACAACCAGCTGCTCCGCATCGAGGAAGAGCTCGGCGAGGGCGCCCGTTACGCCGGCCGCCGCGCCATCAAGCAGTGACACTCCGTCTCCTCATCTCGAATGACGACGGCATCGCGGCCGAGGGTCTTCAAGCCCTCACGGCCGCGGTGGCTGACCTGGGAGAGGTGTGGGTCGTCGCGCCCGAGCACGAGCAGAGCGCCACCTCCCATTCCCTGTCGCTGAGGCGCCCGGTGCGTATCCGCCAGGTGGCCGAGCGCACCTTCGCCGTCGATGGCACTCCAGCCGACAACGTGTACATCGGCATCAACCACCTGATGAAGGGGTGCCGCCCCGATCTGGTGCTCTCGGGCATCAACCACGGCCCCAACCTGGCCGACGACGTGATCTACTCGGGCACCGTGGCCGCCGCGATGGAGGGGGCGCTCCTCGGCATTCCCGCCATCGCCTTTAGCCTCGTCACCCGCCGGCACTTCGAGTTCAAGGAGGCGGCCCAGTTCGCTCGGGCGCTGGTGAAGGCCGCGGTGGCGGCTCCCGCGCCGGGGCGCATGCTCCTCAACGTCAACATTCCCGCCTATCCCCCGCTGACGGGCTTTCAGGTCACCCGCCTCGGCCGGCACAGCTACGGCAATGACGTGGTCGAGAAGGAGGACCCTCGAGGCCGAAAGTACTACTGGATCGGCGGCACCGAGTACGCCCACGTCAAAGAGCCGGGCACCGACGTCACCTGCGTGCACGACGATCGGCAGGTCTCCATCACCCCGATGATCCTCGATTTCACCGATCATTCCCTGCTCGGCGCCGTTCGCGGCTGGTCCCTCGAGGGCTACTCGTCGCGCTGAGGCCCCTCCCACGAGCGGTCGTCGACTTGAGATGGGCGCCCAATGGGCGACACTGTGGCCCTCAGTGCGGATGTTCCTCCCAGCGGCGGCCGCCCTTCTGGCGGCGTGCGTCACCAGTGGCCCTTTGCCCGTGTCTGCCGGGCCCGGCCCCGTCGGTGTCGACAGCCGTCACCGCGAGCCGGACCTGCTCGTCACCCACCGGGTCGGCAAGGGTGAAACGCTCTATCGCATCGCCAAGGCCTACAGCCTGTCGGTCGACGCCTTGATGGAGGCGAACCGCCTCGACGACCCGCGCGAGCTCAAGGTGGGCGAGGAGCTCGTCATTCCCGGGGCCAAGCAGTCTCGCCCGGTGCTCGAATTCGATTCTCCCGAGCCGGACGCGCGACCCCGCGGACCCACCTCGCCGCCGCCCGACGTCCCCGAGCGGAGACAGCCAGTGAAGGTCGGCCGGCCCCAGGGGGTGCTCCAGTGGCCGCTGCGGGGGGTCCTGTACGCGCGCTTCGGAAAGAAGGGCAAGGAGCCTCATGATGGCATCGACCTCGCGGCGCCGGCAGGTACGCCAGTGAAGACGGCAGCGCCGGGCACGGTGCTCTTCGCGGGCGATCAGCGCGCCTACGGCCTCATCGTCATCGTCCAGCACCAGGGCGAGCTCATCACCCTGTACGCCCACAATCGAGACCTGAGGGTGAAGACGGGGCAGCTCGTCCGTGAGGGGCAAGTCGTCGCCACCGTCGGCGACTCCGGTCGCACCAGCGGGCCACACCTGCACTTCGAGGTGAGGAAGGGTGGCCTCCCCGTCGACCCCATCGAGCAGCTCGGGCCGGTGCCTCCACCATGAGCCTTCGGCGCTCGAGCTGCCTGCTGGGGTGCGTGGTGTTGGCGGCCTCACTCCTGGCCTGCAGCCATGCGGCTCCAGCGCCTCGAGGATCCCAGCCGGCGCCCGACACCGTCGCTGGGCTCCTCGCTGCTGCCTACCGGGCGCTGGAGTCCGGTGAGGCCGACGAGCTGACAGCGCTCCTGACCACCGACGCCATGGTGTATGGCCTGGGCCCGTCTGACACCTGGTCGTCGCGGGCCGAGACGGCGGCGCGACTGGGGCCCCACCTGTTGCCGCTGAACCTCGGCGCCCAGAAACTCTCGGTCACCGAGTCGCGGCCGGGCGTCGGCCTCGCCGCGTCGGGCCGCTCCGGCTGGGTATTCGATCTGCCTCTTGTCACTTTGGCAGGCGCCTCGGGGGCCTCCCAGTGGCTTCCCCGCGTCACCGCCCATGCCATCAGAGAGGGAGATTCCTGGCGCTTCGACGCCGTGCACGTCTCCCTCGGAGTGCCCGATGAGCTCGTGTTTGCCCCTGACGCGGCGAAGCTGCTGCTCCCTCCGGCCGAGGTCGTGGCCGAGCGGGGAGTGGGCGCCGAAGAGCTGGTGGGCCTCACCCGCCGAGTGCTCGACGACTTCACCGTGAAGATTCAGCACATCAGCGACCGCGCCGAATTCTGCGAGATCGGCAGCGCTCCCACCGAGACGTTCGAGGGAGGCAAGCGCTTCCGCGCGCTGGTGATGCCGCTGCTCTCCACCATCACCAAGGCAGGCTACAGCTGGAAGCTCGACGGCGGCCTCAAGGCCCGGGTGGCACCTGACGGTCAGACCGGTTGGGCCGCCGGCAACGTCGTGTTGCGCATCGGGGCGGGGCCCTCGGCGCAGGTCCTCCCCACCTTCCGCACGCTGTGGATCTACGTCGAAGAGAAGGGTGGCTGGAACCTCGCCGCGGAGCATCAATCGCTCGGAGTCAAGGAAGACCTTCGGACCTCGGCCTCGGAGCAAGACCTCAAGGCGTTTCGCCTCCGCAAGGCCCAGGCCCCGGCCAGGCTCCAGTCACCCATCGACCCGTGGTAACCCTCTGTGCTTGAAACGAAGAGCGCTTTCCCGCTGAGCTAGGTATTGAAGCGTCAGGTGCCTTGAGGGCAACGTCCAACCAAGGAGTGTTCGATGGCGTACGTCGTCGCTGAGCCGTGCATCAAGTGCAAGTACACCGACTGTGTCGAGGTGTGCCCTGTCAACTGCTTCTACGAAGGAGCCAACTTCCTCGTCATTCACCCCGACGAGTGCATCGACTGTGGTGCCTGCGAGCCGGTGTGCCCGACCAAGGCCATTTTCCCCGAGAGCGATCTCCCTGCGAAGTGGAGCGAGTACAAGGCCCTGAACGCCGACCTGGCGACCAAGTGGCCCAACATCAGCGAGAAGAAGCCCGCCCTCGCCGACGCGGACAAATTCAAGGAGCAACAGAACAAGCGCTCGATGCTCGATCCGAGCCCGGCCAAGTAACGCTCACCGAGGCTCGCCTCGACGAGGTCAGGCGACGGACATCGCGGCGACCTTGAGCCCTCGTGCTCTGAGCTCGTCGCGAATGCGGCTCACCGTGTCGGGTGATGGTGGGCCGCGCTGACCCACCAGCTTGATGGCGACCTCACCGGGCCCCAGGCGCTCGATTTCCACCCGGGCACCGAGCGAGTTGTTGAGGGTGAGCTCCAGCGCAGGACGCTTGGCGGCTCTCACGAAAAATTCGATCCGCTCGATCAACGCCACCGCCTGGGCCGCTCGTTCGCCGCTCGCCTTCTTCAGCTCGGCGGGCGAAGGCTGGGCGGCCGCCGCGTCGGGCGACGCATTGGCGGGGTAGCTCTGGGGTGTCGGGGTCTTCGAGGGCAGGTCGTTCGCCGCCGCCGAACCTCCGTCATCGAACGCCGCCACCAGCTCGCGGGTGATGAGCTCGACGAGCCTCTCTTTCCGGTGGAGCTTCAGGTTCGTGAGATCAGCGCTTCGGCTCGCCACGGCCTCGCTCGCCTGGGCGTGGGACTCATCGCGGACGTCGGCGAGTCGATGGGCCTCGGTCTCCACTCGGCCACGCGCAACCCGGGCCACGTCGGCCGCGGCGGCGGACGTGAGGGTGATTCGAGCCAAGGGCGTCGACCCCGCTGCTATCGCGGCGCCGGGCCGGAGTCGGGGCAGTGGCAGTGGCGGTGGACTTGGCGCTCCGCTCACCCTCGCCAGGGGCACCTCTTTCGCGTCATGGGCGGCCTGTTCGAGGAGTTGTCGGAAGGGCTGCAGCGGTTGTGCCTGCTGCGCCACGGCGACCACGGATTCTGTTGTCTGGTCGGCCTTCATGTCGTCTCCCCGGAGCTCGAGTGCCTACAGTGGAAGCAAGCCCCGTTCCCGCGGTAAACGCATGAATTCAAAGGTGTAGCCCGACGTAAGTCGCCAGAATGTCCGGGGTTTGAGACTGGGGTGTCTCAGTGGGCAGCCAATGTGATGTGGGTCTTGTGTGACCCGGTTCAGTGCTGGAACCCACCTGGCTGCACTGGGGCGAGGCCAGTCAGGTCGTTCAGGGCGGCGGAGCACTGGGCGACCTCCGCTGGGTTCCCCAGCACGACGCCGCGATCCCAGTCGTTGTCGTTGAAGACGAGGCCGTCGCGGATCTCGATCTCGGTCATCGACTTGTTCATTTCCCAGAGCCGGCCCTTCACCAAGACGCGCTGGTTCTTGTAGAGCTTCTCGAGGTCCGCGTACTGCTTGGGCTGGAGCCGAGCGTAGATGACGAGGGGCTCGACCTTGGTGGGTGGCGCCTCGCCCAGAAGGTCCAGCGTGCGCTTCTTGGGGTCGGGCGGCATCCACTGGAGGATGGCCACCAGCTCCTCGGGCTCGGCAGAGGCGAAGCGGCGCTTCTTCTTTCCCTTGGTTTGGTTGACGCCCACGTCCCAGAGGAAGGCGCCGCCCCAGGCGATGTCACGGTCGAGGTACGTGTCGCGAAAGGTGGCCAGCACGTCGGTCGTCACCGCGCTGTTGGCTCCGAGGGCTTCCTGGAGGTAGCGCTCGCGCAAGAGCGGAATGGTGAACGCCGAGCTGTCGGCGAGCGCGAGATGCTCGTTGAGCAGCCTCAGCTTGGGCAGGTCGATGATCTTCACCTTGGCATTGAGCGCCTCGGCGGTGGCCAGCCACTCGTCGGGCAGCCGACGGTCGATCATCACCCGGCGCACCATCGAGGCCAGGTAGGCCATGGCCGGGAAGCGCGGGGTGGTCAACTGGGTGTTGACCGCGTCGATGAGGGCCGGGTGAAGCGAGAAGGTCTCGTCTCGCTTGTGGAGCGTGGGGCCGATCTCCGCCAAGGCGACGAACAGCCCGCCCAAGAGCTCGACGCAGGCCGGCTCCTCGGTGCCGGACTTGAGCAGCTTGGCCAGCTTCGTCTTGGCGAACTTTCGATCCATCGCCTCTTCGCGAAAGACCGGTGGCTTCCCCGAGCCGAAGAGGTCGTTCTTCTGGGCCCAGCAGGGGAGGGCGACCAGCAGGGTCGCGCCGAGGAAGAGGCCTCGCATGGGTGGGGACCGTACCTCGGTTCGGTCCTGGCTCAACGCGCCAGAGAGAGGCCTACGTGTGTGCCTGTCAGCCCCAGTGTCGCGAAAGAGCCCGGGAGAAATGGCAGCGCGATGCCCACTCCCATGATGAGCAGTGCGTAGGCGACGATGACCCCCTGCGTTGTCCTTTTGGCAGTCACCCTGTTTTCCTCTATAGGTCTCAACGATGAAGGGCACGAACGAAGTCACCGTGTCGCCCGTCGAGACCGAGGGCGACCTCCTGCAAGCGCTGGCGATTCGAGAGGTCGTCTTCATCGAGGAGCAGCACGTCGCCGAGGCCCTCGAGCGCGACGCCGATGACGCTCGCGCCTTCCATGTCTTGGCCACCGCCCAGAAGCACGCCATCGGCACCGGCCGCATGGTCGAGATCCAAGAGCCGCCCCCGTTCGAGCTCGGCACCTGGGGCCGCGTCGGCCGCATGGCCGTGCTCCAATCGCACCGGCGCTCCAAGGTGGGCACCAAGCTCCTCGCGGCCCTCGAGGCCGAAGCCAAACGCCGCGACTACTCCGGCATCATCCTCCACGCCCAGCTCACCGCCCTCGAGTTCTACCGATCGCTCGGCTACGAGCCCAACGGCGCCGTCTTCGAAGAAGCTGGCATTCCCCACGTCGAGATGAAGAAGAAGCTCAAGTAGGGTGTACGCCTGGGTGTGATGGAAACTGGGGTGATCGCTTTTCCTGTCGGCCGATTACTGGTTGTTCAAATGCCTCACGCCGCTCCCCAGAACAGCCCAAGTGCCCGGAATGCTTCGGCGCTCTCGGAGCTGGCGGCGCGAGCGACCGATGGCGACGTGGGAGCGATGGGGGCCCTGCTCAAGGCGGTGTCGCCCTGGATGATCCGCTCGGCGCAGCAGCTCCTCGGTTCGAGCCACGCCGATCTCGACGACGTGGTGCAGCAGTCGCTCATCGGGCTGGTGCAGGCCTTGCCCGCGTTCCGCCAGGAGTGCTCGGTCGTGCACTTCGCTTGCCGCATCGTGGTGCGGACGGCGGTGGCCTCGCGTCGGCGAGCCTTTGCGAGGGCCGATCGGCATGACGAGAGCGTCGATGTCGACTCGCTGCCGAGAGACCAAGAGCTGGGCGACGGGGTCGACGCCGAACGCCGCAGAGCACTGGTGCGAGGGCTCCTTTCGAGGTTGCCCGAGGAGCAGGCCGAGACCTTGGCCCTCCGCATCGTGCTCGGCTTCTCGCTCGAGGAAGTGGCCGAGGCGACCGGGGTGCCGCTCAACACGGTGCGCAGCCGGGTGCGGCTGGCGAAGACCGCCTTGCGCCGGCGCATCGAGGCCGATCCACTGCTGCTCGAGGCCCTCGAGGTCGAGTCATGACGCCCGACCTGCACCCCGAGGAGCTCCTCGACAAGGCCGCCGCCGGAAGCCTCACCCAGGCCGAGCGCACGGCCCTCGATGCCCACCTCCGCCAGTGCCCGATTTGTCGTTTCGCCCAGGAGGCGACGGCGGACTTCGCGCGGCTGCCGATGCCTGAGCTCGACATCGATCACCTGGTCACCAACGCCTTGACGGCTCGGGCTTCGCAGAGCTTCCGGCCTCGGGCTCGGCGGGTCAGCACCCTCCTGGCTGCCGCGGTGGCCCTGCTCGCTCTGGGCAGCTTCGCTGCGGTCGGGCAGTGGACCGGCGTCCTCCCCCGGCTCCTCGCGGTCATCTCGACCCCGGCTGCCAAGAGCGCCAAGCCGAGCCGCGTCACGTTGCCTGCCGCGCCTCGGGTCGTCGGGCCGGCAGCGGAGGTCTCGACTCCACCTGCGCCAGTCACGCCCCAGGTCGAGCTCGCGCCTCCGTCGTCTGCTCCCATCGTGGAGCCGCCTCCGCCAGCACCCGCTCGGAGGGTGAAAGCGGTGAAGGTGCGCCACGCGTCGCGAGTCACCCCAGCAACACCCTCGGGCTTCCGGAGTCTCGGACTGGGCGCGGTCGAGGCATCGGCCGAGGCCAGCCGTCCGGCCTGGGCACCGCCACCGAAGGCCGAGGCGCCGGCCCCGCGGAGCTCCCCGCTCGAGGTCCCACGGGCGTCCGCCGCCGAAGCCTTCAGCGCCGCCAACCAGGCCCGCCTCGAGGGCGATCGCCCCCTGGCGATGGCGCGCTATCGCGAGCTCCTCGCCTCCTGGCCCGCCACGCCCGAGGCCCAGCAGACGCACGCCACCCTTGGGCGCATGCTCCTCGATCGGGGCAACCCCTCCGCGGCCTTGGAACAGCTCGATGCCTACCTGGCTGGCGGCGATGGGACCCTGCGTGAAGAGGTGCTGAGCGCCCGGGCCCTCGCCCTGATGCGCCTCGGACGAGTGGACGACGAGGCCCGAGCCTGGCAAACCCTGCTCGATCACTACCCTGGCTCCATCCACGCCACCCGGGCACGCTCCCGGCTGGAGGCGCTGTCCGTCGCCCGTTGACATGGGCGGGACATGCGTGAGGTTCGTCGGGCTCGTCGGCCTGCTGGTCGCGTCGTTGTCGAGCGGGTCGGCGCGCGCCGCCGGAGCCCAGGAGCCTGAACGGCCCCGCCTCGTCGGCCTCACTGTCTCGGGGCCCGCTGCCGAGGGGCGGGCACTGGTCGCCAGCGTCAACGAGCTGCTCGGCCGCCTCGGGGTGCGCGTCGAGCTCGGCCCAGTGGCCGAGGGCGGGTCGGTGGCCAAGGTGTCGGTGGAGCTGGGGCCCTCGCTCTGCGTGGTAGCGGTGTCCATGCCTTCCGGTCCAGTCATGCAGATACGGCGCGTGCCCCGCGAAGCCTCGATCGCGGTGACCATCGAGGCCGTGGCCCACGTCATCCAATCCTCGGTGGAGGAGCTGATCGAGTTGGAGCGTCAGCCGATGGCGTCGCGCGCACCGACGCTCGACGCTCCACCCGACGCCGGCACTCCGACGCCACCGGTGCTCATCGCCGTGGTCCCCGTCGAGGCCCCGGTCGTCACTCCGAGCGACGGCCTGGGCGTGGAGCTGGGCGCCTTCGGCAGCGGTCGGAGCTTCACCGACGACGCCGTCGTCGTCCTGGGGGCGGGGCTCATCTCGGCGCTCCGGCTTCCTTCCTGGCATGGGGTGAGCCCTCGGGTCGCGGTGTCGTTCACTTGGAACGGGCCCTTCGTCACGAACCTGGCGGTGGCTCCGGTGAGGACCAGCACCGAGACTCTGTCGATGCGGCTCCTGGGGCAGGCTCGCTTCGGCCTCGGCGGCGTTTGGTCCCTCGATGTCGGGCTCGGCGCGGGAGCCGACCTCTTCGTGTCCGAGAGCAGCTCACCGGTCCTCGCGGCCGATCAGCTCTCCGCGGAGCTGGTGGTGCCCTCGGCGATCCTCCTGGCGTCGGTGGGAGTGCGGGCCCGGGTTTCGCCGTTCGCCGAGGTGTTCTTCGCGCTCGCGGGGGAGCTCGATCTGACCCGTCATACCTACGTGAGCTCCCTTGCCGGCAATCGAACGGCCTTGTTTCAGCATTGGCTCGTGCGCCCGGCGCTCACGCTGGGCTTCAGCTTTGGTCTCTGGGAGGCGAGGTGAGGCGCTCCGGTTTCCTCCTCCTGCTCCTGGCCGCCTGCGAGGTCGATGTGCCGCTCGTGCACGTCGCCGACTCGGGTGTGGTCTGCCGAACGAACGACGACTGCCACTCCGCTGACCTCTACTGTTCGAAGAGCGCTCACGCGTGCAGCGGCTTCGGCTTCTGCGAGCGCCGCCGGCCGTCCCGGTGCACCGGCTCGGCGAGCCTGGCCTACGCCCCCGTCTGCGGTTGCGATGGCTTGACGTACTTCAACGACTGCCTGAGCATGGCCAAGGGTGTCGCCATCGACGTCATCGACGAGTGTGCCTCGGTGGCCCAAGGTCGCTGCATGGATCATTGCGCACCCCCCGGCGTGTGCACGCGCCTGAGCTGCGAGCCGGGCCCCGAGCTGTGTTACGTCGCTCCTTCGAGCTGCCCTGATCTCGCCGCGCGTTCGTGCTGGGCACCTCAGTGCATCGACCTGTGCGCCTCACTCCCCAATCGAGTTCCCGGCCCCTTCGCGCTGGGGTGTCAGTGATCGGTGTCGCTCAGGTGTCAGCTGCCGGCCTCGGCGCCCGCGGCCGCGACCAACGTGAGTACCCGGGCCTGTCGATCGGCGGTGAGGCCCCCTGGCACGACCAGGCCCAGGGTCAGTACGCCCCCCTCGGCCTGCCGCAGTCGCAACCCGTGGAGTGAGCCTCGCGGCGTCTCCACCGTCATCGCCAGGGTCTGCTGATCTCCCTCGATGCGGTCGGCCTGGTCGAAGGCGACCATCAGCCGCGCGCCCACCGCCTCGAGCTCGTCTCCCGCTCGGGGCCCGCGGCTACTCACCACCAGCCCGTTGGGATCCATGAGGAACGCCGCCTCGGCCGCCACCGCCGCCACGCAGGCGTCGAGCAGCCGATTCCAGGCCTGGGCACCGAAGCCACTGACCGGCGCCTTGAGCGGCTCTCGCCGCACCATCAGCGGCAATGACGGGCGCGAGGGCGGTGAGGTGACGTGCGCCGACACCCGGCTCGGCCCTGGCAGGGGCTCGGGCTTCGGGGCCGGAAACGCCACGTACGGGCTGGCCGCGCTGACCTGATGGGGCCCATGGCCCGAGCCCTTCAGCGTACGGCTCAGGTCCTTGGCCCGCTCGAGATCATCAGAGCAGCTGCCGCTCGACGCGGGCTTCGAGTTGTCCATGAGTGCCCTCCAACCGGGTGATGAGTGATTCGACCTCCGACGCGAGCAGCTCGAAGCGCCGGGCCTCAGGGCTCACCGGCCCGCCCACGAAGGCCAGCGGCAGCCCCTTGTGGCTGGCGGTGAGGAAGGCCTCGGCTCTCGGCAGCATGGTCTCCATGACGCCGTCGAAGCCGCTCCAGAGTGACTCGGCGACCTCGCGGCTGCCCTCTCGCTTGAGCTCCACCATCGTGAGCAGAATGCCCAGGAGCATCAGCCGAGGGTTCTCTTTGGTGCGCACGTGCTCGAGCACGCGGAGCACCTGCTGCAGCGAGCGGAGCCCGAGCGGCTCGGCCTGCACCGGCACCAGGACGAAGTCCGTGCCTGCCAGGGCTGCCCGGGTCGGAGTGCCCAGGCCCGCTGGCGTGTCGACCAGCACCATTTCGAACCGGGGTTTGAGGGTGGTGAGAATGGTCGCCAGGCGGTTGTGCTGCAACGCGGCAGTCTCGAAGGCGGGCACGTCGATGGGGTCGAGGCGCCCCCGGGGGAGCAGGGTGAGGCGCTCGAGCTTGGTCGGCGTCAGCGACTGCTCCAGCGGGGTCACGCCTGCCAGCACCTCGGCCAACCCGGAGAGCGCCGTGTCGCCGCGGGCGAGCGACAGCCCGACGCCGCCCTGGGGGTCGGTGTCGACCAACAGCACCCGTCGACCCTTCTCGGCGAAGGTGACGGCGAGGTTGAGCGCGATGGTCGTCTTCCCGACCCCGCCCTTCTGGCTCACCACGGTGACGATCGTGCCCATGGGCTTCAGTGCTCCTTCGAGCGGAGCAGGTGCTCCAGCCTGACGATGTTTGCCTGTGTCTTGCTGTCTCTGGGGTTCAGCTTCGCCGCGTTCCGGAAGGCGTCAAGCGCGTCGCGTTGCCGCTTCTGGAGCGATGCCTCGATGCCCCGCTCGAACCACTCATCGAAGCTCAAGCTCGGGGGCGCGTCGGTGCTCGGTGCCGCGTCGGTGCTCGGGGGCACCTCGGTGCTCGTGGGCGCCGGCTCGGCGACTGGTATCGGCGTGAGCGACGGCGCCAAGGCTTCGTCGAGCGACAGCTCGTGGTGCCCGCCCCTCGCCTCATCGGCCACTCGCGCGGTCTCCAGCAGGAGCGCCTCGGCGCTGCCGTTGAGGGTCCGCGGGCCTGGGTCGCCGTGGAAGGTCTGGCAGCGAACCTGGCCGCGACCGGTCAGCGCCAAGCGGCGAAACGCATCCATCCCGTCGCCCCCGCTGTCCTTGGCGGTCCACGCCTGCCCGTCGACCACGATGAGGTGCCCGGCGGTGGTGGGAGAGGCGACCTCGATGAGCACCGAGTGGTGCCCGAGGGAGGCGAGCTGCAGGTAGTCACTGACCCCGAAGGGTGAAGCGTCGGCCGCTGGTTGATTCAAGTGGTTCGAGACCATGGCTCTGAGTTGCTCGAGGGTGACGGGCTTCTCGATCACCTCGACCCCTGCGTGTGGGGGGATCTGCGCCCGGTAGGCCTTCACGTAGGCCGAGACGAACACCACGTGAGGTTTGAGGCCCCGGGCACCCAGCTCGCCCAACAGCTCGATGCCCGAGCGATCAGGGAGGTCGATGTCCGAGATGATCATCGCCGGCGCGCGGTCGTCGATTTCAAGCACGGCCGCTGCCACGGTGGCGGCGCCGACCACCTCGATGCCCGGCATGCGCCCCAGCCCAGCGACCACGGACTGGAGCAGCATGGTCTCGTCTTCGACGACGAGGACGCGAGGCAATGAGGCGACGGAGCCACCCGGGTTCATGAGGTCGGTACTCGGTACAAGTCGTCGACCAGGTCGACGCCCACTTCTAAGGTCTCACACCAAGAGATAAACCGCTGCACCATTGCCCGCCCTTTGAAGTACGCGCCGTGCTGGGGGGCGATGCACTCGATGTCCAGTTGGCGGACCATTCGAGCCCAGTGCTTGAGCGATCGCCCGCTGGCCATGTAGCGCCGGTGGAAGCCCTCCATGAAGGGGAGGTGCTCGTCGAAGTCGGCCACCGCGGCGAACCCGTGGTTGATGGAGGCGCCGAGATCGCCCGAGTAGAGGATCTTCGAGATCGGGTCGTAGACCTGGAAGTTCCCCGGCGAGTGGAGGAAGTGGGCCGGCAAGATCAACAGCTTGAGCCCCCGCATGTCGAGGATCATGCCCTGGTCGGGGATACCCTTGAGTCGGTCGACCACCAGCCGATCGAGGCCGAAGTGGGGAATGAAGCGAAGCCACAAGTTCGACGCGAAGGCTGTCGCGTCGGTGGTCATCAGCCAACCATTCACCGCCGCCACGATGTCTGGGTCTTGATGAGACAGGAAGACGAAGTCGAGCTTCCCGCCGCCGAGCTGGGCCATGGTATCCGAGAGGACCTTGGCGTACACCTTGTGCCCGCCGGGGTCGAGAATCATGCCTCCCTTCTCGTGGATGATCAGGTGCTGGTTCGACTGAACAGCGGCATCTCCCGCGGCCGACTCCTCGAGGAGGATGTTCTTGTGGTTCGGGCCTTCGAACAAGACGATGGAAGCCATGTGGGTCGCTTTCAGATGATCTTCGAGATGTCTTTGACGGCCTTGGTCATGTCCAGAAAGATGAGGCCGAGCTTGGCGTCGTGCGTCGCCAGCACCAGCAACATCGTCCCTGACGCTGCTCCCACCATCACCACGTAGCCGTCTTTGCCTCGAATGAGGACCTGTTCGAGGTTGCCTCGCTGCAGCTCGGTGGCGGCCCGCTGACCGAGGCTCAAGAGCGTCGAGCTGATGCCAGCGACCCGCATCTCATCGATGTGGTTGGGGAGAGCGCTGGCGATCATCAAGCCGTCCTCCGAGATGAGAGCGCTGGCTTCGATCTCCGGGGTTCCAGACTGGAGCGAGCGTAGGATGCGATTCAAATCGTCGGTGCGAGACATTCAGCGCGCTTTCGTGGTGACGGGCAGGGTGATGGATACCCTGGTGCCCCTGCCCGGAGTGGACTCGACCAACAGCTTGCCGCCGACCGCGTCGGCGACTCCCTTGCAAAGGGCCAGACCGATGCCAGACCCCTTGGGCTTGGTGGTGAAGAAGAGCTCGGTGCAGCGGGTCAGAACACCCGAGGTCATACCTGCGCCGGTGTCGGCCACCACCAGGTGAAACTCGTCCGCGTCTCGATCGAACCAGGACTGGAGCTCGATGTGCTGGCCCTCCCGGCAGGCGTGCAGCGAGTTGGTGACCAGGTTGAAGACCACCGCGCGCACGGCCGCCGCCTCGAAGGGTAACAGCGGCATGTCTCGCACGTCGCTGCGGGCCTCGATGCCCCGGGCGCGCGCCTGCGGCTCGAGCAGCGCGAAAGCCTCACGGATCGCGAGATCGATGGCCACGTGCCGCTGGCTGCGGACCTCGTGCCTGAACCGCCCCAGCCCGTCGATGGTCAGCCCCAGCCGCCGCACTTCTCCCAAGATGGCGTGGAGCCGCTCCCGGGCCTCGCTGTGCGTCGAGTCTTCGATGAGCAGCTCAAGGGCCGCGCTGATGCCAGCCAACGGGTTCTTCAGCTCATGGAGCACCGCGGGCATCACGTCCGACAGGCTCGCCAGCTGGAGCAGCCGGTTCCGCTCCCGCCGGGTCTCCTCGAGCTTGGTGATGTCCTGAAAGACCACCACCCGCGTTCCGTCTTCTTGCTTGGCCGTCTGGTAGCCGATGATCCGGTCGCACCACGAAAGCTTCAACGACACTCGCTCCGCGTCATCGGACGACTGGGCCAGGTCCAGCTCCGCGAGCGGTGCCAAGAGCTCGCCCACATCCTGAGCCAAGGGGCCAGGCGCGTTGGGCTTCAAAAGCGCGACTGCGCGGTCATTCATGTAGCGAACCCGCCCGTCAGGGTTGACCTGAATCACCGCAACGGGGAGAGCGTCGAGAACATTCACGAAGGGGTCGCTGAGCGCGGATCCTGCAAGAACTAGGGCTTGTCGGAAGGGGTATGCGTCGTGCAACTATTGCGTGTTGGAAGGGCATACTCGCGGATTCACGAAGAAAACCGAGAGGTGCCGTCGTTCGCCTTTTCTGCGTCGAGCGCAGCACGTGCGCGTTTTGGGCCCACCAGGATTCGAACCTGGAACCAAGCGGTTATGAGCCGCCAGCTCTACCGTTGAGCTATGAGCCCCTTCTCGACAGCGTATCAGACGGGCCATGCGTCGCTCGCTGAAACTCGCCGTTGAGGGCCACCTTCGTCAGTGGAGCTCCTTCGGTGCGTTGGGGTGGGCGTTCAACATGCTCCTGAGCGAGGGGTTCCTACGCACCAGGGGCTGCTTGAGCAAGTGGGCGAGCAACACCGGGGCGGCGGCGCTCCACCGCGCGAGGTTCTGAATCAGCATCGTCGAGGTGTACGGCCGGCCGCACAGCAGCGCGGTGGTCTTCGAGTCGACCGGAATGCCTTGGAGCACCCCCAGGCACCGCCCCTCGGTCTTGATGATGACCTCGACGCGCTCCTCGGCGAGGCCGGTTGCGGCGAAGCGTGCGCGCAGCGACTCCCGCAGCGTGCGCCGAGCCTGCTCGGTCGTCTCTCTCGAGGCGCCCCACTTCCATTGGTCGAGGAGCCGCCGCTGACCCCAGAGTCGACGAATGAGGCCGGCCTGGAGCTGAGGGTTTCGCAGCAACTCCCTTCGCACGACCTCATCAGCCGCGAAGGCTGAGCGGGCGGCGAGGAGCTCGAGGCCTTGGCCGTCGCGGTGGTGCCGCGCGATGAGCCTCGCCTGCGTCAGCCCGGTGCGCGGGTTCTCCAGCACCGCGGCGATGACGCGGGCATTGGCGTCGTGGCACCACGCGCTCAGCTCGGAGTCGTGGGCCACTCGTGCCCGCTGCACCCGCTCATCGAGCGGAAGCCCGCGGAGCTCCTGCTGGAACAGGGTGGCTGGGGCCGGGTCGTCGGGCTCGGTGGCGCCCTCGTCGAGCTGGGGCTCGTGGCTCTCCGGGGCAAGGTCGTCGTGCTCCGCGGCCGGCACTGGTGTTGGCGACGCCCCCGAGTGGGAGGGTGCCTCCTTCAGCGCGCCGACCTGCTTCAAGCGCTCGACGATCTCCTCGACGCGGTCAGGGGGAAGCCCGGTCAACCCTCCCAGTTCCGAGAGGTCGCTCGCATCGGCCACCCGAGACAACACGAAGCTCTCCAGCGGGCTCAGACGAAGCCCTTGGAGATCGCCTGGCTGCAACGCTCGCACCAGCACTCACTCATCATGACGCGGGTCAGGCCCCTGAGTCGAGCTGGCGACTCAGAACGTGAGACGGGCCGCCGGTGGCACCCGACCATCGACGGCGCGGACGCCCTCGCGCCTGAGACGCCGTGCCTGCTCGGCCCGCACCTCGAGGGCCAGGGTCCCGTCACTCCTGATGACTCGCCACCAAGGCACCTCGCCGAGCGCGTGGAGCGCGCGCACCACCGCCCGAGCTCCACCTGGGCGGCCGGCCAGCATCGCCACCTGCCCGTAGCTCGCCGTGGAGCCGCGGGGGATGCCCCTCACGGCTCGGGCCACTGCCTGAAGCCAAGGCGATGGGGCCTTGGCTTGCGCCTTCTTGGCGCTGACTACTGACCCTCGACGAAGCTACGCAGGCGTTTGGAGCGCGACGGGTGTCGCAGCTTGCGAAGCGCCTTGGCCTCGATCTGCCGAATTCGCTCGCGGGTCACCTCGAAGTCCTGGCCCACCTCTTCCA
>PMBV01000535.1:0-12205 GCA_003153055.1 Myxococcales bacterium
GCTACGGCATG
Organism: Myxococcales bacterium; assembly: GCA_003153055.1. The sequence continues at coordinate 12 of PMBV01000535.1, forward strand.
ACCGAGACCTCGCCAGTCTCGACCCAGACCGCGCCGGGCGACCCGCTGGACAAGCAGGTGTCGACGGTGGGCCGGGTGCACCCCCACGTCGAGGTGAAGGTCATCTCCCCCGAGACCGGCTCCATTCTCCCTCGGGGCGACGCGGGCGAGCTCTGCACCCGGGGCTACAGCGTCATGCTCGGATATTGGAAGAACGAGGCCGAGAGCAAACTGGCCATCGACGCGAGCGGGTGGATGCACACCGGTGACCTCGCCACCATGGATGACGAGGGCTACGTCAACATCGTCGGGCGCATCAAAGACATGATCATCCGCGGAGGCGAGAACATCTATCCTCGAGAGGTCGAGGAGTTCCTCCATACGCACCCGGGGGTGAGCGAGGCTCAGGTGGTCGGTGTGCCGAGCGCCAAGTATGGAGAAGAAGTGATGGCGTGGGTGCGGCCGCGGCCCGGCGTGGAGCTCGACGAGGCCTCGCTGGTGGCCTTCTGCACCGGGAAGATCGCCACCTTCAAGGTGCCCCGCTACTGGAAGTTCGTCACCGAGTTCCCCCTCACGGTCACTGGCAAGGTGCAGAAGTTCCGCATGCGTGAGGTGGCCATCGCCGAGCTGGGCTTGCGTCAGGCCGCCTCGATGAAGACGGCGTAGGTGACTGGTGTGAAACGCCGACCGAGCCCGAACGCCGAGGTGCGAGCCGCGCGAGGAAGCGGCCCGCGGGAATACTTGTCGGTATTTCAAGGGCCGCTGACGATGCCCGGCGACGCAGATCGGCGTTCCGGCGACCGAGCGCGTTTCACACCAGTCACCTCGGTCAGGGAAGGCGCCGCCGTTTCCAGGTCAGCTCGTGCTCCCGGGTCTGCTCTCCCTGGGTCTCCACCGCCCGGAGCGTCAGCACGTCGTCGACCAGGCTGGCGCGGCGGCGTTGCTCGGAGCCGGGGAAGTCAGGGTTGAGGGAGAGCTCGACCTGATGCACCACGTCGTGGCCCGTCACGCGCCAGGTGCCGGCGTAGCAGAAGAAGCCATCGAAGGCGGCGGCGCGGTGGGCGTCGGAGGCCCGCCGTGGCGCAGCGCCGAGCCCGGGCCGCTTGGGTGTCTGAATGCAGGCGCTCATCGTCCCATCGGGGGAGTAGATGAGCAGCCCCTCGGCGTCGTGGCCGTAGGGGTAGCGCACCGTTTTGCCCTCACTGGTGACGCGCCACTGCACGAGGTGCCAACTGCCGACGAGATCGACCGCTGCGAGCACTGGGGCGCCTCCGAGTGGATCCTGCCTGGGAGCCACCAGAAACGAAAGGGACGGACCCCTCACGCGGGCTTGCCTACTCCGAGGCGTGGCAAATGGTCGCACGCGCGTGGAGAACGCCTCCGATATGGCTGCGCACCCATCCTCCGAGGAACACATGCCAATGCTCCGTGCCCCGCTTCTCTTTTCAGCAGCTGCCTTGCTTGGTTTTTCCTGTGGTTCACCCATCACCACTCAAGACGCGGGGCTTCTTTCGGGCGGGAAGGAGGTTGCCGTGAAGTTCAAGTTCGCGGTCAACGGCCAGCGCTTCTCGTGCGCCGAGACGTACACCGGAGTCGGCAGCAGCCCCGATGCGGGGGGCCAGGTCTACCGGGGGAGCTACGCGCGGTTCTACGCCCACGACGTTCGCTTGGTCGATTCGGCAGGAACCGACGTGCCGGTCGCGCTGACCAACGACGGGGAGTGGCAGCTCGCCGACACGGGCGTGGTCATGATCGACGGAGAGAACGGTGGAACCTGCGCCGGAGCGAGCGGCAACCTGCGCATCGTTGGAACCGTCCCTCAAGGGACCTACAGCGGCCTGAAGTTCAAGCTCGGTCTGCCCTTCAACGTCAATCACCTCTTTGCTGACAGCCAGCCTTCGCCGCTCAGTCAGAGCGCGATGTTCTGGTCGTGGACGGGCGGGTACCGCTTCCTCCGCATCGAGGGCCTGGACGGGTCCAAGAAGGCGCTGGCGGGCGGGTTGCTCCACCTCGGGAGCACCGGGTGCACGCCCAACACGAACACCCCGACGTCCTGCGCCTTCGAGAACCTGGTCGACGTCGGCTTTCCGACTTTCGATGTGGCGACGAACGCGGTCGTGCTCGATATCGGAACATTGTTCAAGGACACGAACCTCGACACGAACCTCGCAGCGGCCCCAGGCTGCATGTCTGGGCTCACCGACCCTGAGTGTCCCCCGATGTTCAAGAAGCTCGGGCTCCCCTACGGAGATGGGCTCCTCGAAGACGGCGGCGTGAAGATCGTTCAGCCGACCGGCAGCCAGACGCTCTTCACCATGGAGTGACCATGGCAGGCCTGCTGTCAGCGTGTTCTCCGGGCGAGGTGCTGAGCCTCGGCCTCGCCCTGGTGGTCAGCGCCGGTTGTGGTCCCGTTGCTTCCGGCGCCGACGGAGGGCCGGTCCCGGTGGCGTCGTACCGATGGTCGCTCCCGGCGGGGTTCACCGAGCCCCCGGTGCCCGAGCTCGACCCCATGAGCGAGGCCAAGGTGGAGCTGGGGCGGCACCTCTTCCACGACACGCGCCTCTCGTTCAACCAGACCCAGGCCTGCGCCAGTTGCCACCAACCGGCGCTCGCCTTCACTGACAGCAAACCCAAGGCGATCGGATCAACCGGGCAGGTTCACAAACGCGGCCCGCTGTCCTTGGCCAACGCCGCGTGGAGGGCCACGTACAACTGGAGCAACTCGCTCCTCCGTACGCTGGAGCAGCAGGCGCTCGTTCCCCTGTTCAACGTCGACCCCATCGCCGAGCTCGACATGGACAACCGGGAGGACGTGCTCCTGGCGCGCCTGGAGGGTGACGCGAACTATCAGGCCCTGTTCGCTGAAGCCTTCCCCGAGCACGCCAGGCCTGTCATGCTCAGCACGGTCGTGTATGCACTCTCTTCCTTCGTCCGCACCATCATCTCGGGGAGCTCGCCGTATGACCGTTTCATCAACGGCGACACCACCGCCCTCAGCGACGCCGAGAAGCGCGGCATGAGCCTCTTCTTCGGCCAGGCCCATTGCTCGCAATGCCACTCGGGCTTCACCTTCTCAGACGCCCAGTACAGCCCAGACATGGAGCCCAGCGACATCCCCTTTCACATCGAGGGCCTGTACAACGTTGATGGCAAGGGCGGCTACCCGCTGAGCGATCTCGGCCTCTTCATCCAGACCGGGAACGGCGCCGACATCGGGAAGTTCCGTACCCCCACCTTGCGGAACATCGCGCTGACCGCCCCGTACATGCACGACGGGAGCCTTCCGACTCTGGCCGAGGTCATCGCCCACTACGCCGATCCGTTCTCCCTCGACGAGCAGGGGAACCACGTGGCGATGAATCCACGAGTCGACTCACGGCTCCGTGGCATACAGCTCGACGCCTCCGAGCGGAGCGACCTCGAGGCCTTTCTCGGCGCCCTCACCGACACGGAATTCCTGCACAACCCGAAGTTCGCCAGCCCTTTCCCTCCATGACCACGCGTCGCCTCCTCATCGCCGCAGCGCTGACGACCCTCGGGGCCTGTTCGAAGCAGGAGGCCACCCCGTATGTCTGGCATCTGCCCGATGGCTTTCCACAGCCGAAGGTGCCCGACACCAACCCCATGAGCGAGGCCAAGGTCGCGCTCGGCAGGTTCCTCTTCTACGACACGCGCGTGTCGTTCAGCCAATCGCGGGCCTGCGCCACCTGCCACGTCCAGGCGCTGGGCTTCAGCAGCGGAACGACCAAGGGCTTTGGGCTCACTGGGCCGACGCGACGCAACGTCATCGCCCTCTCGGTTCCAGCGTACATGTCGACGTACCTCTGGGCTGACCCCACCTGCACCGCCATCGAAGACGTCATCGGACAGACGCTGGTCGACCCGGACGAGTTTGGGGGCGCGGGCCAGGAATCCGCGATCGCCCACCGACTCGCCGCCGACGCACGCTACCCACCGCTCTTCACCGACGCCTTCCCCGGCGAATCAATCTCCTTCGAGGTGATCGGCAAAGCCATCGCGAGCTTCGTTCGGACCATCTCCTCGGGTGATTCCCCTCATGACCGATACCAGCGCGGCATACCGGGTTCACTGTCTGAGGCTGCGCTCCGGGGGAGAGACCTGTTCTTCTCGGAGCGGCTGGAGTGCTACCACTGCCACGGAGGCTTCACCTTCTCGGATTCAGTGAGCCACCAGAACCTGGCCATTTCCTCGACGAACTTCAGTAACACCGGTCTCTACGACGTCGACGACCAGGGCAGCTACCCAGCGGAAGACCAGGGGCTCATCGAGGTGACCCATGACGCCTCGGACATGGGCAAGTTCAAGGCCCCGTCGCTGAGGAACGTCGCCAAGTCTGCCCCGTATATGCACGACGGGAGCATCGCGACGCTGCGCGAGGTCCTCGACGCGTACACGGCCGGTGGGCGCTCGGCGCTCGACGGCGGCACGCTCAGCCCCAACCTGAGTCCCTTCGTGGTGCAGGCGACCCTCACCGAGGCCGAGAAGACCGATGTCCTCGCCTTTCTCGAGTCGCTGACCGACGAGGCGTTCCTCACAGACCCCAAGTACTCCAACCCACTCCAATGAAGGACCGGGCCGCTCCATGCGTTGGAAGGTGCCCTCGAAGGGGCCCAACCCTTCTGGGGTGGTTGGTCCTGGTGGCAGGCTGCTCTCCACCGCCGACCTCCACGGTGGCGACGCTCACCTTCTACGCGACCCACCACCTGGGCGACGGTGGCGTGGTGGACAGCGCCGGCCTCCATCTCGATACGCCCAGCGGCGATCACCTCACGCTCACCCGTGCCCTCGTCACCGTGTCCAGCGTGGAGATCTTCCCGTGCGCATCGGCGACAGGGCAGTGGCTCAAGTGGCTGTCTCCAGTGGGCTCGGCGTGGGCCCACGGCATCACCACCCCCCGATACATGGGCACCCCGAACGTCATCGATCTGACGGCCGGTGAGGGCCAGCTGCTTTCCCTGGGCCAACTCCTCCCTGACATGGGGAGCGCCTGTCGAGCGAGGGTGAAGTACGCCCCCATCGACCAGGACGGCGCCGTGGCCTCGGGGTTCCCCGAGATGAAGGGGTACTCGCTCGCGCTCACGGGCGAGCTGCTGAGAGCCGGTTGGTCGAGCCCGATCTCGTTTTCCGCCACCTCGGTCAGGGTCGAAGGCGTTGAGCTCGAGCTCCCCCAGGTCTCCTTCAAGGCGGGCGCGGCGGTCTCGCTCACCTTCGAGCTCCCGGTCAGCGCCTGGTTCGCCGACCTCGACGTGACGAGTGATGGAGGGGTCGACCAGGTGTTGGCACGGGCCGCGGCGACCACCACCCTTCAACCCTGAGCCCCTCAGCCACCTCGTGCTTCGCATCGACCCCCCAACGCGACCTGGTGAGTTCCATTAATTGAAGCCGCGGCACCTTCCTTTGCGAGCCTACCTTCGGACTCATCAGCGGCGCCCACGGCAGCGAGAAGCACCGGACCCCTGGGAGTTGTCGACGTCCCTCGCGGCTCTTCGGGTCCGTCTCGCGCTCAGCCCAAGGCCTGATGAATCAAGCACTCCCGGAAGGGCCCGGTGACCCTCACGCGCGTGCTGGTCTCTTCCCGCGATGGACGTGTGAGGTTCACTGATGGTGGCGAGGGCGGACTCACCCCAGCGCGCCGGCGGCAGCACGGAGGATGGCTCGGCCAGCGCGGCGCCGGGAGCCTTGACCCGAGACTGCTCGACCCGATGGACCCGCGGCCCGTGAAGTTGGAATGCCCACGGTGCGCGTGTAGCGTCGCGAGCCCTCTCGCTGGAGACCAAACGATGACGGATCCGCTCCTGTTCGCTGGCACCGCCGACCACCCCGTCTGCCTGTACCCGGCCCTCGCCAATCGCCACGGGTGCATCACCGGCGCCACGGGAACGGGAAAGACGGTGACACTCCAGCGGCTGGCCGAGGGCTTCTCCGCGCTCGGGGTGCCCGTCTTCCTCGCCGACATCAAGGGAGACCTGAGCGGGCTCGCCGACCCCGGCACCAGCAGCGACAAGGTGAAGGCCCGTCTCGAGACGCTCGGTCTACCTGAGCCCACCTGGCAGGGGTTTCCGGTCACCCTGTGGGACGTCTTCGGCCAGCAAGGCCATCCCGTGCGGGCCACCGTGTCGGACTTGGGGCCGGCGCTGTTCTCCCGACTCCTGGGCCTCAACGAGACCCAGCAGGGCGTGATGTCCATCGTGTTCAAGGTGGCCGACGATCACGGGCTGCTTCTCCTCGACCTCAAGGATCTCCGGGCCATGGTGCAGTGGGTGGGAGACCACGCCGCGGACCTCAAGACCAGCTACGGGAACGTCTCCACGGCGTCGGTCGGGGCCATTCAGCGGGGCCTCCTCGAGCTGGAGCAACAAGGCGCGGTCCAACTCCTGGGCGAACCGATGCTCGACGTGGAGGACCTGCTCCAGACCCAGGGCGGCCGAGGCGTCATCAACATCCTCGCGGCCGACGCGCTGCTCCAGCGCCCCAAGGTGTACTCCACGTTCCTGCTCTGGCTCCTGTCGGACCTCTACGAGCGGCTGCCCGAGGTGGGCGACCGCGAGAAGCCCAAGCTCGTCTTCTTCTTTGATGAGGCCCATCTCCTCTTCTCGGAGGCCGCCCCTTCGTTGCTCGAGAAGATCGAGCAGACCGTGCGGCTCATTCGCTCCAAGGGCGTCGGCGTCTTCTTCGTGACCCAGAGCCCACTCGACATCCCCGACCGGGTGCTGGGCCAGCTGGGGAACCGCATCCAGCACGCCCTGCGCGCTTTCACGCCCCGCGACCAAAAGGCCGTGGCCGCGGTGGCCGAGACCATGCGACCCAACCCCGCGCTGGACGTCAAGGCGGCGATCTCCCAACTCGAGGTGGGAGAGGCCCTCATCTCGACGCTCGACGAGAAGGGCACTCCGCAAGTGACCCAACGAGCCCTGGTGCATCCGCCGGCGAGCCACATGGGCCCCATCTCGGCCGAGCGCCGGGCGCAGCTCCTCCAGAGCTCCCTCGTCGCTGGGGTGTACGAGAAGGTCGTCGATCGCGAGAGCGCCTACGAGAAGCTCACCCAGCGCGCAACCCAGCCGGCACCCGCATCGACGAGCCGTCCGGCGCTGGCTGGTGCCACTGCGGGAGTCGTCGGCTCGGCGGCGCCTCCCACCAGCGCCTTGAGCGAGTTCCTCTTCGGCTCGGTCGGCCCTCGTGGCGGGAAGCACCCGGGAGTGGTCGACGCCATGGCGAAGAGCGCCGCCAGGAGCGTGGGGTCGACGGTGGCGAGAGAGCTGACCCGAGGCCTCTTGGGGTCGCTCCTCGGTGGGGCACGGCGCCGCTGAGCGGCAGGTGGAGAAGGGGTGGGAATTGCCGAACTGCCGGGGTCGGGACCGGGACCGGGTGCGGCTTCGGGGACCGGGAACGGGAACGGGAGGCGGGCGACGTCCAACGGGGTGGACCACGCATCCGACTCAGCATCGGGCGATGCACTTCCAGCTTCTCATGGTCGAACAGTGGGAGGTCCGCGACCGTGCCCGTCCTTGTGCTGCCCGTACCCGTACCCGTCCCCGAGGAGGCCGAGGCCGCACCCGCACCCGGTACCGCTCCCGGCTGTTGAGCTCTCGAATCCATTCTTCCTTCCAAACTCCCGCGCCACGAGTCGAGCGGCTGACCGGTGACGCCTCACGCCCACGTCTGCACCAACATCGACAATCCGTATGCACGAATGAACTGCTCATATATGCATGACGGATGGTCAATATCTGCATCGAAATCAGCCATTCGACCCAACTGACTTCGCTCCACCAGCTTCTCTGCCCACTCCGCGCTCAATAGACCAAGAGCCATGCTTCGGCCATATCTCATAGGAAGAGGCCGCGACCTGGACCGCGCGTCCAACCCTCGAGCAAGCCACGCACGGACTTAAGTCTGCATTCAATACGACATGTCATCTGCATCAAGAACGAGACCCGATGCAGACCTGTCGCCTCACTCCGGAGCGGTCACTTCCCGCTGGGGACCAGCACGTGACCCGACTCGGCCGTCTGGTAGCCTCCGAGGCTGTCCAGCTCGCGGCGGAAGCTGCTGCTCCCCAGCTCGTCGATCAACCGCTCGACCCGAACATCGGTCGCCAGCGCCTTGGGGAAGACCAGGTCGAAGCGCTCGGCGCTCAGCGGAATGAAGTCGAGCCCCCAGGCGAGCGCGACGCTCTCGATGGCCACACCGACGTCGGCGGCCCCCATGGCTACGGCCTGGGCGACCTCGAGGTGACCTCGCGCCACCAGTGGTGGAGGCCGCGACAACGAAGGCCCCGACGCCTTGAGGAGCTGCTCGAGGAGCTTGGTGGCGCCAGCGCCCGGCTCTCGCTGCACCAGCCTGACGCGAGGCCGGAGCACGTCCTCCACGGTTCGAAACTGGAGCGGATTGCCCTTGGCGACGACGAGCCCCTGCTCCCACGAAGCGAAGTTGACCACCAACATGGGGCGTTGGGCGAACCGACGCTGCACGAGGGGCAGGTTGAATCGGCCCGAGCGCGCGTCGCGAAGGTGGATACCCGCCAGGTGCACCTCTCCCCGGTCGAGGGCGTCGAGCGCCTGCCCGCTGCTCCCGTGAAGCCACGTCATCGCTACGCGCCGGGGCGACAACGCGAGCCTGGCGGTCAAGAGCCCGAGCGCAGGCGCACACCCCATCACCACCAGTCGCTGGGCAGCAGCCTCGAGGTCTCCGACCAGCTCGACCTCGACCTTGGAGCCGGTGACCTGCGTCACCACCCCATCGGCGGCTTGCATCCCTTCAGACCCCCGGCCATCCAGGGGGCGCGCGACCCAACCTCCGCGGTGTGAGGACAACAGCACCCTCTGGTTCGGCTCGGGGGCACAGGTGTGGGCCGACCGCGCCACGAGCCGGGGCTGAGCCTCGGGTTGCACGAAGAGCCCTTCGACCTGGCAGCCCAGGGCCCTCGCCAGCCGGAGCGCGACATCGGTGCGGGGCACCGCGCGGCCTGCCTCGAGCGCCGAGAGAGCCTGCCGCGAAATGCCCACCAGCGATGCGAGGCGGCCCTGGCTCATGCCCACGGCTTGGCGAACGGCCCGCACCTTCGAGACCAGCGCGGGCTCGGATTTCTGGCTCATGGAAAGAGGGCTTTACACCGGCGAGCGCCCACCCGTCACGTTCGGCGGGGCGCGACCTCGAGGGCGGCGCGTACCAGCGGGTTCTCTCCTCCTCGTCGCCAGACGGCGTAGATGGGGAAGCTGGCCACCGGCCGCTCGAGCTTCTGGGCGACTACGCCGGCCCCGCGGGGACCCGTCTCGGAGAGCGACGGCACCAGCGAGAACCCCAGGCCAGCGGCGACGAACCCGAGAATGGTGTCTGACGAGTCGGCCCAGAAGGCCTCGCGGGGAACGACGCCGTGCTGGCGGAGGGCCTCGAGCTGCAGCTCCTTGGCCGTGCGATCGGCGTGGTAGGCGATGAACGGCACGGTGGCGAGCGCCGGGAGCGACAGCCGCCCTCGCTGCCCAAAGGGGCCATTGGCTGGGGCGACGATCCACCCTTCGGCGCGGGCCAGCTCCTGAACCGCGAGATCCGGCGGCACCTCGGGGAGCCAGTCGACGAGCAGCTCGGTCTCGCCCGAGCGCAACAGCTCGAGGTCTGCCGTGCGCATCTCGGCCAGCGCCACCGTGATGTCTGGGCGCTTGGCCTGGAGACGGAGGAGCCACTGCGGCATCAGGTGCCGCAAGAGGTGCCCCGCCGCGTGGATCCGCAGTCGACCGCCGACCAGGGCCCCCTTCACCTTGCCCTCGATGGTCGAGAGCTGCTCGTAGAAGGGAGCGATGGCGTCGTAGAGCAGCTGCCCACGAGCCGTGAGCACCACCTTGTCCTTGCCGGCGCGCTCGAAGAGCTTCACCCCCAGCTCGACCTCGAGCCGGCGCACTTGCTGGTGCACGCCCGGCTGGGTGATGGGGTACGGAAACGCGCGCGCCGCTCGGGCATAGCCCTGGGTGCGCGCCACCCAATAGAAGCCCTCGATGCGCTGCAGGTTGATCGCTCACCCCTCCGGTGGAGCCGATGATACCGGGTTCACCGCACGAATCTCGTCAGCAAATCAGGCCGTTACTAACTTCTGAGCCGACCCACGAATCGCGATCGGCCTCCCCTGGTTCAAACCGGCATGTCTTCCATCAGTCGTTTCCGTGAAGAGACCCCGCTCCTCTCGACCGCCGGTCAGCCCACCGCCGAGCACTTCGACTGGCTCAAGGCCGAAGGCTACGAGGCCATCATCAACATCTCGACCCCGACGGCGAAGAACTTCGTCTCCGACGAGCCGCGCTTGGTGATGGAGAAGGGCATGGCCTACGTGCACGTGCCAGTGGACTGCTCGGCGCTGGCCCCCGACCACTATCGGCTGGTGAGCGGTGTCCTCAAGTCGGTGGCGGGCAAGAAGGTGCTCCTCCACTGCGCCGGCAACGTCAAGGCCTCGGCCTTTGCCCACATCTTCCGGGTGAAGGAACTGGGCCACGACCCCGAGGCACTGCGCACCGAGCTGCGCCAGCGAGAATGGCACGAGCCCAAGTGGTACAATTACTTCGACGCACTGGGCGCCTAGCGAGCACACCGCCGAACCAAGGAGCCACATCATGAAGCGAGAAATCACCGTCAAGGAATTCGTCGCCGACCTCTTGAAGCGAATCGATCAGGCCAAGACCATCGACTGCTGCAAGACCGAGCTGAAGAACTTCGCCGAGCTCGCCAGCGCCAAGATGCCGAACGAGAAAATCACCGTGGAGTGGAAAGACGCCTGATCTGCTCGTTCGTTCAGTATAATGCCTGGGCGCGTGGCCTGCCGCCGCGCTAGACAAAGGCCTCGCCCCAAGGCAACCCATGGCTGAACCAGAATCCATTTCCGTACGAGGCGCCCGAGAGCACAACCTCAAGGGCGTCACCACCGACATTCCCAAGAAGAAGCTGGTCGTCTTCACGGGGGTCTCGGGCTCCGGCAAGTCATCGCTGGCCTTCGACACGCTGTANNTCACCGAGGTGCACGACTACCTGCGGGTGCTGTACGCCAACATCGGCGTGCAGCACTGCCACTCCTGCGGCCGCAAGGTGGGCAAGCAGAGCGCCCAGCAGATCGTCGAGGAGATCCTCAAGTCGCCGCCCGGGGCCAAGGTGCAGCTCCTCGCGCCCCTGGTGGTGAATCGCAAGGGCGAGCACAAGGACGTGCTGGTCGACGCGCAGAAGCGAGGGTTCTCGCGCGCCCGCATCGACGGCACGGTGCGGTCCCTCGAGGAGAAGATCGAGCTCGACAAAAAGTCGAAGCACGACATCGAGCTCATCGTCGACCGGCTGGTGCTCAAGGGCGACTCCCGGTCTCGGCTCACCGACTCGGTGGAGCAGGCGCTCAAGGAAGGCAAAGGGGTGCTCATCGTCACCGGCGAGAGCGCCGACCCGGCCAGCGATCGAGCGATGAGCGAGCTCAACGCCTGCCACCACTGCGGCCTCTCGTTCCCCGAGCTGACCCCGGCCTCGTTCTCGTTCAACAACCCCCTGGGCATGTGCACCGAGTGCAGCGGCCTGGGCACCAAGCCCGAGATGGACCCTGACCTCATCGTGCCCGACAAGACGCGGTCGATCCGCGACGGCGCCGTCGAGGTGTGGGCCTCGGGCATGAACAAGGGCGAGGGGTGGACGAGCGATCTGGTGGACGCCTTGGCGAAGGTCTTCGCCCTCGACCTCGAAACCCCGTGGAACGAGCTGCCCAAGAAGCAGCAGGACATCATCCTCTACGGGGCCGAGGGGAAGAACGTGCAGATGAAGTGGGGCGAGGCCAAGTGGAAGATGGAGTGGGAAGGGCTCGTGCACAAGCTGTGGCGCAGCTTCCACTCCACGACCTCGGAGGCGATGAAGCAGTATTACATGAAGTTCCTCTCGGACAAGCCCTGCCCCGCCTGCCTGGGTGAGCGGCTCAAGCCCGAGTCACGCGCGGTGAAGGTGCACGACCAGAGCATCGTGCAGGTCTCCAAGTTGACGATCGCCGACGCGGTGGCCTTTTTCGACGGCCTGCCGTTGAGCAAGACCGAGGCGCAGATCGCCGCCGAGCTGCTCAAGGAGATCAAGAGCCGGCTCTCGTTCTTGGCCGACGTGGGCCTCACGTACCTCTCGCTCGACCGGGCAGCGTCGTCGCTGTCGGGAGGCGAGAGCCAGCGGATCCGCCTCGCCTCGCAGATGGGCAG
>PMBV01000535.1:12214-12435 GCA_003153055.1 Myxococcales bacterium
GCCGACTGGATCATCGACTTCGGCCCCGGCGCGGGAGAGTTGGGGGGAGAAGTGGTGGCCGAGGGCACCCCCAAGCAGGTGATGGCGAACCCCAAGAGCGTCACCGGCGCCTACCTCTCGGGGAGGAGCGAGATCGAGGTCCCGGCCCAAAGGCGACGCGCGGGCAAGCAGAAGCTCAGCATCACCGGCGCGGTGGAGAACAACCTGAAGGACCTCGACGT
>PMBV01000379.1 GCA_003153055.1 Myxococcales bacterium
GCCTCGACGAGGTGGTGAACTACTCGTTCGTCGCCCCGGCGGAGCTGGCGGCCTTCCAGGCCGAGAAGGGCGCCATCGCGGTGGCCAACCCGCTCTCGGTCGAGCAGTCGGTCATGCGCACCACGCTCTTCGCCAGTCTCGTGCCCAACGTGGCGCGTTCGGCGCGTCACCAGGCGCAGGGCGTGCGGTTCTACGAGCTGGCCCGCAGCTACCGGCCCCATGAGGGGGGCGGGGTGAAGGGCAAGCCGGTGGCCTCGGAGGTCCTCGAACTCGCCGGCGCCCTCTGGGGCGTGCGTGACGGTGCGCGTTCGTGGACCGGCAAAGAGGCGGTGGTCGATTTCTACGACGCCCGCGCTGCGGTCGACGCGGTGCTCGATTCGCTCCACATCACCGGCGCGCGCTACGAGCCGTTGGAGTCGCCCTGGTATCACCCGCGTGCGGCCGCCACCGTGAAGGTCGGCGATCGCGTGCTGGGCACGCTGGGTGAGTTGCATCCCCGGGCGCAGAAGCGGCTCGATGCCCCGGCCGGGGTGTTCCTCTTCCAACTCGACGCGGCGGGGCTGCTGGCCGAGGCGAAGCTCGTTCCGCAGGCGGCTCCGCTCTCGCGGTTTCCCTCGGTGCTGCGCGATCTCGCCGTCGTCGTTCCGACCGAGCTGCCGGCCGAGAAGGTCCGCCTCGTCATCCTCGAGGTGGGCCAGCCGCTCGTCGACCAGGTGCAGGTGTTCGACGTCTACGCGGGGCCGCAGGTGGGGGAGGGGAAGAAGAACCTCGCCTTCGCGCTGCGCTACCGCTCGCCGGATCGCACCCTCACGGACGCGGAAGTGGCCGACGCTCACCAGAAGATCGTGGCCGAAGTGAGCCAACGTCTGGGTGGGGCGCTGCGAGCGTAAAAGGCCGATTTTCCGGCCTGGGACTCAAGTCTGCGGGGTCCCGTAAAAGCATAGTGATGTCGGCATGTTGACTTAGGCGTTCCGAGAGGTACGCTTTGGGTCCTATGACCAAAGCGGACATCATCGAGAGCGTCTACGAGAAGGTGGGCTTCTCGAAGAAAGAGTCGGCGGAGCTTGTCGAGCTGGTCTTCGACACGCTCAAGGAGACGTTGGAGCGCGGGGACAAGGTGAAGATCTCCGGCTTCGGCAACTTCCAACCTCGCTACAAGCGGGCGAGGCCAGGCCGGAATCCGCAGAGTGGGCAGCCCATCGAGATCACCGCTCGGCGAGTGGTGAAGTTCGTCCCGAGCCAGGTGCTCAAGGCAGACCTCAACGACGGGTACGTGCCCGAGGACGAGCTCTCGGCCGAAGACGAGGACGCCGGTATGGAGGCGCCCGACACCGACGATGATGACGACAAGGAGTAAGACGGACGAAGTGCTTGCTTGACCACTGAGAGTCAGGCGGGCATAAGACGCCGCGTCGACGCAGTGAGTTTTTCGGGGCGTAGCGCAGCCTGGTAGCGCACTTGCTTGGGGTGCAAGTGGTCGCAGGTTCAAATCCTGTCGCCCCGACCATTTGAAGGGCCTGATTCGCAAGGGGAAACCCGAGTGAGTCAGGCCCTTCGTGTTTCTCCTCCGCGCAGGTCCGCACCACCGGCGCACCTTGGCTGAGGGCCACAGCTTCATGCAGCCGTTGGGGCATCGCCGGGCGGAGTCGTCGGCGTGGCTCTCGACGTGGCCGCACTTGCGGCACTTGTGGACCCATCCGGTCACGAGCCCAGCTCGGGCCATGGCACTGGCCTTTGCCCTGGCGGCGGCGGACGCTGGTGTCTCTTGGCTCGAAAGGCCCGAGTACGAAGAATCGGAGATCCGATGTGCCCAGCCGATTGCGGAGGGCTCTCGCAACGTCCGTGGGCTCCAGGTCGTCCACGGCGCAGTAGATGCGGCGGAACGGATTTTCGGCCCCGCCCCGGCTCGTCGAGCGTGGAGCGCTCCCAGCAGGGCGCGATGTGCGATGTGCGAAGTGTCCCCGGGCGATCCTCTGTGACCAGCTTGCCGCGCGGGCACGAGTCGTCGCTTCTGTTGGCCTCGGGCGAAAGAAGCGAAGCCCTGCTTCGGCCCTTGAGGGCGCATGGGCTGGGTAGACTGAGGCAGCCAAGCAGACACGGAGGCCGTGCGGCTCAGGCTGAAGCGTGGGTCAGAATCTGGTACCATGGTTGGGCCATGAGCTCGCGCACCGTCTCCCACGTGAAGGCTCACCTCGCGGAGGTCATCGAAGCAGCGAGGGAGTCAGGCGAAGCCATCACCATCACCCAGAATGGGGAGGGCACGGCCGTGCTGCAGGATGTCGCCTCCTACGAGGCCATGCGGCGGTCGCTGGCAATGTTGAAGCTGGTGGCCCAAGGAGAGCGCGACCTGGCGCGGGGACGGTCCATCTCGCAGCAGCGTGTCTTCAGCGCCCTCCGCCAGCGGCTCGCTGCGCGGTGAAGCGCTACTCGGTGCGCTGGGCGTCCGTGGCCCGCGACGACCTGACTTGCATCATTGACTACATCGCGGCCGAGAACCCCATCAACGCCCTCAAGGTGGCCGACCGCATCGAGGCACTGGCTCGCTCCCTGGAGCAGTTCCCGAGGCGAGGCCACGCGGTGCCAGAACTGGCCCGGCAAGGGATTCAGTCATGGCTCGAGCTCAGCACTTCCGCCGTGGCGCCTCATCTACCGAATCGAAGGCCGGCGCGTTGAGGTCGCAGCGCTCATCGATGGCCGCCGAAATCTCGAAGAGTTGCTTTTCGAACGCCTCATGCGGCTCGATTGACCGTCAGTGGCCCAAGGAGCCAGGGCCTTCGTGTTTCTATCGAGGCCCGCGGCCGTCTCCAGGCGTGCCGGAGTCACCCGAGCCCAGCTTTCGCCACAGGGTCTTGCGGTCGATGCCGAGGATCCTCGCTGCCAGGGTGCGATTCTTTCCGGTCGCCTCGAGCACCCGCTCGATGTGGCGCCGCTCCACCGCGTCGAGCGTCTCGAGCTCCGCCGCGTCGCTCACCTCGAGCACCGCCGCCGGCCGAGACCACTGCTTCACCTTGTCGGGCAGATCGTCCTCCTGGATCTCCTCGAACTGGGCGAAGGCCACCGCTCGCTCCATGTAGTTTCGCAGCTCGCGGACATTGCCGGGCCACGTCCACCCCAAGAGCTTTCCCGCGGCTCGAGGCGAAATGCCCTTCACCCGCTTGCCCGACTTCTCGGCGAACAGGCTCAAGAAGTGCTGTGCGAGCAAGAGCACGTCGTTGCCGCGCAGCCGCAGCGGGGGCAACTCGAACGCCAGCACGTTGAGCCGAAAGAAGAGGTCTTCACGAAACCGGCCCCGCTCGACCTCGGTCTCGAGGTCTCGATTCGTGGCGGCGACCACCCGGGCATCGAAGGGTATTTCGTGCTCGGCGCCGACCGGTCTCACCGTTCGTTCCTGGAGCGCCCGCAGCAGCTTCGGCTGCAACGCCGCGGGCAGCTCGCCCACCTCGTCGAGGTAGATCGTTCCGCCCTGGGCCTGGAGAAAGAGCCCCGTGCGGTTGGCGCGGGCGTCGGCGAAGGCACCGGCCACGTGCCCGAACAGCTCGCTCTCGAGGAGGGGCTCGGGCATGGCGGCGCAGTTCACCGCCACGAAGGGGCCCCCTCGGCGCCGAGACTGCTCGTGGAGGTGGCGGGCGAGCACCTCCTTGCCGGTGCCCGACTCTCCCGTGATGAGAACCGTCGCGTCCGCATCGGAGACCCGGGCCGCGAGCTGCAACAGCCGGGTGAACGCCGGGCTGCTCCCCAACAGCGTCGACGAGGGCCGTGCGGCGGCGACCGCCTCGCGCAGGCGCTTCACCTCCGACGAGAGGCGGTGGTGCTGAATCGCCCGCTCCAGCGTGATGACCAGTGCGTCGACCTCGACGGGCTTCGTCACGAAATCGTAGGCCCCGGCCCGCATGGCCTCGATGGCCGTCTCCATGCTGCCGAACGCGGTGATCACCACCACCGGGAGGTCGGGCCGCATGGCTGCCACCCTGGTGCACAGGTCGGTGCCCGAGAGGCCCGGCATTCGCACGTCGGTGAGCAGGACCTCGACGGTCGAGTCGGCCGAGACCGTGGCCAGCGCCTCGTCGGCGTTCCGGCACCACCGGGTGCGGAAGTCCCGACGCTCGAGGCTCTTGGTGAGGAGCTCTCCCCACGCTGAATCGTCTTCTGCCAGTACGAGTCGCCCTCTCATGGTCAACCCGGTAGATAAACGGCGAAGTCACTGCCGGCGCCCAATTCCGACCTCGCCTCGATCCAGCCTCCGTGGTCGCTGACCATGCTCCAGCTGACCGATAGACCGAGCCCGCTCCCCTCACCGACGTCCTTGGTGGTGAAGAACGGTTCGAAGACACGATGAATGATCTCTGGTGCGATGCCCATGCCGTGGTCCCTCACGTGAATCACCACCCACTTGCGCGCTGCTCTGTCGGGGTCGACGTCCGCGGGTGGGGGGCGCTCCTCCCGCTCGACCGCCAGCTCGATGGTGCCGCCCCCCTTCATCGACTGCATGCCGTTCATGACGAGGTTGGTGAGCACCTGCTGAACCTGAACCGCGTCGACCGACACGACGCAGCGGTCGCTCCGATGGTGCACGAGCGTGAGGTTGCGCTGCGAGGCCAGCGTGCCGACCAGCGTCACCGTCGTCTCGATGAGCGTGTTCACGTCGACCTCGGCTCGTTGCGGTGACCGCCTCCGGGCGAAGTCGACCAGCTGGCGAATGATGTGGGTCATCGCCGCCGCCTCGTCGGCCACGATCCGCCCACCCTTCCGCGCCTCGTCGTTCTCCGCTTCACCGGAGGCGATCATCCGCCCCCAGGTGCCCACGACCGAGAGCGGCGTGCCCAGCTCGTGCGCGATGCCGGCGGCCAGCTTCCCGACCGTGGTGAGTCGCTCGGCATGGTGCATTCGCTCCTCCGCGGCGTGGCGCTGTTCCTCCTGGAGCCGCACGCCCTCCCGAGCCACCAACAGTGCGTGGGCCATCGAGTCGAGCTGGCGGCCGAGCTCTCCCAGCTCGTTGTCGCTCGTCACATCGGAGCGGGCGCTGAAGTCGCCTTCTCCGACCCGGTGCGCGAACGCCACCAGCCGCTCGACCGGCTCGCCAATGAGGCGCCGCCCCGTCACCAGCGCGATGGCCAGGAACATGACCAGCAGCGCGACCGCCGAGATGAGCCCGGTGGCCAAGAGCCCCTTCACCCATTGGTAGTGCGCCGAGATCGATTCACGCAGTTCGACCCAGGTCGGCTCCTTCACCCCCACGGTCGCCCATGAGCCGCGGTACCCATCTTTCTCGAAGCTCGTGAAGCCGGTGCGCTCCAGACGCTCTCGCTGCTCGGCCGTCAGGTCCGAGAGCCCTTCGGGGCCGTGGAGCGCCACCAGGAGGCCATTTCGTCTCAACCGGCCGATCATCGCCGTCGCCTCGGATCGGTCGTGGTTGGTCCACATGTCCACGATGGTCGAGTCGAGCACCGCGATGATGCTGCGATGGTCGTTCTCCATGTCTTCGCCCAGGTAACTCAGCTCAGCGAAGGTCAGCACCGCCATCAGCCCGGCCATCACCCCCAGCGCGACCAGGCCGAGGCGCAAGGTGATGGTTCTGGCGACCTTCATGATCTCCAAGGTGTGCCACGTTTCTTTCGCGCGCAGAAGCGCTCGTGGCGTGGCACGTGAGATGGGGCGATCTGCCTCGACCTACAGGCACGTCTTCGCCGCGGCCCCCTGGCAGGTGAGGCCCGGTCGGCAGTCATCGCTCGTCACGCAGCCGACTCCCGCTGGGCAATCGCTCCCCGCACCGCCGCTCATGCCCGTGACGTGAAAGCCGGGGTCCGTCACCGTGGAGACGACGGGCTGATTTCCGTAGCCACCGATGGCAGTGTTGACCAGCGACACCACCCCCGGAACACCGCTGAGCGTCGCGGTGATTCCGAGGTTCGCGCCGACGCTGGCCACCGCGGCGACGATGTCCTGCGCGACCTGCGTGGCGTCACCCACTCCTCCATCGGTGGGCGCCGACACGTTGATGCCGACCCGGCCCAACGACACCGAGCCATTGGAGTCGAACTCGAACGTCACGGTGGGGTGAACGCCGTCGTTCAACGCGAAGTACTGGGCGTCGAGCAGCGCGGCCCGAGCGACGGCGGTGAGGGAGCCCGAGGCCGCGGCCCGAGGCTGGGCCACCCCGCAGTTCGCGCTGCACGTGCCACAGCTCGCCGAGTTGCCATCGTCGCAGGCTTCACCGGTCTGCTGAACGCCGTCGCCGCAGGAGGGGCCTGTCCTCGCCACGGTGGTGCAGGTGCTCGAGCACACGGTACAGGTCGTCACGCCATACGAACAGGCCGCCTCGGTGACCGTGTTTCCGTCGTC
This sequence comes from Myxococcales bacterium, assembly GCA_003153055.1. The sequence continues at coordinate 6,340 of PMBV01000379.1, forward strand.
GCACTGCTCCACGCCCGCCCGCACGTAGCCGTCACCGCAGGTGGCGAGCAGGCACGTCGTCAGGCAGGCGTCGGTGTTCGATCCGTTTCCGTCATCGCAGGCCTCTCCTCTGGCGACGTTGACGAAGCCGTCGCCACAGAAGGCCTGGGTGCAGTCGCGGTCGCAGCTGACCGACTCTCCACCCAAGACGCCGCCGTCACCCCCCAGCACGTCGCACTGCTCGCCCCGGCTGGAGTTGACGATGCCATCGCCGCAGCGGGCGGTGGTGCAGTTCGCGTTGCACCCGGCGGTCTCTCCCCTGGTGTCGCACTGCTCGACCCCCGCGCGCACGAAGCCGTCGCCACAGACGGCGACTCGACACAACGCACACCCGTCGGTGGTCGACGTGTTGGCGTCGTCGCACTGCTCACCCGGATCGAGCACGCCGTTGCCGCACAGGCCCGTCGACAGACACCCGGGCTCGCACCCATCACCGCTCGTCTTGTTGCCGTCGTCGCACAGCTCGCCCGGGTCGACGACGCCGTTGCCGCAGACCTCGAGCTGGCAGCGGGGGCTACAGCCGTCGCCCGCGGTCAGGTTCCCATCATCGCATTGCTCCACCGGCCCACCGTCGATCTTCCCCAGTCGGTCGAGCACCCGGTTGCCGCACGCCTCGTTCGAGCGGCAGTCAGCCGAGCAGCCGTCGCCGCCCACGAGGTTGCCGTCGTCACAGACCTCGCCGACCGCGCGGTCGATGATGTGGTTGCCGCAGATCTCGGTCGATCGGCAGTCGGCGGAGCAGCCGTCGCCCCCCACCGTGTTGCCGTCGTCACAGCGCTCTCCTGCCACCCGGTCGGCGATGCCGTTGCCGCAGACCTCTTTCGATCGGCAATCGGCGGAGCAGCCGTCGCCATCCTTTCGGTTCCCGTCGTCGCACACCTCTCCGGCGGCGAGATCGACGATGTGGTTGCCGCAGGTCTCGTTCGAGCGGCAGTGCGCCGAGCAGCCGTCACCGTCGACGTTGTTGCCGTCGTCGCAAACTTCGCCCAGCTGGCGATCGACCACCAGGTTCCCACAGAGCTCGCTCTGGCAGGTGGGGGAGCACCCGTCGCCGGCGTCGGTGTTGCCGTCGTCGCACATCTCGCCACGAAGGGTGTCTACGTAGCTGTTGCCGCAGGTCTCGTTCGACAGGCAGTCGGCCGAGCAGCCGTCGCCTCCATCGCGGTTGCCGTCGTCGCACACCTCGTTCCTCGGGTCGCCCTCGCCGAAGTCGTGGTCGATGATGCGGTTGCCGCACGTCTCGTCGGAGTGACAGTCGGCCGAGCACCCATCACCTCCCCGAGTGTTGCCGTCGTCGCACACCTCGTTCCTCGGGTCGCCCTCGCCGAACGACGTGTCCACCACCGAGTTGCCGCAGGTCTCGTTCGAGAGACAGTCGGCCGAGCACCCGTCGCCGCCTCTCAGGTTCCCGTCGTCGCACTGCTCCTTCGGGTCGACGACACCGTTGCCGCAGAGGTCCTGCCGGCAGCCGGTGCCGTCGCTGGTGCACTCGGTTCCCGGGGGGCAGAGGATGCCCGAGGAGCAGGTCGTGCTCGAGGGCGCCACGCAGGCGGCCAGCGCCACGCCGAGCCCCGCGCCCAGGAGGAGCGCGCTGAGGTGTGCGTGGCTCACGGCAGCACCACCTGAACCAAGGCGCCGGGCCAGGGGAAGAGGGTGGGGGCGACGGACACCTTCACCTCGAGTTTTCGAAGGAAGGGGAGCGGTCGATTCAGGTAGGCGAGGACGGCTCCCGTCACCAGCGCAGCGCCGCCGACCGCCCAGGCGCCCACCGAGAGGGCTTGGAGCACATCGCCGCTCAACTTGAGCCCGGTGATCTCGGGGCGGGGTGCGCACCCCATGCTCACCGAGGTGCTGCATGCCCGCACGCTCGTGTCGTACTGCGCGTAGACGCTCCGGGCGGCGAAGTGCAGGCCAACGCCGCCGCCGACCAGCGCCACCCCTCCAGCCATGAGGCTCCACTCGACGGCCGGCGCCCACCGGCGGCGGTATTCGGTGAGCTCCTCGGTGCGGAACAGGCTGAGCTCGATCTCCTTCGCTTCGCCCCCGACGAAGGTCTCGGCGCGCTCGACAGGGACGTAGCCGTCATGGGTCCCGACGAGCGCGTGGGCGCCCGCGCGGACCATGCCCTCCCACCGACCGGGGCCCACGAAGAGCTGGTGCCCGTCGAGGCGAACGACGGCGTCCTGGAGCGCGCACAACACCGAGAGCCGGGTGAGCTGCTTCTCGACCAGGCTCTTGTACCGCAGCGCCTGCTCCAGCTTGTCCTGATCCATCGGGGCCGCGCCGTACCTGGTCGCTTGCACCAGATGCTCGTGGGCCTCCACCGGCTGATCCAAGTTGAGCAACGCCAGGCCGAGGTTGTAGTGAATCGCTGGGTGATCCCACACCGCGAGGGCGGCGAGGTACTCTTCCTTCGCCGCCGCGTAATGGGCGTCACGCAGCTTTCCGTTGGCCTCGCGAAACATCTCGAGCGCCTTGGCTTGCTGCTCCTTGGGCACGCCCACGGCCCAGGGGCGCTCGACCTCGGCCGAGCGTGTGGGCGTGGCTGCTGCCAGCGCCATGGCGATCACCAGGCTTCGCATCTCCAACCCTCTCATTTCAGTGTGTCGATGACCGAGCTGCCCGCCTCGCCGGCCGAGCGCGCTGGTGCCGGCTCCTTCTCGAGGGAGGGCGGCTTGGGGCTTGGGGCCTCGATGCCAGCCCTGGGCGGCTGCTGGCGGGGAAGGAAGGTGCGTCGTCCGCGCTGGCCCAACTCCTCCGACTCGTTGAGCGCTCGCTCGAGCTCCTGGCGGGTCTTTTCGGCCTCGTCGGCCTTCGCCTCGAAGGACTTGGCGCGCTCCCGGTCGCGCCGTTCGGCCGCCTCCTGGCGCTGATGGGCCTGGCCCTCGGCCTCGCGAGCAGCCCGAGCCTGCGCGAGCGCGTCGTCGCGGCTCTGGAGGAGGAACCCCAGGCCCACGAGGGACCCCATGGCCAAGAGAGACATGAAGACGAGGCTCCCGACCCTCGAGGTCTTCTTGCGGTCGTGGGCGCGCTGGCGCTTGCTGCTCACCGCCAGGAGAAACGCATGCTGTACGTCGCTCAGTGGGCCCCGGTAACGCGCCGCGAACCGCTGGGCCTTCTCTGCGCCCGCGCCCGTCCAGAGGGAAGCGTCGTCGCGGTTGGCCTGTTCCCACGCTCCAGCCGCGACCCGCAGCTGCTCGACAATGGCCGAGTCTTCGGCGCTCTCCTCGAGCCAGCGCCCGAGTGTCGGCCAGGTGTACAGCAGCGACTCGTGAATGAGCTCCACCTCGGGCGCTCCCGCCCCGGAGCGCACCGACAGGAGCCCGCCCTGGACGAGCTCGTCCACGATCGCGGTGAGCTCGCTGGCGTCTGGGGCGAGGCCCTGGAGCTCGGCGATCGTGACGAGGGCTCGGGTACGCTCGGCTGTCACCAGGCGCACGAAGATCGCCCGCACCAGCGGCGCGGTTCGAGGGGGGAGCTTGGCCAACACCGTGTCGGCGTGGCTCCCCAGCGCGCCAAGGACCCCTCCGATGGTCTGGTACCCCTGCCGAGTCAGCGCCTGGCTGCCGGGGTCCCGCGTGTCCCAGAGCCTGGCGCAGGTGAATTGCAAGAGCCCCAGGGCGCCGCGGGCTCTCACCAGGTGGGCGACCATCTCGTCGACCATCTCGCTCGACTCGAAGCGGGAGCCTGCGAGCTCGGCTGGGGCCGTGATGGCCTCGCGCAGGGCCTCGGGGCCGGGTGGGCCGAGGAAGAAGAGGCCATCGGACAGCCGAGCGATCAGCCGGGGCGCCTCGGCGCAGCGGTCGAGGAAGTCACTGCGAATCGTCACCACCAGGCGCACCGGCGCCCCCGCGTCGTCGGCCAGGCCCAGAAGCGCGGCGATGAAGGCTCGGCGTTCGGCGTCGTCGGTGACCAAGGTGTACAGCTCCTCGAGCTGGTCGACGAGGCAAAGCAGGTTGACCCCGTCTTTTCGGGCCCGGGCCCTGAGCACCACGCCCGCGAAGCCCGGCTCGACGGCCAGTCGCCGAGCGAGCTTTGAGCTCTCGCCGACGGTGTCGAGCTCGGTGACCGCGGAGGTGAGCAGCGGGCCGACCACGGCGGCCAGCGCGCCGAGGGGGTCTCGGCCCGGGCGCAGCGTGATCGCCTCCCACGGCTCGCCCGAGTGCTCGAGCGCGGGCACCAGCCCCGCCCGCACGAAAGACGACTTGCCCACGCCCGAGGGGCCGACCACGGCGACCATCGGGCAGTCGCGCACCCGACTCACGGCGGTGGCGATCTCCGAGGAGCGACCGAAGAAGAAGGCGGCGTGCTCCTCTTGGAACGAGGTGAGGCCGACGTAGGGGCGCTGGTTGGACGTCAGGGGCTGGGGCCGCGCCGGAAGGAACGGCTCGAGGGCGCGGAGAAGGGTGACGGCGTCGGCCCAGCGGTGCTCACGTCGCTTGCGCAGGCAGCCGTCGATGATCGCCACCAGCTCGAGGGGCAGACCCTCGGGGTGCGCGCTCAACTGGGGCATCGGCGTGTCGATCTCAGGCACGGTGTCGAGGCGTTGGCCATCGAGTGGGTGCCGCCCGGTCACCAGCTGGGACAGCATCACCCCGACTGCCCAGAGGTCGGCCCGGTGATCGATCGCCGCTCCCGGGCTCCATTGCTCGGGGGCGAGGGTGGCGAGCGTCGCGGCGGCCGCCGCCCGCTGGGTGAGCTCGTCGACCGAGCCGTCCGCCGCAAGACGGGGCCCACTGCGGGTGACGATGCTGTGCGCCCGCTCGTCGTTCTGAAACACCCGGGCGAGGCCGAAGTCGAGCACCTTCACTACCCCGTCGTCGCAGAGGAAGACGTTCTCAGGCTTCAGGTTGCGGTGCACCACGCCCTGGCCGTGGGCGAAGGCCAGCGCTTTCACCACCGGCACCATGAGCTCCACCGCGCGGGGAACCGAGAAGACCTTCCCCTCGCGCATGATGTGGGTGAGCGGGTGGCCGACCAGGTGCTCGGTGACCAGCACCGGCCCTCCCTCCCAGCCCCCTTCCGCGGCGTAGGCCCGGGCGATGTGCTCGTGGCTCCACCCCAACATCGGTCGAGCCTCGAGGAGCAGGCGCTGGGCAAGCTCGGTTGGGGCGCTCCTGAGAATCTTCACTGCCACCGGTCGGCCGCGAACCGTGTCTCGGCCGAGGTAGACGGGGCCAAGGCTCCCGCGCCCGAGGAGCTTGATGAGCTCATAGGGCCCAGGCTTCGACGCCGGCTCGGACTCCAGGATCTCGAGCCCCCCGGGAAAGGCCGCTGTCCGTTGGCGCGTCAGGGGAGGGGTTGGCGCGTCGACCTCTTCGGTCTTCGCATCGCTCGAGGGCTTCCACTTCTTCACGACGCACCTACTTGCACCGGTTCAATCAACTCTGATGCCAGCGCGACTCTAGCAGGGTCAGCTCGCCCGGGGAGAGGGGCGGACGCGACTGAGGCGGGCGGTGCGCACCAGGTACACCTGGCTCTCCTCGTCGAGGGGGCCCTGGGCGAGAACCGCGTCGAGCTTTGCCAGGTCTCCCGGCCCGAGGTACGAGAGGAGCAGGCCCTGTACGCCACGCTGCGACAGGGCGAAGCGGTAGTGATCGAGCGGCGAAGGGCGCCAGTTGAGTGGGTCGACGCCCAGCTCGTCGAGGCGCTCGGGGGGCTGGAAACCGCCCAGCGCATCGAAGCCGAAGGCCACCGACCCCTTCGTCTTCACGCGCACGCCCTGGAGCACCGCGTTGGCCGCGTCGTCGGTGGCGTTGAGCCGCAACAGCCCGAGGTCGATGAGATCGTTCTCGAGGAGGAAGGCGGCGGGGTTGGCCACGTGGAACGACGCGGCGATGGCCTGGCACCCATAGGCCGCCTCCTTGCGCATGGCCGTCAGGGCCGCCACCTTCGGCAGGGCGTCGGAGCCCGTCAGGCCACCCAGGGCCAGGAGGTCGAGGCGGCCCAGGCCTGGAACGGCGTCGAGGATCTCACGGAAGGCACCGAAGGCATGCTCAGGCTGAGTGGCCCAGGAGACACCCACCACCACCAGGCGGTCGCGAAGGCCCCGTCGACGGAGCAGCTCGGCCAGCCCACGCCGGGTGTGCTCGAAGGCGGGCCAGTGCAGATCGGCCGACACGACGAAGCAGTTGACCCCTGCGTCGAAGGCCTCGGCGATGGTGGCGCTGTGGGAGACCTCGCCGACCATCAGCGGGCTCACCTCGAGGGGGCCAATCTTCACCCGATCTTTGGCGCGGGGAAGCGACGCCCTCTTCTTCGCGCTCGCCGACCGCGAGGAGCTCATCGGTGGCCCATGAGACAGTGGCTCATTGCTCGCCCTTGAGGATGTCGTCGACCGAGCGCCCGGGGTCCAAGTACTCGCCGAACTTGCGGACGAGGTACTTCTGGGCCTGGCCTCGGAGCAGCATGCCTGGGTCGGTGGCCTCGCCAGCGATGCGGGTCGCCTCGACGGCCAAGCCGCCATCGATGGTCACGCCCATCGCCTTGCCGTTCATGGTGGCCGTGTGGCCCGACCAGGTCGACTGCACGCCGTACTTCTTGCCCCAGTAGGAGAGGAGCGCCTCGACGCGCTTCTTGGCCTCCTCGAGGGGCAGGCTGTTGGGAACTTCGAACTTGAGCTTCTTCATCGGAGAATCCTCTTCTATTTCGAAACCGTCTACGTACGCCTGGCGGTCTGGTGGAGCTCCAGGACGATGTTGCCTTCCTTGAAGAGCCGCACCGCTCCCGAGGTTTGGCTCACCACCAGAGCGATGCACCCGGTGCTGGCGGTGGTGCTCGCCGCCGCGGCATGGCGGGCGCCCAGGCCCAGGGGGATCTTCACGTTGTCGTCGGAGGCGGCCAGGTACCGGCCCGCGGCCAAGACGACGCCGTCTTCGCGAATGATGAAGGCGCCGTCGAGCACCGAGAAGTTCTTGATGGCCTCGCGGATCTTCGGGTCGAGGACATTGCGCTCGACTTCGGAGAGGCCCTGGAACGGGTTGATGGTGAGCTGCCGGCTCTTCTCGAGCACCGCGTTGTGATCGCCGATGCAGAGGATCGTGCCGATGGGGTGCCCCTCGAAGCCCTCTTGGCCGATCTGCAGCGCCAGTTGAATCAGCGCGTCGACGACCTGGGAGTTGAACTGATCGCCGAGCTTCACACCCTCGATGGCCACGCGATCGTCGAGCGAGCCACCGATGCGCATCGTCATCATCGTGTCGATGCCTCGCCCGATGCGGCCGGTGAGGCACAACACCATGTCACCTTCTTTGAAGGCGCCTTGGGCCAGCGCCGAGAGCACGGCCATCTTCACCCGCTCGGTGCGCGAGTAGTCGTAGGCCGGAATGATGACGACCTTCTCCTTTCGCGCCGTCAGTTCGGAGGCCACCCCGTCGCTGGTCACCGCGTACACGAGCTTCTTGCGGCACTTGCGTCCCCTCAGATCATTGGGCGCGATGGGCACGTCCGAGATGAACAGCAGGTGCGCCACGTCGGACTGGCTGGCCAGGGTCAACGCGCTCTTGAGGAACTCCCGGTCCATACGGCTCGTTTCCGACATAGGGTTGCTATCCTACGCAATGGGGCGTGATTTCAGAGGCTTGTTTCTTCACGCCTTGACAGGGGCCATTCCTGTCCCCATAGTATCGCCCCTTCCATTTCGGGATCCGAGCCATGACCGAGCGGGGCAACCTGTCGCAGAAGGACCTCAAGCGATTCAAGAAGACGCTTGAGGACAGCCGTAAGGCGCTGCTGGATAGCGCAAGAAAGACGATGGAGGAGGAGTCGAACTTCGACACCGATGATCTCCCTGACGAGATCGACCAGGCGTCGAGCGAGTATGCCCAGTCGATGGCCTTCCGCTTGCGTGACCGCGAGAAGTTTCTCTTGAAAAAGATCGACCGTGCCCTGGCGCGGATCGAAGATGGGAGTTTCGGCGTCTGTGAGCGCTGCGAGGAGCCCATCAGCCTGAAGCGCCTGGAGGCGCGACCGGTGACGACTCTCTGCATTCGCTGCAAGGAAGAGCAGGAGAAGAAAGAGAAGAGCTACGGCTGAAGTGCCCGGGCCAGCGCCTGCCTCGAAGGAGGCGGGCGCTCCCGTGATTCGAGGGCGAGTCTCTGGAGACTTGTCTGAAAGGTCAGTTCATCTCGACCCGCACCAGCTGGCGGCCGATGAGGAACTGATCTCCATTCTCGACGAAGACCGGCGCGGCCAGGCGGAGGAAGGTGCCGTTCGACGAGCCGACATCGCGGAGGATCACCCGATCGGGCGCGACGTGGAGCACGGCGTGGCGCCCCGAGACGAAGCCGTCGGTCGGGAAGGTGATGTCGCCATTTTCGCGGCCGAGCAGGTTGTCGCCCTCTTTGAGCGGAAAGGCGCCTCCGCTCACCCCGCCCTCGAGGAGCTGGACCAGGCGAAAGCGGTAGCCGGCGTCGGGTGAGCCCCAGGCGGTGGAGCCGTCTTCGGCCGCGGTGAGCGCCGGCACCGGCTCGACCACCAAGCGCTGACGACCGACGCGCACCTCGCCACCGGCGCCGACCTCGCGCTCGCTGCGCAGGCGGGTGAAGATGCCGTTGCCCCCGCCGACGTCTTCCACCGCCAAGCGGGTGCCCGAGAAGAACAACCGCATCTGGGTCTCGGCCACGAAGGGGTCGTCGGGAATGGCCAGGTCACCGCTCCGACCACACAACAACTGCTCGCCGTGCATCGGAATGACCGACTCCGGCCCTCCGTCGGCGCGGACGACGCGGATGGCAACTTTCGGGCGCATGGCACCGGGCATGCGGCTGATCTACCACGGATTCGCCGCCTGTCTTCAGGAGCAAGACATGGGTGGCGCCAGCGGCGTCGACGTGGGAAATTCGTAACGCCCGTGGCCGCGCCCGACGACTACATTGGGAAGATCGTCGCCGCGAAGTACCGCGTCGAGCAGATGATCGGCGAGGGAGGCATGGGCAAGGTCTACCGGGCCACGCAGCTCGCCCTCGACAAGGCGGTGGTGCTGAAGGTGCTGCGTCAGGCCCTCTTGTCCGACAAGGGCACGGTGGCGCGGTTTCAGCGCGAGGCCAAGGCCGCCAGCCGGCTCAACCACCCCAACTCCATCAGCGTGCTGGACTTCGGCCAGTCCGATGACGGAGCGATGTACATCGCGATGGAGCTCGTCCAGGGCCGAGATCTCCACCAGATCCTCTCCCGGGAATGGCCTCTGGCCGAATCGCGGATCATTCGAATCATGAGCCAGGTGCTCTCGGCGCTGGCCGACGCGCACTCGGTGTCGGTGGTTCACCGCGATCTCAAGCCCGAGAACATCATGGTCGAGCAGCGCCGGGGCGAGCCTGACTTCGTCAAGGTGCTCGACTTCGGCATCGCGAAGATCATCGATGGCAGCGACGACGAGGGGCCTGCGCTGACCCGGGCGGGCTTCGTCTGTGGAACGCCAGAGTACATGTCGCCCGAGCAGGCGCGCGGCGCCCCGCTGGATCACCGGAGCGATCTCTACGCGGTGGGCGTCATTCTCTACCAGCTCGCCTCGGGGCTCTTGCCCTTCGACTCCGACTCACCGGTGGGCTTCGCCACGGCACACCTCACCGAGCAACCGCCGCTCCCCAGCCGCCGCCGCCCTGAAGCGAAGATCAGCCCGGGTCTGGAGCGGCTCATCATGCGAGCCCTGGCCAAGAGCCCCGACGATCGGCCCCAGACGGCTGATCAGTTCCGCGCCGAGCTCCAGGCCATCGAGAAGGAGCGCCGGGCCCAGGCGAGCGTGGTTCGGCGAGGTGCGTCGGTGCCTTCGCTGCCCCCGGTGCCCCGAGCGGGTTCGCCCCTCGACGACGAAGAGACCAAGATCAAACAGCCGTCGGCTCATCGAGTGGCTTCGCCATGGGCCGCGGGAGAGGACACCGTCAAGGCTCACCCGAACGTGGGTCCAGTGCCCACGCCTCCCGGGGAAGTCGTCCCCACGACGAAGCCCGATCGAGTGGTCGGTGAGCGGGGCGCGGTGCTGGTCTTCAAGGTGGCGACGGTGCTGCTGGTGGTGCTGGCCCTCGGGTTGGCCGGGCTGTACGCCTGGCAGATCATCGGGCAGCGGAAGCCGGCCTTCGTGGCGGCGCCACCCTCTGAAGACCAGCCACTGTGGGGCCTCGAGCTCGACCCGAAAGATCGCCGAGGTCCAGAGGCAGCGCGGCTGGCCGAGAAGGGCGACGAGGCGGTCTTCGACGCGAACCTCCAGCTCGCCGAGGCCCGCTATGAGCAAGCATGGCGAGCCGACCCGACACCAGAGCTCGCGCTCAAGCTGGGGGAAATGGCGTACCAGCAGAACCGGATCGAGGAGGCCGCCCGCTGGTGGCGTCGGTTTCGCCACGACGCGCCTGCCTCGAGGGCCTCCGAGTACCTCGATCAGCTCCCCCTCGAGACGAAGGAAGAACGCTGACGGCTAGGTGACTGGTGTGAAACGCCGACCGAGCCCGAACGCAGAGACGCGAGCCGCGCGAGGAAGAGGCCCGCAGGAATACTTGTCGGTATTTCAAGGGCCTCTGACGATGCCCGGCGAAGCGGATCGGCGTTCCGGCGACCGAGCGCGTTTNNGCGGATCGGCGTTCCGGCGACCGAGCTCGTTTCACACCAGTCACCTAGGAGATTGCCTCGACCTGAATCGTCTGTTGGCCGAGGCGCAGGCGGTCACCGGCCTTGAGGGTGCGCTCCTGCGGGACCCTCACGTAGGTGCCAAGGCCTCCCGACAGGTCGCGGATCATCGCTCCGTTGGGCAGCGGGGCGATCTCGCAGTGCTTGGGCGCCAGCCCTTCGTCGTTGGCGTAGCTGAAGTCGCAGCGGCTCTGGCCGATGGTCAAGACCGGGCCGGGGGTGATGACGCAGCGCCCCGGGCGATCTCCCAGGAGCACCTCTTCGATGGCGTAGTGCACCTGGTTGTTGGGCAAGGGCGCGCCGTACACCAGCACGTCGACCCGGTTCCAGTTGGGCTGGGGCTCGATGGCGCCGCCGTAGCGGAACAGACGGAGCCCCGCGCTGAAGGCTGAGCCAGGCGTCACGGTCTCGGTGCTGCTGATGCTGACGAAGACGCCCGAGGTGCTGGCCTCGTCGCGAATGACGAGCTTCCCGTCGCGCACGAAGAGGGTCGCGTGGAGCGGCGAGACGAAGGGGTCGTCGGGGAACAGGACGATGCCCCGGCTCCGACCAACCTGCGTTCCGTTGGGGTTCAACTTGAAGCGTTGACCCCGTGCCGGCCCGGCGAGCACCGTGAGGCCGAACCTGAGACCCGCAGGGGCCGGCAGGGGCTGGCTGGTCGAGGCGGGTGGCGCCGTTCGCGAGGGCGGCTGCTGGCGTAGGCCCGAAGGGCTCCCCGGTGCTGGGACTGGCGTCAGGAGGCTCGCGCTGCGACCCATACCGCTCGCGCGTACAGGAGCCGCTTTGGGCTCAGGGCTCGGAGCCTTCGCTGCTGGTGGTGGCGGGCGCGCTGGACTCGCTGGCGAGAGCCCGTCGGTCGCGGCCCCACAGGCCATGCAACGGACCGCTCCCACCACGTTCAAGAAGTCGCACGAGGGGCAAATCACGCCCAGCGTGCGGGTCAGCAGAGCTACCATGTAGGATTCATAGTCAGGCAAGCCGTGTGATTGCGCAACAATGAATCGACGCAAATGCTGCGGTGCCGCAGTACGCCGTATGACGCATTGTGTCGTGTCAAATCGATGTTACGCTTTCTTTGTTGATTCGTCTCAACGACATTCTGCAGCGAGTAGCTGNNGACATCATCAAGAAGGCCTACGTGTACTCTGCGAAGGTACACCAGGGCCAGGTGAGGAAGTCAGGGGAGCCGTACCTCATTCATCCGTTGGAGGTTGCGGGGCTGTTGGCACAACTCCGGCTCGACGAAGCGTCCATCGTCGCCGGTTTGTTGCACGACACGGTGGAAGACACGCTGGCGACCATCGAAGAAGTTCGGGAGCTGTTCGGCGATGAGGTGGCGCTGATCGTCGATGGGGTCACCAAGCTGTCGAAGTTCTCGGCTCCGCAGGTGCTGTCGCAAGAAGAAAAGCAGGCCGAGAATTTCCGCAAGATGCTGGTGGCGATGGCTCAGGACATCAGGGTGATCCTGGTGAAGCTGGCCGACCGCACCCAC
>PMBV01000075.1 GCA_003153055.1 Myxococcales bacterium
TGGCGGTGTTCTTCCAGGAGGTGCTCAGCACGCTCCCGCAGCTGGTCGCGGACCTCCGGCCCGGTGCCAGGGTGATCGACGTGCACTCGGGCGGCGGGCGCTGGTTGATCGCGATGGCGCGACGCTTCCCGGGCCTGCTCCTGACGGGCGTCGAGTTCGAGCCCGACTCCGTCGACCGCGCGCGGGGCAACGTCGCCGCTGCCGGTCTCGCGGACCGCATCACGATCGAGCAGGGCTCGATGCTCTCGGTAGGTCACGTGGCCGAGGCCGACCTCGTGTACTTCCAATACGCGCTCCACCAGTTGCCCGACCCGATCGGCACGCTGCGCTCGGCGTGGGCCACGGTCCGCCCGGGCGGCTGGCTGGTGGCGCTGGACTGGTACCTCCCGACCGATCCCGAGGAGCTGCGGACCTCCCACGGCGAGCTCATCGCGGGCGTCCAGCTCGACGAGGCGGTGCAGGGCACGCGCCTGGTGACCGTGTCCGAGGCGCTCGGCTGGTTTGCGGCGGCCGGGCTCCCGACGCCCGAGCTCCTGGACCTGCCGTCGGGTGCCTCCGCGATCGTGCTGCACCTCGACTGACCGTAGCGCTGGCCACCGTCGCGCTGGCGGGTCCGATTCGGCCGATCCATGGCTCCGGTTGGACCGTCCGCGCGCGGGTCCCGGTAAGGTGGCCTCGTGACGCGACATCTCGAGATCGACGCCGCCACCATGACCGCCATCGAGCGGCACGAGCTCCACGCCCACGCCATCCCGTCGCGCGAGACCCGGGACCTGGGCGATGCGCTCCTGCTCCACGACCCGCGCGACGGCGACCCGTTCTGGAACCGCCTGCAGGCGGTCCGCTGGCCGGAGGACGCCGCCGCCTTCGACGTGCGGCTGGCCGAGACGCTGGCGCTGTTCGCGATCGTGGGGCGCCAGCCGCACGTCTGGCCCTCNNGGACATCGGCGGGGGGCACCTCATGGTCATGGCCCACCCGGATGCGGCGCCACCAGTCGGCCCCGGCGAGGTGGCGGCCGGCGTGGACCTGCGCGTGATCGGCGCGCCCGAGGATGCCCGGCCCGGCGACCTCGAGGACGCGGGGTTCGTCCTCGCGGCATCCTTCGGAGCGCCCCCGGCGCGCGCGCCCGCCTTGACGCTCGACCTCGAGAAGACCACGCCGGACCCGCGGATCGTGCTGGTCCTGGTGCGCGTGGACGGCGTCGCGGCCGCGACCGCCAAGGCGACGACCTTCGGCGGCTGGACGTACCTCTCGTCCATCGGGACGCTGCCCGGGTTCCGCGGTCGCGGCCTCGGGGCGCTGGCCACGCGTAAGGCGATCGAGGCGGCCCATGCGCGCGAGCCCGGGAGGCCGTACCTGGGCGTGTTCAGCGGCAACGAGGTGGCGATCCGCCTGTACGAGCGGCTCGGGTTCCGCTCGGTGGGGGAGTCGCCGGACCTCCTCCTCGAGTGAGCGGCCTGGACGAGGCCAACGTGGACGCGGTCGATCCGGGCGCGGGCGCGCCCCGCCGGCAGGACGCGACCCCGAGCCGCTGGGCGCGGCTCACCTGGCAGGCGGGCGACCCGGCCGTGCTGGCCGCGCTCCTCGCCCCCCGGGCCGAGGCCCAGGTCACCCTGAATCTGGCCACCCTGGCCCCGGCAGGCTCCACCTGGCACGAGGTCCTCAAGGAGATGGCGCAGCGCTGGGAGCAGGCCTCCGGCGGCCAGGTCAAGCTGCGCATCTACGCCGGCGGCACCCAGGGCAGCGAGGGCGACATGGTGCGGAAGATGGGGATCGGGCAACTCCAGGCGGCGTCCCTGTCGAACATCGGGCTCCATGATCTGGCGACCGAGCCCATGGTGTTCTCGGTTCCGGGCATGGCCGACGAGGCGACGGCCACGTCGATGCTCGGCCGAGTCCGGGTTCGCATGGAGTCTGCGCTCGAGGCCAAGGGCTATGTGGTGCTCCAGTGGGCGGAGATCGGTACCGTCTACATCTTCTGCACCGAGCCCTATCGCACCCCCGAAGAGGCGGGCCGGGGGAAGTTCTTCGTGTGGGAAGGAGACCCTGGCTCGGTGAAGGCCTTCGAGGCCATCGGGATGAGGCCCGTGGTCCTCGCCTCGACTGACATTGCGCCAGCCCTGGCGACGGGAATGATCACCTGCCTCACTCAGGTCCCGGCGTACGTGCTGGCCACTCGGGTCTTCGAGAAGACCAACGCGATGGTGGACTACCCCTGGTCGTACCTCATCGGCGCGACGGTGGTGCGCAAGGACGCGTGGGAGAAGCTCGACCCGGGGCTGCGCGTGAAGCTCCTCGACATCGCCCGTGAGGTCGGCGCGAAGGTCGACGTCGAGGTGAAGCGGCTCAACGCCGACGCCATCGAGGCGATGAAGAAGCAGGGCCTCTCGGTGGTCAAGGTCGAGGCAGCGCCGTGGCAGAAGGCCGCCGAGCGGGCGTGGCCGGTCGTGCGCGGGGCCGTGGTTCCCTCCGACTTCTTCGACGAGGTGGTGAAGGTGCGTCGCGCGGTCCGCCAGCCGTGAAGTCGACGAGGTTGGGCGGTACGAAGAGGGAACTCTCAGCCGTGCTCCAGCGGGTGAGGTGGCCGGGTGCTCCGAGCGGGCAGGCCGGTGCGAGCATGCCTTGAGGTGCGAGGGCGGGGCCGGTGCCCACCCACCGGGCGGTCTGGCCAGCCCCTCGACCCGAGAGCGCCAGTCAGCAAACGCGAGAAGCCACATCTCGAATCCGCAGGGCATGGGTCAGCTCATCGAGTCCCAAGCCCGCCGCGGGCATCAGCGTGCGCGTTACGTCATGTCAGAACGCCCCCGGACGCGCACGCTGACCGGTCCGAGGCCGCGCGGGGTCCGTCACGTCAGGTTGTGATTCTTGGGCATGGCCGAGCCTGCCAGCGACTTGCCCTCCAGCCGGGCTCGCATGCGAGCGAAGCCTTCCCGGTGCCACTGGAGGAACTTCGGCCGAGCGCCGAAGCGGGCGGCCAGCTCCAGGTACCGCCGCTCGGCCTCGTCGATCTCCTCCAGCGAGCTGGGCCCGGAGGAGCCTTTGCCCGTGAGGCCTCGGAAGATCCACGGGGAGCGAATGGCGCCCCTGGCGATCATCGCTCCATCGGCCTGGGTTTCGAGCTCGAGGCGCGCGAAGTCCTCGCGGGAGGCGACATCGCCGTTGCCGATGAGGGGAATCTTCGCGCGGGCCTTGGCCTCGCCGATGGCGGCCCAGGTCGGTCGCTCCTCGCTGCCCTGGCGCGCGTGCCGAGCGTGAATGACGAGGTAGTCGAGCGTCTGGTTGGCCTCCTCGACGACCGAGAGATAGACCTTCTGGTCTTGCTCCTGGCGGTTGAGCCCCAGGCGGATCTTCGCCCCTACCGCCGCGATGGGAAGCGCGGTCTTCTCCTTGAAGCTCCGCAGCGTCTCGAACATCACCCGGAGCTTGACCCTGCGTTTGAGGAGCGCGGGGCCGGCGCCGATGCGAATCACCTCGGGTGAGGGGCACCCGAAGTTGAGATCGATGACGCGAACGTTTCGCAGGTGAGGGTGCGTCGAGGCCGCCAGCGTCTCCAGCCGCTCGAGCGCCTGGGCGAGCTCTCGCTCGTTGGCGGCCAGCAGCTGGAGCCCCGTGGGGACCTCGGCGTCGACGGTGTCGATGAGCTCGATGGTGCTGCGGTTGTTCCGGGCCAACGCCGCGGCCCGGATCATCTCGGTGAAGGTGAGGGCGGCTCCCTGCTCCCAGCACAGGCGCCTGAAGGCGGCGTCCGAGACGCTCTCCATCGGCGCGAGGAGAAACGGGCTGGGGAGCGCGAGGCTCCCGAGGCGAAGACCTGGCATCGAGCTAGGAGACTGGTGTTGAACGCCGACCGAGCCCGAACGCCGAGGTGCGAGCCGCGCGAGGAAGAGGCCCGCAGGAATACTTGTCGGTATTTCAAGGGCCTCTGACGATGCCCGGCGAAGCAGATCGGCGTTCCGGCGACCGAGCGCGTTTGACACCAGTTTCCTAGGCAAGCATCACGACCGTGACTCCGTCACCACCCTCGGTGCCATCACCCGGCCGGAAGGACTTCGCGTAGGGCGTCTGGGCGAAGAAGTCTCGCAACTCTCGCTTGAGGGCGCCGGTGCCGTGGCCGTGAATCACCAAGGCCACCTCGTCGCCGGATCGCGACACCCGATCGAGGAACTGCTCCACCAGGCGGATCGCGTCTTCGGCGCGCTGACCTCGCACGTCGAGGGTCGGGCTGGCGAGCGTCAGGGGCTGCGCCGCGGCCTTCTGCGCGTTCTCGAGCTGTGACTCCTTCTTTCGAGTCGCCCGCGCTGGCTCGGCGGCCTTCGCTGGTGGGCCGAGCTCAGAGGCGTTCACCCGCATCTTGAGCGAGCCCATGGCGACCGTGATGGTCTCTCCGCTGACCTCGAGGATCTCCACCTCGGCGTCGAGGCCCATATGCCGGGCGCGGGCCTTGGGCTTGAGCTCGAGCACGCCCATCTCGCGAGGCGCGCCCTTGAGCTCGGCCCGGAGCGCCCGCTCGGACTGGACTTGCTCGTTGAGCCGGGCGGTGAGCTCGGCGGCCGCGGTGGTGGCGGTCTTGAGGGCCTTGTCGCTCTTCTGGCTCTCGAGGCGCTCGACCAGCTCGCGCACCTGGCCGCGAGCGAACTCCAGCTCGGCTCTCAAGGCCTCGCGGAACTTGAGCTCTTCTTCCTTGCGCCGTCGCTGCAAGGCCTCGAGCTCGGCCTCGGCCCGGGCCTTGAGGGTCTGGGCGTCTTTCAGCTCGGCGGCCGCCAGGTCGCGCTCTACGGTCAGGCGGCGGCGCTCCTCCTCGGCGGCCCCCAGCGCCTTCGACAGCGCCCCGCCGGAGTTGGTGGCCAGCTCGGTGGCCCGGGCACAGATGGTCTCGGCGAGCCCCACCCGGCGGGCGATCTCGATGGCCGACGAGGCGCCGGCGAAGCCCAGCTGCAGCCGGTAGGTCGGCGCCATGCGCTTGGCGTCGAAGCCGACCCGGGCGTTGACGAAGCGATTGTCGAGGTGAGCCAGGGCCTTGAGCTCCTCGAGGTGGGTGGTGACCATCACCACGGCGCCTCGTCCGAGCAGCTCCTCGAGCACCGCGGTGGCGATGGCGGCGCCCTCGCGAGGATCGGTGTCGGCGGCGATCTCGTCGATCAACACCAGCGAGCCGGTGCGGGCGGTCGCGATGATGTCCTTGAGCCGAGACACGTGGGCCGAGAACGTCGAGAGACCCTGCTGGAGGTCTTGTTGATCGCCGACGGCCGAGTGCACCTCATTGAACAGCGGCAGGTGGGAGCCGGGGTCGCACGGAACGGGCAGGGCCGAGCGCACCATGAGCGCGCAGAGGCCGACGCCGGTCAGCGTCACGGTCTTGCCGCCGGCGTTGGGCCCGGACACCACCAGGGCTCTCGCGTCGAGGAGCTCGACGTCGTTGGCGACGATGTCTCCGCCCCGGAGCATGAGGCGCGGGTGCCTCAACCCCTTGAGGATGAGTGGGCCGTCGGCTGGCTCGACCGTCGGCGTCACCGCCAGGAGCTGCGAGGCCAGGGCCGCCACCGCCTCGAGCTCGTCGAGCTTGGCCGCCGCCTCGACGCCGTCGGCGATGGGCCCGGCTTCCCGGCCCACCAGAGACGAAAGCTCGAGGAGCACCTTGCGCTCTTCTTCGAGCACCAGTGATTGGGCGATGGCGAGATCGTTGCCCAGGCCGATCATCTCGGTGGGCTCGACGAAGAGCGTCTGCCCGGTCTGGCTGGCGTTGTGCACGATGCCAGCGACCTCTCGCTGGTGGCTCGACTTCACCGGCACCACGTAGCGATCGTTGCGAACCGAGTAGTAGGCCTCCTGGAGGTTGGTGCCGAACTTCTCGTCGTGGAGGAGCTCGTCGAGGCGGGTGCGGATGCGGCGGTGGAGGGCGCGGGTGCGATCGCGCGCCTCCTTCAGCTCGACGCTGGCGCGATCCGACAGCTCGCCCGAGGCCTCGAAGGAGCGATCGAGCCGGGTGGCCAGGCGACTCAAGACCGGCAACTGCGCGCCCAACTCGGCCAGCCCGGGGAAACGCTCCCGGCGCTCGGCGAGCACCTCGTGGGCTCGCTCGAAGGCGAACAGCGCCTGGCACACGGCGATGAGATCGTGGGGCTCGAGCATGCCTCCTTTGCTCGCCCGATCGAGCGCGACGCGAATGTCGTGGAGCCCCCCGATGGGGAGCGCCATCGGCTCCTCGCGGAGCTTCTGGGCTTCATCGACCAGCGCGTAGGCCGCCAGCACCTCGGCGCGTGTGTCGAGGAAGGGCCGCGCCGCGGCGCGCTGCCGACCGACCTCGGTTCGGCACCGGGCGGTCAGCGCCACCTTGATCTCGTCGAAGCCCAGCGCACTGAGCGTGCTCGGTGTCACCTGCATGATGGGGCTCCGGGGAGCGCCGGGTGCGTGGTCGGGTGCCATGGCACCGCCGGTCGATTGGGGAGCCCATTCCTGACGAGGTGGTGCGACATCGCCTCCTCTTGCAGCGGGACCGCCTCGAAGGCAAAGGGAAACTCGAGTCGAAGACGCGGTGAAAACAGGCTACGAGGAGCGCCTCATGTGGCTTCCGCTCTTGCTGGTGTTGGCGGCATACGACGCGCAGGTCTCCCAGGCCCAGGCCCTCGAGGAGGCGCAGGACGACCAGGGGGCCATTGCCCTCTGGGAGGCGGCTGTGCAAGGTGAGCCTACCGCGGCGCTCCCGAGGATCGAGCTGGGCCGACTGCTCCTGAAATCCGGTCAGCGCCTCGACCAAGCCGCCGCGCACCTCGAGACCGCCGCCCGTCTCGCCCCGGAGAACCCCCGAGTACGGTACCTCTTGGCGCTCCTGGCCGAGGAGCGAAAGGACCCGGTGGCTGCCAAGAAATCACTCGAGGAGGCCCTGGCGCTGCGCGAAGACTACGACGACGCGAGGTACCGGCTGGCCGGCCTCCTGTTCAGCGAGGGGGACTTCTCAGGGGCGGTCGACGCCTACCGGCGCTTCATCGAGCGGCACCCCAGCGACAGCGGGGCTCGGCTGCAGCTCGCCCGCGCCCTGGAGTCGAGCGGACGGGTGCGGGAGGCCGAGCGGCTCCTCCGGGTCCTCGAGAAGGAGCCCGCGACCGCCACCCTCGCTCGTCGCCGCCTGGCCGAGCTCCTCGAGCGCCACGGCCATGGGGCCGAGGCGAAGAAGCTCAGGGCCAAAGACGCGGGGGCGCCGCGGCACCTGCGGGAGCTCCGCCCGTCGAGCCGTTGAGCCAAAGGTTGATCGGCCGAGAAGCCCAGGGTTCGCTACACTGTGCGCATGCTTCGTTTTTCGTGCGCAGCGCTCGTCGTGGCGGCGACCGTGCAGGCTCAGCCGACCACCCCTGAGGTGATGAAGGAGCTTCGACGGCTCGAGGCGGCGGGCCTCAAGGGTGCGACCGACGCGATTCGCATCGAGTACACCACCAAAGCCAAGGAGCGCCCGTCGGACCCCATGCTGCGGGTCTACCTCGCCTGGCTCTCTCTGCCGTCCGACGACTCGTGGAACCAGCTCAAGGCGGTGGCCACCATCTACCCCGACAACCAGTGGGTCCACTACGGCATGGGCCGCATCTACACGAAGTGGAAGATGCGCGACCAAGCGAAGTCTGAGGTCGAGCTCACCTTGAAGCGCGACCCCGCGTTCTACCCCGGCATCACCGTGCTGGGTGATCTCGCCCTCGGCCATGACGACGCGACTCAGGCCGAGGCCCAGTACCGACGTGCCCTGGCGGTCGACGATGATCCGCTGGCGAGATCGGGGTTGGGGCTGGCGCTCCTCAAACAGGGCAAGAAGGCCGAGGCCCTCGAAGCGCTCAAGGCCTCGACCCACGCGTTTCCCGAGCAGCCGACGGTGCTGGCGGCGTTGATACCCCTGCTCGTCGAGGCGAAGGACCCGGCGGTGCTCGACGCGGCCCAAGCCGCTTCGGACCTCCGCCCCAAGGACCGAGACGCCCGGAAGACGCTGGCCGACCTGCGGCTCGAGGCGGGAGACAAGGCGGGCGCCGCCAAGGAGTACGATCGACTGATCGCGCTGGGCAACCCCGACCCAGCGGCGGTGGAGCGCCTGGCCACCCTGTACCGTGAGCTCGACGCGAGCGCCGACGAAGAGCGCGTGGTGGCGATACAGGCGGCCACGCAGCCGTCGAACCCGGCGCCTTGTGCGCGGCTGTACGAGCTCCGACTGGCCAAGCACGATCTCCCGGGCGCCGAAGCGGCCCTCACCGAGGCGCTCAAGCGCGATCCCCAGCTCAAGGCTCCCCGGCTCGCCCTCGCCAAGCTCAAGGCCGATGCGGGTATGGCCTACCAGGCGCTGGAGCAGTACCGCCTGGTGCGTGGCACTGATCCAGAAGACGCCGAAGCGAAGGAGCGGATCGCCAAGCTGGAGGCCGACTTCAAGCTCCCCAAGTGGCCCCTGAAGGGCTCTGTCAACTGGGTCTACGGGTCCGTCGCCGCCAGCCTCGACAAGCTCTACCCCGAACGCCGGGCTGCGCACCCGGAGCTGGCCGGCAAGCTGAAGCTGCGAGTGCAGGTCGGCCCCAAGGGCACGGTGACGAACATCGAGATCGTCGAGGACACGCTCAAGGACCCCATCGTCATGGGGCACGTCTACTTCTCTCTCAAGGACGCCCAGTACCAAGAGAAGAAGGTCGAGCCCGTCATCGAGTTCGAGCTCGGCGGGAAGAAGAAGTGACGATCCGCTTCGGCATCGACGTCCTCGAAGACGGCGGCTTCGCTCAGCTCCGAGGCCAGCGGGTGGGCGCCATCGTCAACCCCACCAGTGTCGACGCGCGCTTCAGGCACCTGGCCGATCTCCTCGCTCAGGCACCAGGGCTCACGCTCGCGGCCCTCTTCGGCCCCGAGCACGGCATTCGCGGCGAGGCCCAGTACATGGTGCCGGTCGACGACGGAGCGACGGGTCGGCAGAGCCGCGTTCCGGTCTACAGCCTGTACGGGCACACCTTCGAGTCGCTCACCCCTCGCCCCGAGTGGCTGGCCGGCCTCGACGCCCTCGTCTTCGACATTCAAGACGTCGGGGCGCGCTACTACACCTACCTGGCCACCATGGGTCTGGCGATGAAGGCCGCGGCTCAGGCCGGCATCGCCTTCTGGGTGCTCGATCGCCCCAACCCCATCGGCCTCGAGCTCGCTGAGGGGAACCTGGTCGGCCCCAGGTTTCGGAGCTTCGTCGGGCTGTACCCGGTGCCCACTCGGCATGCCATGACGGCGGGAGAGCTCGCCGGTTTCATCAACGAGACCGAGCGCCTCGGGGTCGACCTGCACGTGATTCGCTGCGAAGGGCTCGAGCGGCGCCACGTGTGGGCCGACACGGGCCGGGCCTTCATTCCTCCGTCGCCCAACATGCCCACGGTCGACACGGCCCTGGTGTACCCCGGCATGTGCCTGGGCGAGGGTACCAACGTGTCGGAGGGGCGGGGTACCTGCCGGCCCTTCGAGCAGTTCGGCGCTCCGTTCCTCGACGGCGACGCGGTGGCCCAGCGCCTCAACCGCCTCGAGCTGCCGGGTGTGGTGTTTCGTCCCTGCGCGTTCACCCCGACCTTCGACAAATGGAAGGGCCAGTCGTGCGAGGGCGCTTTCATTCACGTCGTCGATGCCAAGGCCTTTCGACCTCTGTTGACCGGGGTGGCTGTGTTTCAGGTGTGCTTCGAGCTGGGAGGGAAGGACTTTCACTGGCGAGATGACGCCTACGAGTTCGTCGACGATGTCCCGGCCTTCGATCTGCTGTGCGGGACGGACCAGGTGCGGCTGGGCATCGAGGCCGGGCGCCCCCTGGAGCGGCTGCTGGTTGGCTTCGACGACGAGCGGCGCTCCTTTCTCTCGGCCCAGCTTCGTTATGCTCTGTACTGACTGATGGCGGCCATCGGCATCTTCTCGGACAGCGGCGGTGACCTCGGGGTCTTCGACGCCGCGCTGAGGTTCCTCGCTGGGCGCGGGGCCAGCCGGTTCCTGTTCGCTGGCGGTCGGTACGCCGATCTCGACGACTGGGTGAAGTGGAAGCGAGAAGAGGTGCGGGCCCAGGGCGACTACCGGAACGTGGACCTCCTGGAGGACATCAGCCGCTACCTGGTGGGCCTCGATCAGCTCGACCGCCCGGCGGCCTTCGGCACGGCCTGGGAGCTCGGTCGCGCCATCGAGGAGCTGGCCCGGGTGAGGGAGAAGATCCTCCGAGCCCCGGAGCGAGGGTGTCTAGCCTGGCAAGACCCCTCGGTGCCCAAGAAGGTGATGGACCTGATCGGTGACACGCTGTGCTGCGTGGTGCACGACAAGAACGACCTCGAGAAAGAAGACATGGTGAACGCGGCGGTGCTGGTGCACGGCGGCGAGAGCGAGCCGAAGATGGTGCAGATCGGCACTCGGGTCTTCGTCACCGCCGGGCGCCTGGTGGGCGGCAAGGAGCCCAGCGTCGGGTTGCTCGAGCTCCTCGAGCGTCAGTTGTCGTTCTCCGCTTTTGCCCTCGACGGGCGGGTGCTGCTCGATCGTCAGCCGCTCCTGCTGGGGTCCAAGGCCAAGGTCTCGGTGAAGTGAGCGCCATGGCCCAAGACGTCGCCCTGCTCGGAGGCTCGTTCAACCCGCCGCACCTCGGCCACCTCATGGCGTCGGTCTTCGCCCGCTCGGCCCTCGGGGTCGACGAGGTGTGGCTCGTGCCGGCCTTCAACCACCCCTTCGGGAAGCCCCTCGCTCCCTTCGAGCACCGGGTGGCCATGTGCGAAGCGATGGGCGCCACGCTGGGCCCTTGGCTCAAGGTGAGCCAGGCCGAGGCCTCGGTGGGCGGAGAAGGGCGCACCATCGAGCTGCTCGAGTGGTTGCTGCCTCGGCACCCGGGGGTGCACTTTCGGTGGGTCATTGGCTCCGACATCTTGGCGGACCTGCACAAGTGGAAAGCGTGGGATCGCATCGAGACCTTGGCCGAAGTGACGGTGCTGAACCGGCCCGGGTCTCCATCGGCCCGCGCGGTGGGGCCTCCGATGGCCGACGTGTCGTCCACGGCGATCCGCGCCGCGCTCGAGGAGGGCAGAGATCCGGTGGGCCTGTTGCCCAAGGTGGTGGCGGCCTACGCTCGCGAGCATGGGCTGTACCGGCGCTGAGCACCTACCGCCCATTCCCTTCGAGACGAAGCACGAGGTGGCCCCACCATGCCTGGGCCAGCGCTGGCGCGGCCGCGGTCTGCTGGGCGTGGCGCACGGAGACAAGGGACCGGCCAAGCCGGCGGCCGCGCGGCGTCTTGGTGGCCCGATCGAGGTCTGGTTCGTGGAAGGTCTCGATGACCGTCGCGTCACCGGCGCACACCCGCGCGAGGAGCTCGACACAGATGCGCGCCTGCTGTGCCGCGAGCCGGTCCCGACTCGGGAAGAAGATGGCGAAACGCACATCAGCGGAGCCCCGTTCCGTGTCGATCTCGGGGTCGCCCGTTTCGCTGCGGTGGCCGGCGCACACCGAGACGACTTCGGTGCCAAACACGAAGGCGAGATCGTTGAGGCGTTGAACGAGCGAGGCATCGAGCATGACGTCCAGCTCGTGGATCCGCCATTGCCTCGTCTGCGGACAACGCAGGCGAACGCGACGCTTGCCGTCATCGAGCAGGGTCATGATTCCAGCTCCCGCGCGGCAGCAGAGCACGCCGTCCCCAGAGACTCCTCCGAGCGACATTGTTCCAGAAACGTGAGCAAGGCGACCTCCTGTAGACCCATGGGTTCGGTCCGGGCCGAGACCAACTACCAACTCTCGCCAGAGAATTCAGGTCCGTCTCCTTCACCGCCGGGAGCACGCGCGGTCGCGCAACGGACTCCGCGCTTGCCCTCTGGCGGAGGGGCACATACTCGGGAACGTCCTGGTCACGAGCCATTCAGCGAGTTGCGGCGTCTCGACGCCCTTGACTGACCGTAGGACTGGAGCGGCAAGATGCCGAGCATGGAGACTATCGCCAGCGAAGCCGGGAGTCGGCTGTTCCACCTCGGCCACCTCGACCTCGAGACGTACTATCGACTCGGAGAGAAAGGCGTGTTCGAGGGACTTCGCGTTGAACTGATTGACGGAGAAGTAGTCAAGATGAGCCCGATGGGCCCCGACCACAGCGACGCCCTGGCCTACCTGAATCGGCATTTGGTGAAACTGGACCTCCCCGGGATTCTGGTGAGAGGCCAGACTCCGGTGCCGATGGCGGATGACACCGAGCCGCAGCCAGACTTCACCATTTGCCGCCAGCCGCTCAAGGGCGCCCCCCGCAGGCGGGAAGTCGAAGCGCTGCTGC
Source organism: Myxococcales bacterium (assembly GCA_003153055.1). Next base: position 12,273 of record PMBV01000075.1, read on the forward strand.
TCATCGAGCTGTCCGACTCGACGCTCAAGACCGACCTCGGCCAAAAGGCTTCCATCTACGCCAAGGCGAAAGTGCCAGAATACTGGGTCATCGACATCAAGGCGAAGAAGACTGTCGTCCACCTCTCCCCGAAGGGCAGCAAGTACACGAGAACCCAGAGGGTGCCCTGGTCGAGTCCGCTCGCGTCCTCGGCTGTCCCTGGACTGACGGTCACGCTCTCTGAGGTCCTGTGGTGAGGTGGGTGGCGGCGCCTTGGTCTTCGGGCGAACCCGCATGGTCGGGAAGCCGCCTCGCCAAGGAGCCAGAGATCCAACGGTCAGGGTGCTTCAAACTGCCGCAGCTGGCGGACGAGAAGCTGGATTTGGGTGCCTGTCGTCTGAGGCCAACCAGCTGACCCGGTATCGAGGCGGTCAACGCGTATCCGGTGTCCTTGGGGTTCATCGTGATGCGCAAAGAAGAACCATCGGAGAACTCGACGCGCGCTTCCCGGAAACGGTTGTTCTTCTTGAAGAGGTCACCGAGGGAGGGCGTCCTTGCGCTGGAAGCCGTTCGCGATGACAGCGAGGCGGCGCTTGGGAGGAACTCGGGGGCCGCCCGCGCCCTCGATAGGGAGGGTCTCGAGTTCCTGCAGGGTGGGGCACCGTGGGGTTCCCGGCACTTCGAGGCGACGGTGTTGCACACGCCGCGAGGACGCGCCCCTCCTGACCTGAAACCGAGCGTGGCGCGCAACGACGGTGCGCGGTACACTGGCCGGAGGAAGCTCTGAACTATGCCGTCCTCTGCCGCGCGCCGAACGCAGGGCAACGCCGCCGCTCTGACGGGCGAGCTACCCCTGGTCGTCTACGTCGCGAGTTCGCTCGACGGGACATCGTTCGCGCTCGACGCGGAAAGCCAACACCGGGTGCGAGCCCAGTTTCCTGGTGTACGCGTATCGACCCGCCGCATCTTCATCTCCCACGACACTCGAGAGGCGTTCAACGAGAGCATCGGCCGATTCGAGGACCAGATCGCGGTGCTGCTCACCGGCGTCCAGACGGACGCCCTGGTGACGCAGTTTGGCTCGATCTCCTTCCGTGATCCGCAATCGGAGCGAGAGGTCGGCCGCCTGCCGGAGCTGAGGCGAGCGGCGCAGCGGACGTGATCGCCGCGCGCCCTCTCGGCGTCCGGACGCCACTGGTGTTCCGACGTCGCCGCGGAAAGTTCGCGAGAGTCCAGCGAATCTCGTGGGCTTCGCGGTTGACCTCGAAGGTGGCGAGCAGACTCGAAGTGAGGCTCTTCGAAGTCCTTTGCTGAGCCCCTTGGGATCGGCCGCGGTCCTTCTGGGGCCCCTCGGTGCAGTGGCTCCGAGACCGGCTCGGCCTCATCAAGAAGGCCGAGGACGTCGAGACGACCAGCCTTCCTCGCAGGGCTGGGCGTGGGCTTCTGGAAGCTCGGAGGACGTCCGCAAGGGCCTGGGAGAGCCGACCGCATCTTCATCTAAGCCGAAGATGAGCGCCGAGACTCGAGCGCGTCACCTGGGGAAGTGACGGGAAGCGGCGACGCGCGCCTGACTTCGTTGCACGAGGTCGGTTGCACACCCGCTACAAGTCGCCGGGCTGCAGCCCCGTTCTCTTGGCCACGCGGGCGAGCATCCGCGGCCCGAGTTCTTCTCCGTCGTGGAAGGCCCATACGAAGTCCGGCCAGCCGGCGCGCTCGATCGTGGCGTGGGAGCCGCGTTGGCGTTTCACGGACCAACCGATGCGCAGGAGCGCGGCAAGCACCCGCGCGGCACGGGCCGAAGGCCAGGTGCTCACGCCGCCGCTGGAACGAAGCTGATCGAGAGGGGCGCCTCGGCTTCGCCGAGCTCGACGCGGTCGGCCAGAACGCGCAGGGCGAGCGCCTCAACGGCGGCGATGGCTGCCCGTTCGGTGGCACCGTAAGCCAGCACTCCCGGCAGGTCCGGCACCTCAGCGATCCAGCGCCCGTCCGTTTCCAGCTCAAGTTCAATGGCGAAGTTCATGCCCATCACTGAAACCTACTCGCCTCCGGGGCCGGGTGGAAGGTGGCGGCACCTGACCTGGCACCTTCGCCCCTGGGGCGAGTTCGCCGTGTTGGGTCGCACCAACTCAATGGATTCGCACCACGAGCGTTCTTCTTGGCGTACCCGCACAAATGGAAAGCGTGGCATCGCATCGAGACCTTGGTCGCGGTGGGCCCTCCGATGGCCGATGTGTCGTCCACGGCGATCAGTGCCGCGCTCGAGGAGGGCACGGATCCGGTGGGCCTGTTGCCCAAGGTGGTGGCGGCCTACGCTCGCGTGCATGGGCTATACTGGCGCGCGGCCGATCCGCCCCAGGGGCCGGCTCGACCGCCCTGAGCCTCGCGGGCCAATCGGCCGCAAGCTGCTTGAGTCGTCGTCGACCGACTGACAGATTCTCCGTTCCTCTTCGCTTGGGACGCCGTCATGCTCTTGCAGTCGCTGTGCGCCGCGATGGTCCTGGTGAGCCCACCCAAGCCACTGGTGGCCGGGCCGTCAGTGGAAGGCGTGACGGAGTACTCGCTGCCCAATGGTCTCCGGGCCCTCGTGCTCCCTGACCCGTCGGCCTCGACCGTCACCGTCAACCTCACGGTGCTCGTGGGCAGCCGTCACGAGGGCTACGGCGAGAAGGGCATGGCGCACCTGCTCGAGCACCTCCTGTTCAAGGGCAGCCCGAAGTACCGCGACCCCAAGAAGCTGCTCGACGCCCGCGGCGCGCAGTGGAACGGAATGACGACGGAGGATCGAACCACCTACTTCGAGGCGATGGCGGCCACCGACGCCAACCTCGAGTTCGGGGTGCGCTTCGAGGCCGATCGCCTGGTCAACAGCTTCGTCGACCAGAAGGATCTCGCCACCGAGATGACCGTGGTGCGCAACGAGTTCGAGGCCAGCGAGAATGATGGGGCCGGCGTGCTGCGAGGCCGGGTGCGAGCCGCCGCGATGCCGTGGCACAACTACGGGCGAACCGTCATCGGCATTCGCGCCGACATCGAGCGGGTGCCCATCGATCGCCTCAAGGCCTTCTACCAGCGCTACTACCAGCCGGACAACGCAGTGCTGGTGCTCTCGGGCAAGTTCGACGAAGCCAAGGCGTTGGCCCTCATCGCCGACGCCTTCGGGAAGATTCCCCGGCCGTCCCGCCGGCTCCCTGACACCTTCACCACCGAGCCCACCCAGGACGGCGAGCGGTCGGTTACGGTTCGCCGCGTCGGTGGTGCGCCACTGCTCGTCGCGGCCTGGAGAATTCCCTCGGTGGTGGACCCAGACTACGCCGCCCTCATGGTGCTCCAGGGGGTGCTCGGCGATCAGCCCCAGGGCCGGCTGTATCAAGCGCTGGTCGACACCAAGAAGGCCGCCTCGGCGCGCTGCGATCTCGACGAGCTCAAGGAGCCGGGCCTGTTCGACTGCTCTGCCTCGTTCAAGGAGGGCGACGCCACCGGACCCGCGAAGGACGTGATGGTGGGGCTCCTCGAGGCCCATGGCTCGCTTCGAGACGATGAGGTCGCCAGGGCCCGCGACGGCTGGCTCTCGCAGTACGAGCAGGAGCTGGCGAACACCGACGCCCTGGCCTTTCAGCTCTCGACCTCGGTGGCGCTGGGCGACTGGCGGTTGGTGTACTGGCTCCGTGATCGACTCAAGGCCGTGACGACCGCCGACGTGCAGCGCGTCTGGGCGAGGTACGTGAAACCCCAGAATCGCACCCTGGGAGAATACGTGCCCACTCAGAGCCCCGATCGCGCCGAGATTCCCCCCACCGGCGACGCCAAGGCGGTGCTGGCTCACTACACCGGCGGCCAAGCCGTGCAGCAAGGCGAGGCCTTCGACCCCACGCCCCAGAACATCGCGGCTCGCACTCGTCGGGTGACGCTGCCCAATGGCGCGCAGCTGCTCCTGCTCCCCAAGAAGAGCCGAGCCCAGGCCGTCAGCCTGGTCATGGAGCTCAAGCTGGGGACCTCGCAGAGCCTCGCCTCCCAGCAAGCCGTGGCGCTCCTGACCGCGAGCCTGCTGGGCCGTGGCACCACGACGCTGGGGTACCGCGACTTTCGCACGAGCCTGGAGCGCCTCACGTCGGACATCGGCGTTCACGGCCAGGGGCAATCGGTCAGCATCGCGTTGCACACCAAGCGTCCACAGCTCCCCGAGGTGTTGGGCTTGCTGGCGCAGCTCCTCAGATCCCCCGCGCTCGACGCGGCCGAGCTCGAGGTGCTGAAGAGCGAGCACCTCACCCATCTCGATGCCATGAAGGCTGAGCCGTCGGCCCTGGGCGCCAACGAGCTGGCGAGGGCCGTCGCGCCGCTCCCCGCGGGTCACGTGCAGGCCGCGCTGCCGTTCGCCGAGCAGGCTGCCAACGCGAAGGCGGTGACGGCGGAGCGAGTGAGGGCGTTCTACCGGCGCTTCTACGGCGCCCAGAACGCGTCGGTGGCCGTGGTGGGTGACTTCGACCCGGTGGCGGTGGAGGCCGCGCTGGCCAAGGCGCTGGGTGACTGGACGGCGAGCGAGAAGTACGAGCGCATCGTCGAGCCCTTCGTGCCCACCACGCCGGGAGCGCTCACGCTGGCCACGCCCGACAAGGCCAACGCCTGGATGGGGACGGCCCTGATGCTGCCGCTCCTCGATTCGGCGCCCGAGTACCCGGCGCTCCTCCTGGCGTCCATGGCGTTGGGCGGTTCTCCCAGCGCCCGGCTGTTCGAGAGCCTCCGGGAGAAGAAGGGGCTCTCCTACGGCGCCTACGCCATGCTCCACGTCGACTCGAAGAGTGAGCGGGCCCTGCTGATGACCGACGTCATCTACGCTCCTGAGAACGTCGCCGCGGTGGAGGAGGGGCTCCAGGCTGAGCTGGCCCGGTGGCCGTCGCTCACCCAGGCTGAGCTCGATCACGTGCGCGGGGAGATGCTCGAGGCCCGGGCGCAGGGGCGTGGCAATGACGACGAGCTCGCTCGGACGTTGGCCGGGCTCGCTTCGCTGGGCCGCGGCATCGACTGGGAGGCGAAGCTCGACGAGGCGCTGAAGGCCGTGACCGTTGATCAGGCGAACGCGGCGGTGCGCAGGTACATTGATCCGTCGAAGCTCGTTCTGGTCAAGGCCGGTGACTTCAAGGCACTTCCGGCTCCGAAGTAGGGTGAGATGTCTTCTTCGTTGTGCGAGAGGGCCCCGCGCATGTCTCGTCGTCAGATTCGAGTCGTGGGAGCGATGCTGGAGCGTGAGCCTGGGCGGTACCTCATCACCCAGCGATCGCCCAAGTCAGCGCTTCCGCTGAAGTGGGAGTTTCCCGGCGGGAGGGTGGATGAGGCAGAGGACGACGAGGCCGCGCTCCGTCGCGAGCTGAAGGAGCGGTTGGGGCTCGACGTGGAGGTCGACGAGGTGGCGGCCTCCACGCACCACGAGTACCCGACCTACGAGGTCGACTTCCACGTGTTCCACTGCCGCCTGGTGGACCCTCGCCAGCCGGTCAGCCACGCCCGGGTGAACGATCATCGGTGGGTCACGCTCGAAGAGATGGGTGACTACGAGTTCCCCGATGCCGACGCCAAGACGCTCGCCCAGCTCCTCGACCTGGAGGCGTGATGCACCAGGTCCCCAAGGATACCGGGTGGATCGAGGTCATCTGTGGCCCGATGTTCTCGGGCAAGACCGAGGAGCTGATCCGCCGGCTGAAGCGCGCGGTGTACGGCAAGCAGAAGGTGCAGGTCTTCAAGCCCGCCATCGACGATCGCTACGACGAGCTGGCGGTGGTGAGCCACTCGCGGCTCAAGCTGGTGGCCACGCCGATCCAGCGGGCCGAGGAGATCCTCCACCGGCTCCGCACCGACACCACCGTGGTGGGCATCGACGAGGTGCAGTTCCTCGGCATCGACGTGGTGACGGTCATCGACACGCTGGCGTCGCGGGGCCTGAGGGTCGTTTGCGCCGGCCTCGATCAGGACTTCGAGGGCAAGCCCTTCGAGCCCATGCCCCAGCTCCTCGCCATGGCCGAGCACATCACCAAGGAGCTCGCCATCTGCGTGGTGTGCGGTAACCCGGCGGGCCGGTCGCAGCGACTCTCGTCGTCGCGGGAGCGGGTGGTGGTGGGGGCCGGCGACGCCTACGAGGCCCGTTGCCGCAAGTGCCACGTGCCCGCGCCCGTCGAGGCGACCCTTCCGCAGAACCTCGAGCTGTTCACCTTCTGAAAAGAGGACGTTCCCGTCATGCCCGATGTGTCGTACGAGAAACTCGCTTTTCGCCTCCCGGAGCTCGAGCACCGGTACGGCCCCAACGTGCACCTGGTCGGCACGCCGTACCAGCTCTCGCTCCTCGCCACGCTGTGCGCCAAAGCGACCGGCCAGCCCCAGGTGAACACTCTGGTGCGCGCGCTGTACACCGAGCTCATCACCCTGGTCGTGAGCCACGCCTTCCCCCGCACCACCGCGGCCATTCCCAGCCGAATGATCGATCACACGCCGCTCGGAGTGTACCAGGGCGAGATCATCGACCCCTCGGTGCGCGCGGTGACGGTGAACATCGCCCGGGCGGGGACGCTCCCGTCGCAGGTCGTCTACGATCTCCTCAACACGCTGCTCGACCCGGCACTGGTGCGGCAGGATCACCTCATCATGAGCCGCACCCTCGACGTGGCGGAGCACGTGGTTGGCTCGAGCATCGGCGGGGTGAAGATCGGCGGCGACGTCGACGGCGCCTTCCTCCTCTTTCCCGACCCGATGGGCGCGACGGGGGGCTCGCTGTCGACGGCGATCCAGCTCTACAAAGAAAAAGTGCCAGGGGCGATCCGCCGGCTGGTGTGCATCAACTTGATCGTCACGCCGGAGTACATTCGCAAGCTCACCGCCGATCACCCGGAGGTGGTCATCTACGCGCTGCGGCTCGACCGCGGGCTGTCGCCGGCGGACGTGCTGAGGTCGGTGCCCGGCGAGCGGTGGAGCGAGGAGCGCGGCCTGGACGATCGGCAGTATATTGTCCCTGGCGGAGGCGGCATGGGTGAGGTCATGAACAACGCGTACGTCTGAGAGAGACTTGGATGCCCTTCTACGAACGAGACGTCGACGTGTTGTTCGACTCCGCCACGCTCAACGCTCGCATCGCCGAGTTGGGGGCGGCCATCACCAAGGACTACCAGGGGCTCGAGCTCACCCTGGTGGGCATCATGAAGGGCTCGGTGTTCTTCCTCGCCGCGCTGGCCCAGGCCATCGACATGCCCGTGACGCTCGAGCTGATGGGCGTGAGCTCGTACCACGGTGGCACCGAGACGACCGGAGAGGTCCGCATCACCCACGATCTCACCAAGCCCATTCACAACCGGCACATCTTGGTGGTGGAGGACATCATCGACACCGGCCTCACCATGCGGTTCTTGTTGGAGAACCTCGCCGCTCGACACCCGGCGTCGGTGAAGGTGGCGTGCCTGCTCGAGAAGCCATCGCGGGCCAAGGTGAAGATCCCCATCGACTACCGGGGCTTCGTCATCGAGGACAAGTTCGTCGTCGGCTTCGGGCTCGATTGGGGCGAGCGGTACCGTAACCTGCCGTTCATCGGGGTGATGAAGGCCGACTGACGCACGCTACGGCCGGGTTCGGGTCTCCGACTCCTGAGGGCTCGCCGGCTTCTCTGGTGGAGGCGTCGCTCCGCCTTTCTGGAGCGCCTCGAAGACCTCCTTGAGCTGGGGCCCGAGCACCTGTGACAGGTCGATGCCCTTGGACCCATCGGCTGGGTGAGCCAGGGTCGTGGCCCTCAGCGTCGTGGACAGCAGCTTCACTTGGGGCTCCACGGCCAGGAGCATGAGGCTCGCGTCGGCCCGGTGCCGCGAATCACTCTCGGCGGCGAGCTTGAGCTGCTCCAGCGCGTCTTCGAGCTTCTGCCTCGCGTCCTCCAGTCGATCCTGCGCGAGGTGGAAGGCGAGGTCTTGCTGCATCTTCTTGAGGATCTTCCGCTGGTCCGCCGACAGCCCGGTGAGCCGCTCGGCCCGCCGCACGTAGAAGAGCCCCTTGTCGAGATCCTTGGGAGTATCGGACGCGAGGCGGGGCTTGGCCAGTTGCTCCAGCACGTCGAACAGCGCTCGATCGAGCTCGTCGCGGTCGTCGAACTTCTGCCCCGCGACCGAAGGCGCGCTGTTACCCGAGAGATCGATGGGCGCATAGGCCTCGGAGAGGTGGGCGTCGCCCGGCATCCACGGCTCGGCCCCCGTCGGCAGCATGCGCCCCTTCATCACCACCAGCTGCCCGTTCTGAGCCTCGAGCTTCCAGGTGCGCGAGTTCATCACCGAGAGGGCATAGAAGGCCGCCGCCCCGAGCCCCAGGAACACAGTGAGGAGCACCAGGTTGCGAAAGGCTCGCCACAGCCGGGTTCCGAAGGAGAGGCCACTTGGGTCCATGGAGTGACAGTAGTACGCCCGAGAGCCCTGGTTCATTTCCTGGTGGAATGCTTGGGGTTTTCCATCGGGGGGGTAGACTCTCTTGGGCGTGTCATCGACCTTCCGTCGCCTGGGGCAAAGCGAGCTCTTGCCCAGGTACATCTTCGCCGAGAGCCTCTACGCCCGCCGCCGGGTGCTCGAGGTCGGTGCCGTCGCGTCGACCCAGGGCCAATCGGCGCAGTTCCTCGTCACCCGCGGCGCTCGGCTGGTGGTGGCGGCCGACGCTGATCTCGAGGCCGTGCAGGCGGCCCAGCAGAAGCTCGCCGGACCGACGCTGCGGTTCCGCCCCACCGTCTTCGATGACTTCGAGTCGGGCAGCTTCGATCTCGTCCTGGTCGCCGATCTCGGTCCCTACGTCCCTGCGCCGGAGCTCTTGAGGGAGCTCGCCCGCCTGGTGGCCAAGAATGGCTACCTCATGGGCGGCCTTCGGAACCCCTCGGGGCTGGCGCTGTCGCAGGTGGTCGACCCCGAAGACGCCACCGCGCCTCCGACCTACGGGCAGCTCCTCGACGCCCTGTCGAGCCACTTCGCGTCCATCGAGGTCGCCACCCAGTCGCCAGTGCTGGGGTATCAGCTCGCCTTCGAGCGGGGCGAGGGCCTGCAGGTCGATGGCTCGCTGGCGGGCACCTCCGAGGCCGCCTACTTCGTCGTGGTGGCCGGCCAAGAGCCAGTGCGCACCTTCGATCCCACCTGGGTGCAGCTCCCGCCCGAGCCCCTCGCCTTCACTGGCGGGAAGCTCGAGGAGATCTCCAGTCGGGCCCGCGACTCCAAAGAGCGCGGCGACAAGCTGAAGGAGGTCCTCGGCAAGCGCACCGAGGAGCTCGAGGTCAGCACGCGCGCGCTCAACGAGAGCCAGCAGCGCCTCGAGGCCGCCAGCGAGGCCGTCAGTCGTCTCACGGCCCAGCTCGAGTCGGCCCGGGAGCGGCCCGAGCAGCTACGCGATCGCGAAGAGCTGGCGATACGAATTCGTCAGCTCGAGGCCGAGCTCGAGGTGGCTCGTCAACGCGCCATCGACGCCGAGGGTCGCGTCTCCCTCGCCCGCGCCGAGCTCGAGACCCAGCAGCGCGCCCAGCAAGAGGCCACCGCGACCGGGCTGGCGGCCCAGGAGCAGGCGCGGCTCGAGCGGGCCCGCCGCGAAGAGCTCACCGGCCAGCTCGAGGACACCCGGGGGCGGCTCACCCAGGCCTACGAAGAGCTCCGAGGCGTTCAGGACGAGGCCGCCCAGGTGCGCCTGGAGCACCAACGCGCGGCTCTCACCTTGGAGCGCTACAAGGAGGCGCTCACGGTCAAAGACGGCGACCTCGCCCAGGCCAAGGAGCGCGAGCTCCGCCTGGCACAGGGCCAGACCGACGCCCTGGCCGCCGTGGAGCACCTCAAGAAGAACATCGAGGTGGCGGAGCTGGAACACCAGCGGCTCCGGGCGGTGGTGGCAGAAAAGGAGGCCGAGTGTGTCTCGGCCACCCGAACCCTGGAGTCAGAAGAGAAGAAGCGCCTCGACGTCATCGCCCAGCTCGAGCGAGAGCGCGCCCACGTGGCGGCGCTCCTCTCCGAGCTCAAAGATCGCCAGGCCGAGCTGGCCGGGAGCGAGACCGAGCTTCAGGCCGCCCAGGCAGCCCATGCCCGGGCGCTCCGCGACGTGGAGACCCTGGCCAGCTCCGAGCGGCACTTTCGCGATCTGACCCACCAGTACGAGGCTCGGCTCACCGACAGCACCAACGACATTCAGCAGCTCTCCGATCAGGTGGCTCAGCTCGAGAGCGCCAAGGACAACGAGATCGCTCGCGCCAGGCGTCTCGAGCTCGACCTCACCACGGCGGTCACCTCCGAGCGCGCTGCCAGGGAGCGGGACGAGGCCCAGATCGCCGAGCTCGAGGGCAAGCTGAGAGGGCTCGAGGAGGCTACCGCGGCCGTCGAGCGCGCCCGGGCCGAGGAGGCCCGCCAGCGGCAGGAGCTCGAAGGGCGCACGGCGGCGCTGGGCTCGGAGGTCGAACGCCTCGGGGTCAGCCACGCGGCCGAGCTGGCCCAACTCGCCCATGAGAAGGACACGACCCTCGCGCGGGAGCGAGAGACGCTGATCGACACCCAGCGGCGCCTGGAGGAGACCGCCGTCGCCGCGCGAGCCGACCTGCAGGCCGCCGCGGAGGCACAAGCCCGGCACCAGACCGAGGCTGCCCGCGCCCTGGCCGCGCTCCAGAACCAGCTCGATGAGGCGACCCGCGACATGGCTGGCGAGCTCGCCGTCTTCGTGGCGCGCGAGCAGGAGCTGATTCAGGAGCGCGACGTCACCCGGGGAGAGCTCGTCGCCCTCGAGCAGCGCTACCAGACCCTCGAGGGAGACGCGCGGCACGTCTCCGGGCGAGTGGCCGAGCTCGAAACGCAGGCCCAGACGCTCCTGGCCGCCGCGCGCGAGGCTGAGGCCCGGGCCGCGGAGGTGCGGGGCGAGCTCGAGGCCCGGCTCGAGGGCGCTCGGCAGGAGACCGAAGACCTCCGAGCCCAGGGGCGCGCCGCGTTGGCCGAGCTGGAGGAGGAGCGCCGAGTCTCTGTCGAGCGCGCCTCCAGGGCGGAGGCGTTGGGCCGGGAGCTCGAGGACGCTCGCCGCGAGCAGCAGCGCACCGACACCGACCTCGCCCGTGCCGCTGAGCGCCTGGCCGAGCTGGAGCGGGCCCTCTCCGATGCCGCCTCCCGGCAGGCGGGGCTCGAGACAGTCAGAGACGAGGTTCTCTCCCGACTGTCGGTTGCCGAGGCTCAGAGGGTCGAGCTTGAGGGTCGCGTGCAGGAGGTGCTCGAGCAGGCCGGGCACGCGGCTGCCGAGCTCGAGGGCGAACGGGCGCTCAAGGCCGAGCTCGAGGCGCTGCTCCAGAGCGAACGCGAGGCAGTCGTTGGGCAACTGCGGGCCTATGAAGATCGGCTGGGTGCTCGGCAGGCCGAGGTCGAGCGACAGGCCGCGGCCCGCGCGGTGGCGCTCGACGACCTCCAGCGCCTCAGACGAGACTTCGAAGCCCAGGCCGAAGCGCTCCGGGCCGAGGGCCTCCGGGCCGAAGAGCTCGACTCAAGGCTCCGTCGCCTCGATGAGGAAAAGCAGGCGCTGGCAGATTCGCTGGGCCTGGGCCAGCAGGAGCTCGAGCGCGTTCGCGTCCAGCTCCAGACGGCGGTGGAGGCCCACGAGGCCGAGCTCCGCACCTCCGAGTGGAAGCACGCCGAGCTTCAAGAGCGGTTGGTGGGCACGAGAGCCGAGGTCGACCAGGCGCTGCGGGCCGCCAATGACGCCCGAGCAGCGGCGTCGGATGCTGGGCAGGTGGCGGCCCGGCTCGATGGGCAGCTCGCGGCCACTCGCGCGGCGCTCACCCAGGCGCGAGAGCAAGCCGATGAGTCCGAGCGCACGCTGACCGCGTTCGCCGAGGAGCGGGCGAATCTGGGGCTCGCTCGAGCCACGGCCGAGGCGGAGCACGCCAACGCGCTGACAACCCTGGCGCAGGAGAGGGCCAAGCGGGAGACCGCCGAGGCTGAGCTGGAGCGGTTCCGTACGGTTCTCAGCGAGGGCCACGAGGGCCCGCTCGACGCTCAGCAACTCCTCCAGCTCAGGGTCGAGGAGACTCACCGGGCGAGCCAGGACCGCGACGCCCTTCGCCAGGAGTACGAGTCCAAGTTGGCAGCCGAGGCCGACGGGCGTCGGGTGGCGCTCGAGGCGGCATCGGCCGAGCTCCAGCGAGTGGTGGAGGAGGCCCGCGATTCGAGCGTGGCCGACGTTCAGCGGGCCGTGGACGCAGCGAAGGCGGAAGCGTCGGACGCCCTCGCTGCCCAGACAGAGGAGCATCAGCGAGCCCTGGAGGCCGCGGTCGCGCAGGCCACCGCGGTCGAGCGAGAGGCAGTCCTGGTGGAGGCTCGGGCCACGCACGCCGCCGAGCTGGAGGCCGCGAGGGCCGAGGCGCAGGTTGGTCAGGCCGAGGAGTATCAGCGAGCCCTGGAGGCCGCCGTCGCGCAGGCCAGCGCGCTTGAGCGAGAGGCGGTCCTGGCGGAGGT
>PMBV01000296.1 GCA_003153055.1 Myxococcales bacterium
GCCGACCACGCCCTTGCCGGGAATGGGCGCGACGATGCGCACCCGCATGGCCTCCATGGCCATGGCCAGATCGTCCGACAGCGAGGCGATGCGGGAGATCTTCACCCCGGCGGCTGGCTTGAACTCGTACATCGTCACCACCGGCCCCGGGCGAATCTCGACCACCTCGCCGTCGATACCGAAGTCGAGCAGCTTGGCGGTCAGCCGATCAGCCGTCTGGAGGTACGCCTCCTTGTCGATGGTCGTCCGCTCCCGGTGCTGCACCTCGAGCAGGTCCACTGGGGGCACGTTGAAGCTGGTGCGATCGCCGACGAACTCGAACTCCTCCCGCTTGGTCGGCTTGGGCGGTGCCTTGGGCTCGACGATGAGGGGGACGCGGCCCGCGGGCGCTGCGACCGGTGCGGCCATCACCTCGGCGGCGCCTCTGGCGGACGGAGGCGGCGGCGGTGCGCTCACCGGAGGTTGGGGCGCTGACGGGGTCGCGGGCTCCGGGGTCGAGCCGAGCGGCGCCACGATGTTGGGCACGCGCCTGGCCACCGGCGGTTGATCCGCCGAGGGCTGGGGCGGCGGTGGCCCGAAGGACCAGGCCGTGGCCCAGGCCGGGTCACCAGGGAAGGGCGCGGGCCCCTGGGGAGCCAACGCCGTTCGCGCGTCGCTCAGCAAGGCGGGGGCGAGGGTGGCAGCGGCCTCCTTGAGCGAGTCTCGCTGGTTCAGCCGGGCCGTCTTGAGGGCCTCCTTGGCCAGGCGCGCGGCCTCGCGCTCGAGGAGTAGCCGCTCCCGCTCGGTCTTGAGCCGCTCCTTCTCGTTTTGCTCCTGCAGCCGGGCTTGCTCCTTGGCTCGCTCGAGTCGGGCAGCCTCGTCGGCGGCGGCCTCGGCCTCGAGGGCCACTTCTTCGAGGCCCGACAGCTCGGACTCTTCTTGCTCAAGCTCGGCGAGGAAGGCGGCCTCCTCTTCCCGGGCCTTCTCGGCCTCCACGCGGCGGTCCTCCATGCCGGCGCGGTAGCGCTCGAAGGCCTCGAGGACGGCGGCCCGCGCCCGGTTCGTCAGGTCGACCAGGTGCGCCCAGCCCCACGCGCAGAAGCGGAGGAACGCGAGGTCGGTGCCCACGATGAAGGCCACCGCCGTCAGCGAGCTCACCAGCACCACCGTGCCCACGGTCGAGAAGAAGGCGGTGAGGACCTGGGCGAGCTGACGGCCGACCAACCCGCCAGGAGCGTGGGCCCAGGAGCGATCGTGGTGGAAGAAGAGCTGGGAGAGGACCGAGGTGGCGATGACCAGGAGCGCCAGGCTCACGGTCTGGGGCCAGCGGCGCCGGTCGCGAGCCCCCAGAAAGAGCACGAAGGCGAGGTACACGCCGAACAGCGGGAGCGCGAAGGCGCTGATGCCGAGGAAGCCACGCAAGGCCTCCGCGGTCGCGTGGCCCACCGGCCCGATGGCGTTGTGGAACCCGGGCCCGATTCGGTCTCGCACGTCGAAGGTGGCCACCGAGAGGAGCGCGAGCACCGAGACCGCGAGCACGGCGACGCCGGCGATGGCCCTTCGGCCGGCGCCTCCGCCGCGCTGCTGCTTCTTCTCGTTGAGGGCCCTGCGGCGAACGGCAATCTCCTGGCGGGACAGGACGCCCTTTTCGCCCCTTCGTTTTACCGACATTGCAGAACACCCCTGTAGGAGGATGGATCGCTCGCAGTGTCGGGGCGCGCGGGGTCGGGGGCAATTTTTCCTCTCCCCTTCCGCTCCAGACCTCGCCGAAGGCTGAGAAAGCACGACGGATGCTCTCTGGTGATCTACGTTCTCGGCACGTATGGACGTCGCTTGCCCCAAGTGTCAGACCGAGTACGATCTCGAAGACGCACGGGTCCCCGATGATGGTGTGACAGTGAAGTGTTCGGCCTGTGGGCATGTTTTCCGGGCCAAGCGGAAATCACTCATCGTGGCGGTACCGGTGACCAGCGCGGAAGAGAAGGGCAGTGCGCCTTCCGACCTGCCGCCTCCCTCGCCCGTGAGGGAGTGGAAGCTAAGGCAGCCCTCGGGCGCCATCTCCACCTGTCGCGAGCTCACCGCGCTTCAGCGGTGGATCGTCGAGGGGAAGGTCTCACGAGACGACGAGATCTCTCTGACCGGTGAGACCTGGAAACGCCTCGGCGACATTCCCGAGCTCTCGAGCTTCTTCCGCGTGGTCGAGGAAGCGAGTCGTGCTCGGAGCTATGAAGCCCTCCGCTCGACGCGCAGCCACGAGGCCGTCGCCTTGGCTGACCCGCTCCCGCCTTCGAGCAAGGGCACACCGTCTCTCCCGACGGCCTCCTCCGGCTTGGAGGACTACCGGGCCGGTGCCTTCGTCTCGCGCTCCGGGGTTGGGCCCTCGCCGCTCCCTGCCTCGCCCTCGGTGCCGCGGCCCCCGACGGCGTCCCCTCGCCCCTCAACCCCGGGCCCGGCCACCCTCCGTGCGTCGGGCACCTTTCCCTCGCTGTCCGCTCCCGTCGCTTCGTCACCCGGCTCCACCACGCTGCCCCCGTTGCCCCGAGGACCGAGCCCCCTGACTCCTCCGTCTACCGCGGCGGCCGTGGATGCGAGCGCGGTGACCCAGCCTGGGCTGACACGGCAGGGGAGCTCGGGCAGCTCCCCTGGGCTGGCGAGCGCGACCACGCTCCCAGGGACGCCGGGCGTTGGTGGCCCTCCGGCGATGGCGTTTCAGACCGCGCCCTTAGCCACGCCTTTTCACGGCCCTCGAGTCGGCGGCAGCAGCACGGGTGGCCTCTCGCCTCCCAACACCACTGGTGGGGTCCCTCGTGGTTCGGGTGCTTTTCTCGCGCCCACCGGCCTCCCCACACCGACCGCCTGGACCTCCGGCGCATACCCCTCGCTCGCGGGCGCCTCCAAGCCCCCCTTCGCTTCGGCGCCGTCACCGGCCGGCTCGACATCGTCACCGAGCGCCATCACGGCTCCTTCGGGGGCGTCGTCGGACCCGGCCTTCGTCACCTCAGCTTCGGGGTCTCGCCCGCTCCCGCCCGTGCTGGCCTCGCCGTCGAGCGAACCGGCGTTCACCTCCCAGCCGGCCTTTGGGGCCGGGCCTTCGGGGCTCCCGTCTGTGCGCGCCGGCTCGGGCGTTCATCGATCGCCGCTGGTGCCGCCCTCCACTCCGCCGCCAGTGTCTTTTGCCCCGCTCGATGCCTCCGCTGGTGCCGCCGAGCAGCGCCAGACGCTGAGGGGCCCGCACTTCTCGGTGCCGCCGCCCTCGCCTCGTATCTCCTTCGACCTCGGAGGGGGCAAGGAGCTCAACCGGGAGCGCCTTCTCAGCGCGGTGGTGCTCGTCGTCTTCGGCCTGGCCACGGCCGCGGCGGCGGTGTTCGCGTACCAAGAGCACCTCGAGCGACCGAGCGTGCCGACTCTGCCGCCAGCAGCGGTGGCCCCTCCGCTCGCAGCGCCGACCCCGGTCGCGCTGACGCCTCCTACCCCGGTGGAGCCGCCCGCCTCACCCGACGAGCCGAAGGAGGTGAGCGCGGCGGTGGCCCCGGAGGCGACGCAAGGCGCGAGCGACGCCGGAAGCCCTGGGGAGGCGCCACCCAAGGACGCGTCGGTCGAGGAGCTGGCACCGCTGGAGCGAGTCGGCCCATCGACCGAGCCTGCGCTGACGGCGCCCAAGGCGGTCGAGCCCAAGCCGCTGGATCCCCGGGACGCCAAGCGCGCCTTCGACGGTCTGCTCGAGCGGGCTGATCGCCTGAGGGAGCGAGAGCGGCCAGACCTCGCGATGGATCTCTACGGCAAAGCGCATGAGCTCAGGCCCGAGCGAGTCGAGCCGGTGGCTGGCCGTGGGCTGGCGCTGCTCGACATGAGGAAGTACGCGCCCGCCCAAGGGGTCTTCCTGCAAGCGCTGCGGCTCAACGAGCGCTACGGGCCGGCCATCATGGGCCTGGCCGAGGTGTACCGCCTGGAGGGCAACAACCCCAAGGCCATCGAGCAGTACCAGCGCTACCTCGACGTGCTTCCCGAGGGCGCCGAGGCGGCGGTGGCGCGAAAC
The DNA here is from genome assembly GCA_003153055.1 of Myxococcales bacterium. The sequence goes on from PMBV01000296.1 coordinate 4,016, forward strand.
AACATTCAGCGACTCAAGCCATGAAACTCACCATTCAGCAGGTCCGCCACGTGGCCAACCTGGCCCGCCTGGCCCTGTCTCCCGAGGAGGAGGCGCGGCTGCTCACCCAGTTGTCGGCCATTCTCGACGCGGTGGACACCCTCGCCCAGGTCGACACCACCGACGTGCCGCCCACCGCCTCGGTGTCGATGATGGGGCCTCCGTCGCGGCCCGACGTGCCCCGCGACATGTGGGGCACCGACGACGTCTTGGCGAACGCTCCCCAGCGGGTCGGTACCAGCTTCGCCATTCCCCGGGTCATCGAATGAGCCAGCTTCACCAGCTGTCTCTCATGGAGGTCAGCGGCCGACTCCAGGCTCGCGAGGTGAGCGCGGTGGAAGTCACCAAGGCTTGCTTCGCCCGCATCGCCCAGGTGGAGCCCAAGGTGCAAGCGCTGTTGACCATCGACGAGCCGGGAGCCCTGGCCCAGGCCGAGGCCTCCGACGCCCGTCGCCGCCAGGGTGAGGCCCGCTCGCGACTCGACGGCGTGCCGCTGGCGCTCAAGGATCTCATCCTCACCCGAGGCCTGGCCACCACCGCCGGCTCGCGCATCTTGAAGGGCTTCGTGCCGCCCCACGATGCGACCGTGACCCGCAAGCTGCGAGAGGCTGGGGCGGTCATCGTGGGCAAGGCCAACCTCGACGAGTTCGCCATGGGCTCGTCGACCGAGACCAGCGCGTTTCAGAAGACGCGCAACCCGTGGGATCTCACCAAGATCCCCGGAGGGTCCTCGGGCGGGTCAGCCGCGGCCGTGTCGGCCGAAGAGGTGTTTGGCGCTCTGGGCACGGACACCGGCGGCTCGATTCGACAGCCCGCGGCGCTGACCCACACGGTCGGCCTCAAGCCCACCTGGGGGCGGGTCTCGCGGGCCGGGGTCGTGGCCTTCGCCAGCTCGCTCGATCAAGTCGGCCCCATCGCCCGTCGGGTGACCGACTGCGCGGCGTTGCTCGAGGCCATCGCCGGTCGCGACCCCGATGACGCCACCAGCTCCGAGCTCCCGGTGCCCCAGTTCACCCAGGGCCTCACCGGCGAGCTCAAGGGCCTCAAGGTGGGCCTGCCCAAGGAGTACTTCGTCGAGGGCATGGATTTAGAGGTCGCTGACAAGGTGCGCGGCGCGGCCAAGACACTCGAAGGGCTGGGGGCTCAGGTCACCGAGGTCTCGCTGCCCCACACCGCGTACGCCCTGGCGGCCTACTACATCATCGCCCCCAGCGAGGCCTCGTCGAACCTCGCCCGTTACGACGGCGTGCGCTATGGGCACCGCACCGCCGACGCCGCCAGCCTCCGAGAGCTCTACCTGAAAACCCGCAGCGAGGGCTTCGGCGACGAGGTGAAGCGCCGCATCATGTTGGGCACCTTCGCGCTCTCGGCCGGGTACTACGACGCGTATTACAAGAAGGCGCAGCGGGTGCGAACGCTGGTGCGTCGTGATTTCGAGGCGGCCTTCCAGTCGGTCGACGTGCTGCTCTCGGCGACCTCCCCGGTGCCGGCCTGGGGGCTGGGTGAGAAGGTCGATGACCCGTTGTCGATGTACCTGATGGACGTGCTGACGATTCCGGTGAACCTGGCTGGCCTCCCCGGCCTCTCGGTGCCGATGAGCCTCACCTCGAAGGGGTTGCCCACGGGGTTGCAGCTCATCGGCCGGCCGTTCGACGAGGCGACGCTCCTCAACGTGGCCTACGCCTGGGAGCAGCACGGCTCCTTCACTTCACTGCGTCCAAAGCTCGAGACCTGACCCATGTCTCTGTCCGATTTTCAGGTAGTCATCGGCCTCGAGGTGCACGCGCAGCTGCTCACCCAGAGCAAGCTGTTCTCCACCGCCTCGACCGACTTCGGCAAACCACCCAACTCGCAGACCACGGCCGTGTGCTTGGCGATGCCCGGCGCGCTCCCGGTGCCCAACGCCAAAGTGGTTGAGCTGGCCATTCGCACCGGCCTCGCGCTGGGCTGCACCATCAACCAGAAGAGCGAGTGGAGCCGGAAGCACTACTTCTACCCCGACCTGCCCAAGGGCTATCAAATCACCCAGTACGAGTTCCCCATCTGCGAGTGGGGGGGCATGTCGGTGGAGACACCCGCCGGCCCGCGCCAGGTGCGGATTCGCCGCATTCACATCGAGGAAGACGCCGGCAAATCGATACACGACGCGGCCGATGGACTCACCCTCATCGACTTGAACCGGGCGGGCACTCCCTTGCTCGAGATCGTCTCCGAGCCCGACCTGCGGAGCGCCGACGAGGCGGTCGAGTACCTGAAAGCCTTGCGGGAGGTGCTGGTCTTCATCGGGGTCAACGACGGCAACCTCGAGGAGGGCAGCTTCCGCTGCGACGCCAACGTGTCGGTGATGCGGCGGGGCACCGAGGTCTTGGGCACGCGCTGCGAGCTCAAGAACCTGAACTCGTTTCGGTTCATCAAGCAGGCCATCGAGCACGAGGCTCAGCGTCACGTCGAGCTCATCGAGGCCGGCGGCGCGGTTGAGCAGGAGTCGCGGTTGTTCGACCCCGACCGGGGCGAGACCCGGAGCATGCGTTCCAAGGAGGACGCTCACGACTACCGGTACTTCCCCGAGCCAGACCTCCCGCTGTTGATCGTCACCCCCGAGGAGATCGCCAAGGTTCAGAAGGAGCTCCCCGAGCTGCCCAAGGCCCGGCGCCGCCGCTACGTCGAGGCGCTCAAGCTGCCCGAGTACGACGCCGGCGTGCTGACCGCCGATCGCGCGCTCTCCGAGCTCTACGAGCTCTGCGTGGCCGAAGGCGCCGACCCGAAGAAGGTGTCGAACTGGTTCATGGGCGAGTTGTCGCGGCTGCTCAAGGTCAGCGGGCGCGGTGCTGGCGCGGTGAAGTTCACGCCCACCCAGTTGAAGGCGCTCCTGGGAGCTGTCGAGGCAGGCACCATCTCGGGGAGCGCGGCCAAGGAAGTCTTCGAGGAGATGTTCGAGACCGGGGCCGAGCCCGCGGTCATCATCGAGGCGAAGGGCCTGGCCCAGGTGGTCGACCTTCAAGCCATCGAGGCAGCGGTCGACGAGGCGCTCAAGGCCAACCCCAAGAACGTCGAAGGCTACCGCGCCGGGAACACCAAGCTCCTGGGCTTTTTCGTCGGGCAGGTGATGAAGGCGATGAAGGGCAAAGGGAACCCGAAGGTCATCAACGAGCTGGTGGCCAACAAGCTGAAGGAGTGAGGAGCGGGCTCACCAATCGCCGCCTCCACCGCGACCCCGCTTCTTGTCCGACTGGTGCCGCTTGCTCTCAAGGCGACGGCGCTTGGACGACCGGGGCACCTTGGTGGTTCGCCGGGCCTTCTGCACGAAGGCTGCCTTCGCCAACCGCTCGCGGAGCCGCTCCAGCGCCGCCACCCGGTTCATCAGCTGGCTGCGCCGCTCGGTGGCCGTCACCTGGAGGCCGGTCGGCCGGTGGCGGATTCGCACCCCGGTCTCGGTCTTGTTGCGGTGCTGGCCGCCGGGCCCCGAGGCCACGAAGGACTGCACGTCGCACTCGGCTAGGAGCGAGGCGTCGTCGAGGGCCGCGGCGCGTGCGTACGCCGAGGGATCGCCTGGGGCGGCTGGGACCTGGGCTGGGGCTTCCATGGCCGGTCGACTCTCGGGCGGGGGCACTCCTGACTGACTGGCGGCCATGACCCAACCTCTCCGTGCAGGGGGAGGAATGCAAGGAGCCGCCCCAGCGTGTAGTGTGGGCATTCATGCATCGAATCACGCTCACTGTCACCCTGGGTCTCATGTTCCTCGGCTGTACGCCCAAGCGCGTCGCTGAGGCCTCCTCGACGATCGAGGATCTCCCCAACGAGCCGTCGGCTGAGGCCGCGGCGCCCGAGGCAGCCGAAGAGGCCGCCCCAGCTCCTGCTCCCACCCCCGCGACGGCTCCTGCTCCGGCGCTGGTCAAGGTGGAGGCGACCGAGGGCTTCTCGGTGCTGATGCCCAAGGAGCCTCAGGTGCAGCGCCGCTCGGTGCCCCTCAAGAAGAGCGGAATCGTGCAGACGGTGACGATGTCTTCCACCCTCGACGGGGTCATCTTCTCGGTGACGCGGGCCGACTACCCAGACGCGGTGGTGAAGCGGAAGGGCGCCCAGAAGATGCTCAGCGACGTTCGCGACGGCCTGGCCGCCCAGCTCAAGGGGACGGTGAGCGACGAGAAGGACGCCGAGCTCCTCGGCCACCCGGGGCAGACCTTCACCATCGCCGGGACCAGCAACATGGTGCAGGCGAGGAGCGCGCTGGTGGAGAACCAGGTCTACAGCCTCATCGTCGTCTACACCGGGAAGTCTCCCGCGGGGGCCAGCGAGTTCCTCGGCTCCATCGAGCTGGCGTCAGCGCCGTCGGCCGCGACCCAGGCGAAGTGAGGCGAGCCGACGTCCGCGGCGCTGTCGCGGGCGTCACCCTTCGGTCTTCAGTGGGAGCCGTCGGGCGGCGATACCGAGGAGCGTCCACCCCAGGAGCATGGAAAACCCGCCGAAGGGTGTGATGGCTCCGAGCCAGCGAATGCCGGTGAGGGCCATGACGTACAGGCTGCCCGAGAAGAGCACGATGCCGGCGAGGAAGAGGGAAGCCGCCACCTTCGGGAGCGGCGAGCGCACGTTCGCCGCCAGGGCCGCGGCCAACCCCACCGCGAGGGCATGCCACAGGTGATACCGGGAGCCGGTCTCCCACCAAGCCAGGCGTTGGGCACCGTCGGCGAGGTGCTCGACGCTCGCCTTGAGGCCATGCGCTCCGAAGGCCCCGAAGGCGACTCCGGTGAAGCCGAGCACTGCGCACAGGATGACGAGCGAGCGATTCATGGGGGCTCCCTAGCGTGCTTCCGAATCGCACGCATGATCGAACGGCTCCAAGAGCCATGAACGCTCCGCTCATCGCACTCTCCGTGGTCTTGGCTGGTGTTCCCGAGGACGGCGGCAAAGCAGCGAAGGAGAAGTTGAAGCCCTTCAAGGTCGCGCTCAAAGAGGCGTTGACCCACGCCCTCGAGAAGTCACCCATCACCGCCATCGACGTCTGCTCGAAAGACGCCCCTGAGTTGGCGAAGCAGTTCTCCAGCCCGAGCGTCAAGGTGGGCCGCGCAGCGTTCAAGCTCCGCAATGAGAAGAATGTTGCCCCCTCCTGGGTCACCGAACCGATGGAGCGCCTGTCGAAGGAGAAGCCGGGCACCGAGGCCTCGAGGCTCGTCGACCTGAAGGATGGAAGGTACGGTTATGTCGAGGCCATCTGGGTGCAGCCCATGTGCCTGACCTGTCACGGCACGGCCATCGACCCGGCCGTGAGCTCGGCGCTCAAGGCCAAGTACCCCAAGGACGCTGCCACTGGATTCAGCGAGGGCGACTTTCGCGGCGTCTTTTGGGCCGAGCTCCCGAGGTCGCCTTGACCCACTTCAATGGGCCAATAGGCTGAGAATTTAGATACATTGGAGTGGCTTCTCGGCGGTACCATCGGGAGGGGGACCGATGCCGATACGTAGCGACGTTGCGCCTGGTGTAGTGGTGGGCCAATACCGCGTGCTCTCGCGCCTCGCGACTGGGGGCATGACAGACGTGTGGCTCGCCGAGGTCAAAGTTCCCGAGTTCACCAGGCGAGTGGTGCTGAAGTCGCTGCGGCCGCAGTTCGCCGAGGACGCGCTCCTGCTGAAGACCTTCATGGCCGAGGCGGCCATCGCGGCGAAGCTGACGCACCCCAACGTCGTCGAGGTGCTCGACTACGGCGAGGCCGACGGCAACCACTTTCTCGCGACCGAATTCGTTTTCGGGAGAACGCTCGGGCAGGTCGCCCGACGGGCGAGAAAACTGAGCCGAGGAATCGATCTCTGGTTCCCGCTGCGGGCCGCCATCGAGGTCTGCGCCGCCTTGACCTACATCCACACCTTCGAAGACGGGGCCATGGGGCTGGTGCACCGCGACGTCAGCCCAGAGAACATCATGGTGGCCTTCACCGGGGTGGTGAAGCTGCTCGACTTCGGAGTTGTCGCGGCGAACGTGGCGCCAGCGCGAGGCCAGTTCGTCGGCAAGTGCCGCTACATGGCGCCGGAGCGGATGGCTGCCTCGGAGTGCGGACCCGCCTCAGACGTCTTCGCGCTCGGCGTGGTGCTGTACGAGTACTTGGCGGGAGTGCTGCCCTTCGAGTGCTCGGCGGAGGCGACGGTGGCGCCGCCGATCATCGCCCCGCTCGCCCCCAGCGCGCACAACCCGATGGTCGACGAGGCCCTGTCACGCATCGTCATGAGGGCCATCACCTCGAACCCCCGGGAGCGCTACCAGAGCGCCGAGGAGCTCGCCCAAGACCTCCGTCGGTATCTGGCGCGTACGGAGCCCGACGGTCTGTACAACCCGCTGGACAGCTACGTGTCGGACCTCTTCCTGGGAGAAGCCGGCACGGGAGCCGAGCCTTTGACCAAGCTGCTCGCCGAGCGGCGGTTTCCTTCGCCGCCTCCGTCCATCGTGCCCTTGCCGGTCGACGTCGCTCCTCAGGCTCGCGAGACCGCGGCGCCCGTCGTGGTGGGCACCGAGGTGGCCGGGCCCATCGAGGGCTTCACGCCGCCCGCGATTCCTCCGGTGAAGCACCAGGAGCGCTCGCTCAAAAACGGCGTCTCGAAGTCGCGGCCCCCGATGTCCTCGTCGCCCTCGCGGCCTGGCGCGACGCAATCGCCGGTGCCCCAGGCCCCGCAGCTCGGGGCGACCTCGGTCGGGAGCGCGGCCACTCCTCCTGGGCCTGTCGAGGTGGTCTTGGCGGTCGATCCAGCGGTCGTCGCCGTCTCGCGGGTCACGCCGTTCCCGACCGTTTCTCCACTCCCAGCGCCTCCGTCGCCGCCTCGCGCTGAAGGGCCGGCCCCAGCGCCGAGCACGCCAGCGCCGCGGTCGAGTGATGAGTCTCCACTGGAGGTCACCGACGACCAATTCGTCGGTGAAGACGCGATTCCGGCGAGGCCCGAGGTGGTGGCCAGTGTGCCGACCGTGAGCGCGGCGCAGTCGAACGGCGCCTCGACCCCCGATTCGGGAGTGCACGACTCGGGCGCTCGTCGGGTGGCCGAGCTGTTCAACACCAATCGCCCGACCCATCGCCCCCTCGACATCTTCCCCAGTCGACCCTCGCTCTCGACAGAAGACCTGACCAACGCCGGCTCGAAGGACATCTTCGCGACCCGCGTCGGCTCGCGCACGCATCTGGCGTTCTCGACGGCACGGGCCGGCGCACGAGAGTCCACTCCACGCCTCGGCTCGGTCTTCTCGACCAAGAAGACCCCGGCCGAAGCGCCGCGGGCCGTACCGCTCACCCCCGAGGCCCTCAAGGCCGCTCAGGCCTTCGACCGAGGGCTGGAGTCCTTTGGCAAGAAGCACCACGACCAGGCGCTCTCGGCCTGGCGGGAGGCCGTCGCCCTCGACCCAGGAAATCGAACCTACCAGGCGAACCTTCGCCGCCTGGAACGCCTCATCGGTGCGCCTTCGTGATTGCGCCGGCCTCGCGCTCGCATTCTCCTTCGTGAGGCTACATCTGCACACCTGGCGCGATCTGGTTGTTGGTCGCGAGGGCCCCAAGCTCGCTAAGGTGCGACTCGACCCGAAGCGAATCACCACGCCCCACCGTTGATTCTGTAAAGATCGCCCCATGAAAGAGATTTCAACCTTCGCGCAGAAGATCGTCGACGAGGCAGCTCACCTGAACGGGCACACGCCCCAGGACTGGGCGATCCTCGCATCGGCCCGGCACATGACGTCGAGCTGGGCACCAGACATGTCGCGGCTCTTCGGCGAAGCCATGGCCGTACCCACAGTGGCGACGCTGATGGAGCGCTACAGCCGCACCGACCGAGAGCAGGCCATTGGAGTGTGGTTCGAGCGAGTGGCCTCGGGAGCGCCAGGGGCTTCGTTCTGGGCCGAGACCTCGCTCATCGGCTTCTACCATGCGTCGGCCGGCACCGGGAACGACCACGTCATCGCGTACATGAGCCGCATGGAGGCGGTGTTCCTCAACAACTGCATCCGCGCGATGCAGGGGCCCAAGGCCATCGAGGTGTTCGGGGCGTTCAAGCGAATTGTCGACATTGCCCAGGCGCTGATGGTCGCCAGCTACGAGACGGCCATCATCTCCGGCATGAGCCAGCTCGGGTTCAACGACCGGCTCCTCAACCGCATGCGGACCGTCGCGGTGAAGAAGATGATCGACGAGGCGCGGGGCAACATTCCCCTGATGGTGTGGGACGACTCGCTCTCGGTGGGCGTGGCCGAGGTCGATCGCCAGCACAAGACGCTCATCGAAATCTTGAACGCGCTCCACGACGGGAAGAACCAGGGCCGCGGCTCCGACATGCTCAAGGCCACCTTGGCGAGGCTCGCGACCTACACGGTCGAGCACTTCGCCTACGAGGAGAGGATCCTCACCCAGTACGGCTACCCCGAGCTGCCGGGCCACGTGGAGTCCCACGAGAAGCTCAAGGCCCGGGTGATCGAGTTCAAGACGGCCTTCGACGAGGGGCGCTCGTCGCTCGGCATCGAGTTGTTCATGTTCCTCCGCAGCTGGCTCAACGGCCATATCCGCGGCAGCGATCGAGCCTACGGGAAGTTCCTCAACGCGAAGGGCATTCGCTAGGCAGCGCCGTGTCGCTCCAGGCGGCAGACGCCGGAGCGGAACGCGGGGAAGCCCGAGATGGGGTCTCTCCGCTCGTGCGAGACCAGCAGGTTGGCGTTGGCCTCTTTCCACCCGGCGGGCATGACGACGCACTCCGGGTGCACGTCGGTGGTCACCACCGCCGTCAGCGTCACCCGGCCCGACGGTGACACCACGTCGACCAGCGCTCCCGTGGTGAGGTTGAGGCCGGCCGCGACGGTGGGGTGCACCAGGGCCTCGGGCGCCCGCATTCGCGCGGTCACCGAGGGGCTCTGGGCGAACTGGGAGTTGATTCGCGCCCTGGGTCTGGGCCCCGTCACCAGACGCAGGGGAAAGTCCTTCGAGGGCTGGGCCGTCGGCGGAGTCCACTCCGGCAGGGGCGGGTAGCCGAAGCGCTCGAGCAAGGGGCTGGCAAACTCGGCCTTGCCCGTCACGGTGCCGAAGCGCGGCGCGGGGTCTGTGGTCTCGGGCCTGGGCTGCACCGCCTCGTCGTGCATCCACGGGACATGGGGGGCGCCCATGGCCTGGTGAAACGTCGTCCAGGGGAAGTACTGGGCGAGGCCGGTGGCGTGGGCCAGCTCCCGGAGAATCCGGTAGTCGGGCCAGGAGCCCTCTTGGGGCGGCACCAGGGAGTCTTGGGCCACCTCGTCATCGGCGCCGATGTCCGGTGACTCGGCGAAGGTGGCGGCCGGCAGGACGATGTCGGCGCGTCGGGCCGACTCGGAGAAGAACGGGTCGACCACCACCAGGAGCTCCAGGGCCTCGGCGGCCTTGGCGAGCCGTTGCGAGCCTGAGGAGGTCAGAAGCGCGTTGCTCGCCCACAGCACCAGCGCCTTCACCGGGTAGGGTTTCCCCTCGAGAATGGCATCGGCCAGCATCTCTCCCTGGGCCTCCCGGTTGAACATCTCGAACAGCGGAAAGCGCTCGCTGCCCAGCACCGTGTCGGCGACGGGCGGCGGCACCGGCTCGGGTGTCCGCATGCGGTAGAGCGCGGGGAGCATCTCGTCGTGGAAGGTCGAGGTGACCGGCGTGAGGAGGCTCCTCGGCTCGTGGGTTCCGTCGAAACGCCCGCACAGCACCTCGAGGCACGAGATGGCCCTCACGGTCTGCACGCCGTTCTCGTGGTGCTCGACTCCCAGGCCCTGCCAGATGCCGGTGGGCTGGCCGTCGTGGAGGAGCCGGGCCACCCGTTCGACCTCTCCCGCGGGCACTCCGGTCAACGCCTCGACGCGCTCGGGTGGGTACGCGCGGGCCAACTGCTCGAGCCCCGCGAAGCCCACCGTGTGCTGCTCGACGAAGGCCCGGTCGAAGCGCTGCTCTCGGAGGAGCACGTGAATGAAGCCCAACGCCAGCGCGCCGTCAGTGCCCGGTCGCACCGAGAGGTGCACCGTCGCCTCCTTGGCCAGGCCGGTGCGCACCGGGTCGATGACCACCAGGTTCCCGCCCTTGGCCTTGCTGGCGACGAGGTGGAGGAAGGGCGGCGCCGTCACCCCCGGGTTCGCTCCCCAGAGGACCAGCGTCTTGAGTCCTTTGAGGTCGGGCGAGTATTTGGTGCCCACCGTCAACGCCTGGCCCATGCGCGCCGAGGCCTCGCAGAGGCTGGCCACGGTGGCCACGTTGGGGCTGCCGAAGGCGCGGGCGAAGCGATGGAGGAAGCCCACCAGCGGGTGGCGCACCAGCGGCCAGCCGGTCTGAATGGCCAGCGCCCTGGCCCCCCAGGTGTGCCTCACGCCCTCGAGCCGGCGGGCCACCTCGCCCAGGGCTTCTTCCCAGCTCACCTCGTGAAAGGCGTCGCCCCGCCGCACCAGGGGGTGGCGTACTCGCTCGTGGCTGTGCACCAGCTCGCGCAGGGCGTAGCCGTGCTCACACACGAAGCCGCGAGTCTTCGAGGTGACATCTCCCTCGACCTTCACCAGGCGATCGCCCTTGAGCGTCGTCTGCACTCCGCAGTGCATCAGGCAGAAGCGGCAGGTGCCTCGTCGCCGGGTGGTGGGGGTGAGATCTCGCCCGAAGCGCGCCAGCCCCACGGCGCCCAAACCCACCAGGGCCACCGGGGCGGCCTTGAAGAGGTCTCGCCGGGTCCACCGCCGTCGCACCACCTGGCTCAGAGGTTCGCGGCTCAAGGCTTCTTCTCAAGGGGCACGATGCGGATAGCCTGGGCGGTGTCTGGGCAGGCCTCTTCACACAGCCCGCAGCCCACGCATGCCTCGGGGTGGAACAGCGGTGCCTTCTTGGGGCCCACCAGACTCACGGCCGCGTCGGGGTAGGGGCACACGAGGTAGCAGAGGCGGCAGACGCCCTCGCCGTTCCACGGCAGACACTTGGACCGCGTCAGCACCGGAGTGCCCATGCGCACCTCCCGGGCCACCACCTCGGCCTTGGCTTCCAACGGCACCAGGGCATCGGTCGGACACACCTGAGTGCACTTCATGCACAAAACGCACGCCTTCTCGGAGGGGTCGATGAAGGGCGTGGCGAGATCCAACGAGAGCGCCGAGGGGAAGCGGATGCAGGCGGTGGGGCACACCTCGGCGCAGCGGAAGCAGCCGATGCACGCTTGCTCGAAGGCTCCCGGTGCCAGGGCTCCAGGAGGGCGAATGCGCTTCGCGCTGGCTCGGGAGCGCTTGGGCACCGCTGCCAAGGTGATGGCCGCCGCCACCGCGCCGATGAGGGCTCGACGCCGCACCTCAGGCCGCTCCCGAGGAGGCAGAGGAGGGGGCTCGCTTCGACTTCTCCTCGAGGCCCAGATGCACCAGCGCCGGTGGCTTCCCCAGGCCCCACGACAACGCGCCCGTCGGGCACGCCGATACACAGCGACCGCAGCGCTCGCACCCCGAGTCGAGCTTGGCCGTCATCGGCGACTGACCCAAGTTGCAGACGACGTCGCAGGCCGTGCAGTCGGTGCACTTGGCGCGAGCATTCTTCACCGTGAGTGGAGACAGCGCCCCCAGCATCGAGAAGGTGGCGCCTCCCGGGCAGAGGGAGCGGCAGAAGCCCGCCCGCGAGACGAAGGTGTCGAAGAGAAACGCAGCCAGTACCAGCAGCGCGCCCAGCCCCAGCGAGCCGTGAAAGACGGCGCGGAACACCTCGCGGCCGATGACCGCCGGCGGGTACACGAGCGGCATCACCTGGGCGCCCGTGAGGCTGGTCGCGACCAGCACTCCCACCAGCACCACGCGTGAGGTGACCCGTGGCACTTGGAGGTCTCGGGGCTCGAAGCCCACCTTCCGGAGGAGCCAGCGGGCGGCGTTGGAGGCGGCCAGCACCGGCAAGTACGGGCAGGCCCAGCCGCAGAAGAAGCGCCCGAGGAGGAGCACCAGCACCACACCGGGGAGGACTGTCCACACCCAGTTGGCGTTGACACCTCGCACCAGGGCCACCGCGAGGGCCTCCGCGGGGTCGAGCAGATCGACCACCCACACCCACACCGAGGTCGGGGCTCCTACGAAGGGCGGGGCCGTCGAGGGCAGCCCAGTTCCCACCGCTGCCCAGCGAGAATCATGAGCAAGGCCCGCGCCTTCCACGTCGAGGGAGTGCAGGTGCCAGAGGGGCAGGGCGAAGGTGGCGGCGACCCAGAAGCCCAAGAAGAGGCGCCTCGCCCACTGGTACCCCCGAGCTCGTCGGAGGGTGAGATCGAGCGGGTGGAGCTTTCTCTTGGCCATCGCTCCCCAAGAATGATGCGAATCAGGCGCCAGCGAAACAGTCCATTTCTCACGCCGCAATCCAGCGGCTTGGCGCTCGCGACGGAGCTTTTCCACCTGGAGCCATCCAGTTGGCGGAGAAAAGGGCGTGACCGAGCGAAGCGCCTCGATGATGGAGGGCGGGATGGCGGCCCGCGCTCATGGGCGAGCCCCACCAGCCTCTCGACCATGGGCGAGGTGAACGAGGGTCTCCAGCAACGTCACCAATGGTACCATTCGCGGTCCTCGCGTCAGTGCCAGGCAGCCGCGGCACGCAAGTCGCGTGTGAGGTCATCCGTTGACGCGGGAGGGAGCGTCCGCCAGCCGTTTAGTTCGAGGAGTTGGCGATGGCCTTGGCGATCCGGCCCGACTTCCCCCACTCGACGCTGCTCAGCCGAGCGGGATGCGAATCAGGCGCCAGAACCAACCCATCTTTCCCGCGACAACCCAGCCGCTCTACTTCCTGCGGGTGCCGTGGCCCATGCGCTCGCGGCGCTTGGTCTCTGGGCGCCCTCGGATGCCGGCGGGGCGGCCGAGCCAGGCCATCTCGCGCTCCAGCTCGAGCCAGCTGTCGAAGCGAGTGGCGGGGAGGGTCCCGTCGGCCAGGGCAGCCTTGACGGCGCATCCGGGCTCGGCCTGGTGCTGGCAGTCCGAGAAGCGACACGTCTTCGACAGGGCCTCGATGTCGTCGAAGGTCTTGGCCAGCCCATCTTGGGCGGTCCACATCTGAATCTCCCGGAGCCCGGGGGTATCGATGACCGCGCCGCCGGTCGGGAGCAGCAGCAGCTCGCGCCTCGAGGTGGTGTGCCGGCCACGCCCGTCGTCGCGCACCGTGCCGGTCTCCATCACCTTCTGGCCCACCAGGTGATTCACCAGGGTCGACTTGCCCACGCCCGAAGAGCCGAGGAGAGCGACCGTGTGCCCGAAGCTGAAGAGCGCCGCGAGGGGCTCCAAACCCTGGTCAGCCAGGGCGCTGACGGCGTGAATGGGCGCGTCTCTGGCGATGGCCTGGGCCGAGGCGAGCTGGGCCTCGAGGTCGATGGCCACGTCTCGCTTGTTGAGCACCACCACCGGCGCGGCCTTGCTCTCCCAGGCCAGGGTGAGGAATCGCTCGAGGCGGCGGAGGTTGAAGTCCTGGTCGAGGCCCATCACCACCAGAATCGTGTCGATGTTCGCCGCCAGCACGTGCGGGGCTGCGTTCTCTCCAGGCACCTTGCGGATGAAGGCCGAGCGCCTGGGCAAGACCGTGTGCACCAAGGCCTCGCCGCTCTCGGGAATGCGGGCCGCCACCCAGTCGCCCACCGCAGGGAAATCCTCCACGCTCGAGGCCTTGTGGATCAACCGGCCGCCGGTGCGGGCCCAGTGCTCTCCTCGTTGGGACAGCACCTTGAGCTGCTTGCGGTAGACCAACACCACCCTCGCGGGAGTCAGCCCCTTGGGGACGTGCGGCTCCATCGCCGCCTCGAAGTCGGCTCCCCACCCCAGCGCTCGTTGCCACTCATCCATCGCGGCCGAAGACGTACGCGAAAGCGTTGGCTGACACGAGGGCCACGAGGGTCAGGTCGGGTACTCCTCGACCATCTGGGCCTTCTGCGCGTCCCACACCTTGAGACGGAAGTTGGCCACGATGCTCTTGGGAGACCAAGTCACCACTCCGGGGTTCTTGAACTCGGGCATCGCGCCCATGGCCTCGGGCAGCCGGTAGAAGGGGATGGCGGCGTTCAAGTGGTGCACGTGGTGGTAGCCGATGTTGGCGGTGAACCAGTGCATGAAGCCCGGCATCATGAAGTAGCTCGAGGAGCGCAGGGCCGCCTCGGCGTAGCTCCAGCTCTGACGGTCGGCGATGTAGGCGTCGGGGAAGTTGTGCTGGGCGTAGAAGAGGTAGGACCCGGCGGTGGTGGCCAGCGAGACGGGAATGAGCCAGCCGTAGACCCACTCGGTCAGGTGCCCGGTGGAGATGAGGCCGTAGGTGAGCGCCGTCACCACCGCGAGCGACACCGGCCCGCCCCAGTGCTTCTTGGGCGCCCGGAGGAACGGCTGCAGGCACATGCCCACCGCGAAGATGGTGACGACGGAGAAGAGGATGTTCAGCGGGTGCCGTGCCGCCCGGTAGAGGAACCGCTGGCCCGGCGTCATCTCTTTCCACATGGCGCTGGTCACCACCGGGTAGCTGCCGATGTGCGAGCCCACCATCTTCGCCGTGTGAGCGTGGTGGTAGTCGTGCGTCTCGGTCCACACCGAGGCCGGCACCAAGATGGTGAAGCCGAAGAGCGAGAAGATGGCGTCGGCGAGCTTCGACTGGCGGAGGATGGCCCCGTGGTAGAAGTCGTGGAACAGGCAGAAGGCTCGAACGATGGTGAGGCCCTCCACCACGCTGAAGGCCAGCTTGAGCCACCAGGTGGTGGCGACGACGGTGCCCGCGGTCAGGGCCGCGAGAATGGCGAAGGTCGACAGCGTGTACGCCCAGCCCTTGGCCTTGGACTCAGCGGTGAAGGCCTTGGTGGCGATGATGAGCTCCTTCTCGGAGCGTCGTCGAGCCTCGTCGCTCGAGGGGGGCGGCGTCGCGGTGGCTGGAGTGACGACGGCCTGAGGTTCGGCGGTACCCGCTTCGACTGAAGAGCGCATGAGTGTGAGGGCTGGCTAGCATAGGGGTTCCCGCCAAGTCCAAGACCAACCCTCGGGTTGGCGCAGGGCGAATCGTACCGCTGTGTTGGGCGGGGCTGGCGTTGGGAGAGCCTGGTGGCTAGACGCCTCAGCGCCATGTCCACCGACGACGTCTTGCTCGATTTCGGGCGCGCTGAACGCATCGGCTTCGATGAGGCCATCTTCTGCCCAGGCAAGAGCCGGGCTCAGCTCATCGAGATTCTCCACCGGGCCCAGGAGCGTGGGGCCTCACTGTTGTTGACCAGGCTCTCCTCGGCCCAGCGCGAGGCGCTGCCCGTCGAGCTCTCCCAGGCCCTCGACTACGAGCCCGTCTCGCGCACGGCGTTCTTCGGGCCGCTCCGCCCGGAGGTGGGGCCAGCCCGCATCGCGGTGGTGGCGGCTGGCTCGTCGGACGCCTTCGTGACCTGGGAGATCCTCCGCACGCTGCGCTCCCTCGGCGTCCCCGCGACCGCCGTTCAAGACGTCGGGGTCGCTGGACTGTGGCGGCTGCTCGACAAGCTCGAGCTCATCAAGAGCCACCCCGTGGCGGTGGTCGTGGCCGGCATGGACGCCGCGTTGCCCACGGTGCTGGGCGGCCTCTACGGAGGGGTCATCGTCGCGGTGCCCACCTCCACCGGGTACGGAGTGGCCGAGGGCGGGCACACCGCGCTCAACGCGATTCTCGCCAGCTGTGCGCCGGGCGTGATGACGGTGAACATCGACAACGGGTACGGGGCAGCCTGCGCGGCGGTGCGAGTGCTGAGGGCGATGGATCGACGCTGAAAGAGTCAGGTCGACCCGGTGGGCGCGAGGGCCGAGCGCACGTGGTCGAGCGCTTCTCGCAGGCTCTTCAGGCTGACGGGCTTCGCCACCACGGCGTCCATGCCGCTCGCCAGGCACTCGGCTACTTGCTCGGGGAACACCGAGGCGGTGACGGCGATGACGGCCACTCGACATCTCCCGGCCTCGAGCTCACGGAGGCGCCGCGTCGCCTCGAAGCCGTCGAGCTTCGGCATGTGACAGTCCATCAAGATGGCGTGGTAACCCCCAACACGGGCCTTCTCGAGGGCCTCGAACCCGTTGGTGGCGGTCTCGACCTGGTAGCCCAGCCGCTCCACCAAGGCGCGGGCCACGCGGAGGTTGATGTCGTTGTCGTCCACCACCAGGACCTTGAGCGCCCCCGGGGTGACGAGCTGCCGCGGGGCCTCGACCGACGGTGGAGCCGCGACCGCGGGGAACCCCGGTGCCTCGACCTTCACCGGAACGCCGACCTTGAACACGCTGCCGACCCCGGGCGCGCTCTCCACCGAAACGTCGCCTCCCATCGCCCGGGCGAACTGCTTCACCAATGAAAGGCCCAGCCCCGAACCCCCGAAGCGGCGGGCGAACGAGGCGTCGACCTGGTGAAAGGGCTGGAACAGCCTGGCCTGCGCGCCCTCGTCGATGCCGATGCCGGTGTCCTTCACTTCGATCCACAGCCGTGGCCCCTCGTCGACCCAGAGGCGCAGCGTCACGCTCCCGTGCTCGGTGAACTTGAGGGCGTTGCCCACCAGGTTCGACGTCATCTGCCGGACTCGCAAGGGGTCGGTGAGCAGGCGGGGAGGGAAGGGCTGTTTCACGGTGAGGGTGAGCGCGAGGTGCTTCTCCTGGGCGAAGGGCTTCTGGAGGTCGATGACGTCGTTGGCGATCGACTCCACGTTGGTGAGCACCTGCTCCATGTCGAGCTGCCCGCTCTCGACGCGCGAGAGATCGAGGATGTTGTTGATGAGCTCGACCAGTGACCGGGCGCTCCTCTGAATGACCTCGAGGTCGTCGTGCTGGCGCGTTGTGAGTGGCGTCTCGAGCAACAATTCGGTCAACCCGATGACGCCGTTCATCGGCGTTCGCAGCTCGTGGCTCATGTTCGCGAGGAACAGGCTCTTGGCCTGGCTCGCGCGGTGGGCCTCGGTCATCGCCGATGCCCGGAGCGCCTCGAAGGCGGCCGCGAGGAGCCCCAAGCCGAAGAAGAGCAACACGAAGCGGAAGAGGAAGATGGGCTGGGTCATCTCGACCTGCGCTGCCAAGACCCACCCGCGCTCGTGCCCGAGCACCATGACCGCCGCGACCCCGAGCCCCACCAGGCCGGCGATGAGGCCCCCGCGCCACCCATCGATGAGCAGCCCGGTGACGGGGATGATGATGGTCCACGACATCGTCGCGAAGTCGAAGGGGTGCTCGACGAGCGCGCAGACGACGAGGAAGACGGAGGTGAAGGTCGCCAGCTGGTAGAACCCGGCCGGGGTCGACTGACCCAGCCGGAGCGCCAAGACGACCGCGCCGAGCAGCAGAGCGAAGCCCACGTTCAGCAGCGCCGTCAACCAGAGCCCCGAGAGCTGGTACAGCGGGGCCGCGCCCAAAGACGAGGCCGCTGACAGCACCAGCGTGATGGCCAGCGCGCGGAGGCGAAAGCGCTCGAGGGAGCCTGCCGCGCCGCGCGGGCGTACCATCACATCGGCGAATGCCGGCAGGCTGAACCCGTCTCTCATACGGCCCTTCAAACGGCTAACCGACGCTCCCTCGCCTCGCTCGGTGACCGGAGCCGCGACGACGGGCATGAACGAGCGTCAGCTGAACCCCTCACTCAGCCGGACGAACGAAGAACGTCGAGCCGCAGGAGCCACAGTGCAGGCGACTGGGCCACCCTGGCGTCTTGGCCGCGACGCTCACCGTGGCCGCGCACTTGGGGCAGCTGACCTCGCTCGGCCCGAGGAGCACCGTGGGCCTGAAGGCGTAGAAGCCCATGACCGGCCCGGCGATGAGGAAGG
Source organism: Myxococcales bacterium (assembly GCA_003153055.1). Next base: position 21,778 of record PMBV01000296.1, read on the forward strand.
TGACCAGCCCACAGCCGTGGAGCAGCGGCAGCAGCGCCAGCACGGCCCCGGCCCCAGAGACCATGGCGAACCTGGCCAGCCCTCGCCCCACCCGCTGGGTCGCCGACAACCGCTGGAGCGTCACGCTGGCCGTCGTGGGGGGACGAGCCGAATCCATCACCGAGAGGAGGACCAGTTGCTCCATCGAGCCTCGAATGCGCACGGGCCAGCGTCGCGGTCAAGGGTCACCCGCACTTCAGTCGAGACAATGGTCGAGCGGGCCGAAGGTTGGTATTGACGCATGAGGTGAGTGAGCCCCTCGTCTTTCCCCCCGACTTCACTTTCGGTGTCGCCACTTCGGCGTACCAGGTCGAGGGAGGCATCGAGAACGACTGGTCCCAATGGGAGCGCGCCGGGAAGCTGAACGACCCTCAGGGCCGGGCCGGGCGGGGAGCCGAGCACTGGGCGCGTTTCTTCGATGACGTCCCGCTCATCAGCGCCTTGGGTGCCAAGGCCTACCGCCTGTCGATCGAGTGGGCGAGGGTCGAGCCCCGCCGGGGCCAGTGGGACGACAGCGCGCTCACGGGGTACCGGGCGCGGCTCGAGGCGCTGGTACGGGCTGGCATTCGGCCCGTCGTCACGCTCCATCACTTCACCCACCCTCCGTGGTTCCACGCCGAGACTCCGTGGCACGAGGCGAGCTGCCTCGTGGCGTGGCAGGGCTATGTCGAGCGTTGCGCCGAGCTCCTCTCGGGCCTGGACTGCGCCGTCACCACCATCAACGAGCCCGAGGTTTTCCTCCTCGGTGGGTACCTGAGCGGCAAGATGCCTCCAGGCCTGAGCGATGGGCGACTCGCCTTCGCCGCCATGGCCAACCTGGTGCGGGCCCATGTCATCGCCCGTCAGGCGCTCCTCGCCCGGTCACCGACGATGCCCATCGGCATCGCTCAGAACGTGATGATGTTCGCGCCCCGGCGGGTGTGGAACCCGCTCGACCAGGCGCTCACCCGGCTGGCCGAGGCGAGCTACAACCACGGGTTCCTCGAGGCCCTCTCCACCGGGCAGCTGAGAGTTCAGATGCCCGGGCTGATGACGGGCCGGGCGGACATCGACGGCGCGGCACGCTCCACCGACTTCACCGGCATCAACTATTACACCCGGGCCCACTTGCGCTTCATGTCTCGCGCGCCCTTTGTCGCCTTCGACTTCCTCGACAAGCACGGCCGTGGTCTCACCGACATCGGCTGGGAAGACTACCCGGAGGGCTTCGGCGCGCTCCTGAAGCAGATGACGCGCTACGGCCTGCCCGTGTGGGTCACCGAGAACGGCATCGACGATCGCCGCGGCACTCGAAGGGCCCGGTACCTCTACGAGCACCTGCGGCAGTTGCTCCTCGCCCGCCGAGAGGGCGTGAACGTCACCACCTACCTGCACTGGTCGCTGTTCGACAACTTCGAGTGGCTCGAGGCCTGGGGTCCGCGCTTCGGCCTTTACCGGGTCGACTTCGCCACGCTCGAGCGCACCCGCACTTCATCTGGCGACTACTTCGCCCGTCTGGCACGAGAACGCGTGCTGACGCCGCCGACGCCCTCGGAGGAACAGCCGGGCCCATGAGGGCGAGGGCAGGCAGAGGCGCCTGTGGCCTTTAGGTGGGCGTGGAGTATTCGAAGCGGCTCTCCAGGCGAGCCTTGGCCTTGGCCACGTCGAGCACGACTCGGCCGACCCGCCCCCGGTAGGCCCCGGCGAACTCGATGGTGTTGCCCACGATTCGTGGCGAGCCCACCAGGGTTGCCAAGAGCTCCATCTGTGACGGAGACAGCCCGGCCTGGCGGACGAACTGCCCAAACGCGCCAGGGAGCAGGGGAAAGAGGCCGGTGGCGTCGGCCAGCGCCCACAGCGTCTGAGGCACGTCGTCGAGGCACACCGGACCCGCGGCCTTCACGAGGTGCTCGAGGCCCGCCTGTGGAGCCAGGGACTGCCAGGTGTCATTGACCTGAAACCACGAGGTGAGCCGAGGAGGGTGCCGCTGGTGCTCGACCCAGTCGACCCAAGAGAGGGCGCCGTGCTCCGCGACGGTGAAGCCGTGGGTGTCGGGGTTCGCGCCTGGGGCGTGCTCGGCGAAGAGGGCGTGCATGGCCACCTCGCCCCACCGCTGGTGAATGAGCTCGGCCGCCCGTTGGTTCCGCAGCAGAAACGCGGGGTAGCGAATGGCCGGCCTGATTCGCACCACCACCGGTGGGCGAATGGGTCCGTCACCGACGGCCTGGGCCGTCAAGGGTGGAATCACCTCGAGCATCAGCCCCGATGCTACTCCCACGACGAGGAGCTCGGGGGCTTGCTCTTCGGGGCGCTAGGAGACTGGTGTTGAACGCCGACCGAGCCCGAACGCCGAGGTGCGAGCCGCGCGAGGAAGAGGCCCGCAGGAATACTTGTCGGTATTTCAAGGCCCTCTGACGATGCCCGGCGAAGCAGATCGGCGTTCCGGCGACCGAGTGCGTTTGACACCAGTTTCCTAGGGCATCATGAAGTGCCGGAGCCCGGAGATCTGCCGCTTGAGCTCGGCCTTGAAGTCCGGGTGGGCGATGGAGATGAGGGCCTCGGCGCGCTGCCGCAGGGTCTTGCCGTGGAGGTTGACCGCTCCGTACTCGGTCACCACCCAGTGCACGTGGCCGCGAGTGGTGACGACGCCGGCCCCTGCCTTGAGCTCGGTGACGATGCGGCTGATCTTCCCGTTCGAGGTGGTTGATGGAATGGCGATGATGGCCTTGCCCCCGGTCGAGAGGGCCGCGCCACGGATGAAGTCCATCTGGCCGCCGATGCCCGAGTAGATGCGGTGGCCGATGGAGTCGGCGCACACCTGGCCCGAGAGGTCGACCTCGATGGCCGAGTTGACCGCGACCACTCGATCGTTCTTGCGAATGAGGGCCGTGTCGTTGGTGCGATCGCAGGGGTGGAACTCGACGAGCTGGTTGTCGTGCACGAAGTCGAACACCCGCCGGCTCCCGGTGACGAAGCTCGTGACGGTGCGCCCGGGGTGAACCTTCTTCTTCGTGTTGGTGACGACGCCGCCCTCGATGAGGGGAATCAGGTTGTCGGAGAACATCTCGGTGTGGACCCCGAGCTCATGCTTGTTGCCCAGCCGGGCCAGCACCGCATCGGGAATCGCTCCGATGCCCATCTGGAGGCAGGAGCCGTCTTCCACCAGCTCGGCGACCACCTCACCGATGCGCTTCTCGATGTCGGTGAGCTCGGCGTGGGCGTGCTCGGCCAGCGGGCGGTCGGTGTTGACGAACGCCTTCACTCGAGCCAGCGGCACCACCGAATTGCCCAGCGTGCGCGGCATCTGCTGGTTCACCTCGGCCAGCACGATCTTGGCGTGCAGCGACGCCGCCAGCGCCGTGTCCACCGAGGTGCCCAGCGAGGTCTGCCCCTGCGAGTTGGGTCGCGACAACTGGAGGACCGCCACGTCGAGGGGGATCTGCCCGGAGCTGAACAGGTGGGGGATGTCCGACAGGAAGACGGGCATGAAGTCGGCTCGCCCCTCGTTGATCGGCTCTCGCAGCGCCTGCCCGGTGAACAACGACACCGAGAAGAACCGGCCCTTGTGCTTGGGCTCCCCGAAGGTGCAATGCCCGGCAGTGTGCATGTGGTACAGAGTGACGTTCTCGAGGTCTGTCCGTCGACACATCGCGTCGAGCAAGGTCGTGGGCGTCGCTGAGGCGCCGTGCACGAAGACCCGATCTCCGCTTTTGATGTGTGACACCACTTCGTCGGCATTCGTCGCGCGACTCGTCCACGTATCTTTCATGACCAAATGTGTATCCACGGGACGTGCCCGCCTTCCTCGAAAAGCGCCACAGGACGCCCGTCACCAGAGGTCGCAGGTTTTGCGTGCTCGATGGAAACGACCGCAGTTGATGCGATGTGTCAGCACGTGCGCGTGGTTAAGTTTTTGGGGCCATGACCATCTCGAACACCTCGCCGAGTTTCGTCTCGCAGCTCTGCTTTGGCTCGATCGAGGAGGACCTCATCTTGCCCTACCCGAAGATGAAGGCTTCGGACCAAGAGACCTTCAAGCAGGTGCGCACGGGCATCGAGCAGCTGCTCAAGCCACGCGAGAAGGACTTTCGCGCCTGGGACAAGCAGGGCGAAATGCCAGCCGAGTTCATCGAGGAGCTGCGCCAGTTTGGTCTCTTCTCGCTCATCATCCCCGAGGAGTTCGGGGGCATGGGCATGACGACGACGCAGTACTCGCGCACGCTGCAGGAGCTGGCCCGGTACGACGGCTCGGTGGCGGTGACGGTGGGTGCCCACTCGTCGATCGGCCTCAAGGGGGTCTTGTTGTTCGGCACCGAGGAGCAGAAGAAGCGGTACCTCCCGAAGCTGGCCACCGGTGAGCTCATCGCTGCCTTCTGTCTGACCGAGCCGGGGGCAGGGAGTGACGCGGCGAGCATCAAGACGTCGGCGGTGAGAGACGGCGACGACTGGATTCTGAACGGCAACAAGCTGTGGATCACCAACGGAGGCATCGCTCAGTTCTATACGGTGTTCGCCCGCACCGGTCCGCAGGGCGAGCATGGCAGCGTCACCGCCTTCATCGTGACCAGCGATCTCCCCGGTGTTTCCACTGGGCCCCATGAAGACAAGATGGGGCTGCGCGCCTCGAACACCACCACGGTGATGTTCGACAACGTGCGGCTGCCCAAGGCCAACGTGCTGGGCGAGGTGGGCAAGGGCTTCAAGGTGGCGATGAACATCCTCAACTCCGGGCGCACCGGCTTGGGGGGCGGCAGCGTGGGGGCGATGAAGCAGATGCTCTCCCTGGCCACCAAGCAGGCCAAGGAGCGGGTGCAGTTCGGCAAGCCCATCGCCGAGTTCGGGCTCATCAAGCAGAAGCTGGGGACGATGGTGGTNNTGGAGGCGGCCATCACCAAGGTCTTCGCGTCGGAGGCCATGTGGCGCACCATCGACGAGGCGCTGCAGGTCGCCGGAGGCAACGGCTACATGCGCGAGTTCCCCTACGAGCGGGCGCTGCGCGACTGTCGCATCAACCGCATCTTCGAGGGCACCAACGACATCTTGCGGCTCTTCATCTCGCTCACCTCGATGAACGAAGTGGGCAGCCAGTTGAAGGAGCTGGCCGACTCGCTCAAGGGCATCTTCGACAACCCCATCAAGGGCTTCGGCGTCATCAGCGACTACGCGCGGCGTCGGGCCTCGCTGGCCTCGCCCTACATCAAGCGCGACAAGATGGCCTTCACCAAGCTGCACGCCGCGGTCGAGAAGCACCAGCTCGTCTTCGAGCAGATGACGCGTGACCTGGCGACCTCGGTGGACCACGTGCTGCGGCGGCACGGCAAGAAAATCATCGGCAAGCAGTTCGCCAGCCGCCGCTTGGCCGACATGATGATCGACCTCTTCGTGCTCGGCTCCATCCTCTCGCGGGTGTCGACGGCGGTGGAGGCCAAGGGTGCCGCCCAGGTCACCAGGGAGCTGGAGATCCTCGAGGTCTTCACCGGCCAGGCTCGGCGACGGTTCGACGCGAACTACCAGCAGATCGCCGTGAACGACGATGAGCTGGTCAAGTCACTGGCCAACCACGCGCTCGACCTCGAGGGCTACACCTGGGACAACGTGGGGCCCTGAGGCGGCTCGTCAGAGCGCGGGGGGAATTCGGTGCGCGTCGAGGAGCCGCACCCGCACGTCCGGTGGCTCCCAGGTGAATTGCCACTTCGTCTGCCACCAGTGCGTGCCCAGGGCTCTCTCGTCGTCCTCAGGCAGGTGCCGGAAGACCTTGCGCGAGAGGTGCAGCACCGACTCGTCGAAGCGGGGGTCTCCCGAGCGCTCGAGCACGGTGACTTCGGCCACCGCGCCGGTCGCGTCGGTGGTGAGCTGGAGCACCGTCTTGAGGCGGGCGGCGCTGATCCGCTCCTTCAGCGCCTCGACGCCGGCCATGAGCTGCAGGCCTTGCTCGCGGAACCGGTTGTCGTCGGTGTTGGGCACCGACACGCCCTGGTTGCGCACCGATTGGCCCAAGGGTGAGTCGGCCACCTTGCGCGCCGCGCTGTCGGAGATGCCCCCGGTGAACATGGTCTTGGCGACGTCTTCGGCGAGCTGCTTGGCGCTCAGCGGCGTTCGGTCGACCTTCACTCCCGAGAGCATGGCCCGCATGCTCGACTCAGCGCGGCGAAAGTGGCCGGGGACCGTGCCGGCCCCGACGGCCGCGGCGCCCACGTCGACCAGCAGCTCGGCGTTGAGCTTCCGGGTGAGCCGCTCGCCCTCCACTTCCTTGGCGATGGCCTCGTCGATGAATTCCCCCGGCCCGTTGCGCACCGTCGAGCCCCGTACCGGCTCGGCCGGGCCGCCCTCGAGGCCGATGATGGCGCTCAGGCGCGGGGTCAGCTGGTGTCCGGCGGCCCGAGGGACATCGGCCCCGGCCATCGAAGCTCCGTCCTCCGCGGAGGGGGTGGATTGTATCGCCTCGGGTACGCCAGTGGTCGGCCGGTGGGCGGTGGAGGAGGGAGGCCGCGCCGTCTGACGAGGCTTGGCCGGCGGAGTCGGCACCGGCGAGGTCGCGCTCACCTCGATGGGCACCAGGACAAAGGCGGCCTTCGCAGCGCCGGGGTGTAGGTCTGGCGCCGGCCGAGGAACCAGCCACAGGCCAAGCCCGTGCACCGCCGCCGAGACGGCGAGCAAGATGGGCCAGTGAGAATGACCCCTCGAGAGCACAGACACCTCGTACACCGGAGCGAGCCCTGTGCGAAAGTCCCACGGACAGAGGAGGTCGTGGGCGACCTTTGATGGTATGTCTCCAGAGGGCGACATGGACGCGCGGCTGCTGAAAGAAAAGGCGCTTCAGTTCTTCCAGAAGGGGAAGTTCGCCAAGGCGGGCGAGGTGTGGGCTCAGGTCTGCCAGGCGGACCCGAAGGACAACCAGTCACGCCTGCGTCTGGGTGACGCGCTGGCCAAGGCGGGCCAGGTCGAGAACGCCTTCGAGGCGTACCGGGCGGCGGCCGAGGGTTTCGCCAAGGCGGGGTTTCTGCCCCAGGCGACCGCGGCGGCGAAGCTGGCCCTTGGCATCAAACCCCACGCGCTCGACGTTCAGGCGCTGGTGGCGGGTTTCCACGCCGAGCGCTTCGGGCGGCCGCCGACACCGGCCTCTGGGGTCGCATCCGACATGCCGCCGCCCGCGTTCGAGTCGTCTCCCAGCCGAGGCCGGGTGTCGGCGCCGCTGGCCAAGCCACCGGGGCCGCCCGTGTTCGGCTCGTCGCCATCTTCACTTCGCTCGCTGCCACCTCCGCCGCCTTGGCCTGTGGCGTCGGAACCAGGAGAGGGAGTGGCTGGCGACATGGCCGAGTTCGAGCCGTACATCGACCAGGCGCTCGGGCTGGCGCAAGCGGGCGCTCCTCCGATGGACGAGATGGTTCCGCCTCCTCCTCCCGCGGACGTCACCGGCGCGTCGATTCCTCGGCCGGTGCGGCGCCCGCCGTTTCGGCTCATGCGGCCGCCGGCCATCGACCCGGTCGAGCCGCTCCTCGAGGCCGAGCTCGTCGCGGAGGCTGTGGTCGCGCCGGCGTTGGTACCACCGCCGCCGCCGGCTCCATCGGCGCCGTTCCTGCCGGCCGTGGACGAAGAAGAGGTGATGCCTTCGGCGCCGGTCATGGAGGAGATCCATCTCGGTGGGAGGTCGAACCCCGAGGCGACGATGCTGGGCAACGTCGCCGTGATGGAGCAGCTCCGGCTGAGGTCGTCGGAGCAAGACTCGACGGTGGTGGCGATGAACCCACTGGCCTCTGCGCCGCCGCCTCCGACGAACCCCGGGCATCACCGGTTGGACGAGGCCGTCGCCGAGGTGAGTGAGGAGGGCGGGCGCCGCGAGTTTCCCCGGGTACCGCTGTTCGAGGCGATGTCGAGCGATGCGTTCCTCGCCTTGCTCAAGGAGTGCCCCTTGCGGGACTACTCCATTCACGAGGTGGTGCTCGAGCAGGGCCGGCCGGGAGACTCGTTCTTCGTCATCTTGGCTGGGCGGGTGCGGGTGTTCCGCGAAGAAGGGTCCTCTCGGCGAGAGCTGGCGATCCTCGAAGACGGGGCCTTCTTCGGTGAGATGGCCTTGCTGACGGGGGCGCCGCGATCGGCCTGGGTCGTCGCTGAGGTCGACGACACCAAGCTGCTCGAGATTCCCGCGCCCACGGTGCGGAGGCTGTCGATGCAGTACCCGTCGGTGGCTGAGGGTATGGCCTCGTTCGCACGCAGGCGAATCCTCTCCAACGTGATGGCGAGCGAGCCCCTGTTTGCCGGCCTCAAGCGCAACGAGCGGCAGGCACTGGCCGATCGCTTCGAAGCGCGGGAGGCGGAGAGCGGCGAGGTGTTGATGTCACGAGGTGCGGCGCCGGCGGGGCTGGTGGTGCCCGTCTCTGGGCAGCTCCTGCGGGCCGGGCGCGATGGCACACCGCGGCACTACGGCCCGGGCACGCTGGTGGGCGATCTCGACACCCTCGAAGGGGTGGTGATGGAGACCGTTGAGGTGCAGCGGAGAGGGCTCATCTTGAGCCTCGGGCCCGACGAGGTGGGCCGGCTGCTCACCCACCCGTCGCTGGCTGGAAAGCAGTCGGCGCTCATCGAGGCGGCGCGGCGGCGGCTGGGCGTGTAGGTACAGGTTGTCTGGAAGTTCTGCGACGTATTCGGAGGCCCAGCGCAACGCATGGGCCTTGTCGGAGCCTGAGGCACCTCATGGCCGCAGAGGCTTCTTCTTTGTCCTGGGCGGACGGCCTTCCCCACTCCCCCGCCTCGCCCCGAGGGCGAGGGGCCCGCTCTGGCGCCGCGGGGCGAGGACGACCGCTTGGGCGAGGAGCCGTCCTTCCTATGGTCAAACGCGAGCGGGGCGTGGCGAATCGGCTGGGCGTTCACTGACCGCACCAATTCACCCTGACTCGAGAGCTTCAGGGTTCAGGCACGGCCCACGGTCTTGGACCCTCTGCCGGTCAAGGACACCCGT